>CAZAHP010000033.1:12442-19805 GCA_964484985.1 uncultured Methylophilaceae bacterium
CATTATTTTACCTTAATGTTTTTACGTGGCTGCGCTTCTAGCACTTGGGCATCTGGGCTATACATATTGTAAGCACGAGCTGCGGGGAGCACATAGCTGCCGCGTTGGCTAAAGCGCATTAAGTGTTGCACGGTAACCGCTTTGCTTACATCGCCTAGCGGCACTGCGTATCGACCTTGGAGGTCTTGGAAGTTGGCTTTAGCTAGCTCGCCTACGTCTTTAATATTAACACCCCATGTGCCTGACTCCACTTGCGCCCCTGCGGGTATTGCGGCTTCAACCACGATATAGCGCAGTGCTTGCGTAGGTGTGGAGATGCTAGGTGTGAGCGTTAAAGATTCTAAATAAAGCGCATCGGTGGTGACGGCATCGCCTTCGTTCATAACGCTGGTTTCAAAGCTGCCATCGCTTTGTTTTTCTAATAAATACAGGGTGCGTTCAAGTGTTGCGGGCAGTGTATTTTTAGTCGGCGCAGCTAGGCTGTCATAACTTAATACCGCGCTGCTATTGCTGATGATGGGCTGGGCATTAGGTTTGGCGCTATTTGCATTAGGCCATAAATACACCGTTTGACCTGTGCTGCTGGGCTTAAGCAGCCAAGGTTTGCTTAGAGTGATTTTATCGGCGGGTTTAGATTCTTTGCTTAAGCTGCTATCTAGCCAAGAGAGCATGAGCGAGCGGTCTATGGTGGCGTGCTCGCTGCTGGCGAGTGAAAGCAATATGTCAACATCGGCTTTTTGGTGGCCTGTGGCATGTAATAGCGCTTTGGCCACTAGGCTTTCTTGCATGGCGACATTGTCTACAGAGGCCGTCACTATTTCTTTAAAGCCTTCGACATTTGATTTAAGCAGTTTACTGGTAAGCACGACCGCTAAATCATAGGTTTGACGACTTTCATCGCTTAGCACCCAGCTGTCGTGGCGGTTGTATTTAAGGGCTTCTAATTTGTTAGGGTCTTCTCGCACTAAATCAGCCGCTAAGCCTGCGATGGCTGAGTCTGTAGCAAGCCCCATTTGCGTCATCCAATCTAGCATGAGCGCGCGCTGCCATACAGGCTGCTTAAAGCCGCTTTCGCTGTATAGTTTAAATAGGCGCTCCCAGTGTTCTGCGGGTAGGTTGAGCTTGAGCGCTTGCGCTGTGCGCCAATCGGCGTAGTAAGCGTAAGTGGTGACAAAAGGGTCTACGGTCATATCTACACCCCACCAGCCAAAATGCGCGTCTGGCCCTGCCATGCTGGCAAGGCGCATGCGATGGGTGTAAAGCTGACGCATCATGGATGTTCTGCGAGGGTCATCTTCAGGCAGCGCTTTGTAGGCCAAGGCGAGCGGAATCAGGCGGCTAGAGGTTTGCTCTACACAGCCGTAAGGTTGCTCGATTAAATCATCTACCACATGGTAAAACGCTGCGCGCGAGTTATCTAATAAACGCATACTAATATTGCTGGCATCGGCTGGCAGCTCTAGTGCAAGTTTGCCTTCTTGCGGCGTAATGAGCTTGCTGTAATGTGTGAGCCAATGGTCGGGTATGCTGTTTAAATTGACGTTTAAACTATCGTAGACTTTGTTATTTTGCGTCAGCGTTAAGGTAAGCACGCCGCTTTGCGCGCCTGTACGCGCAATATCTACAAAATTAATACCTGGCTTAAGTGTGACAGCTTCATTTTTAACCAAAGCGCCTTGCAAGCTTAAATTCACTTTTTGCTCTTTAGGCGTTTGGTTAAAGATGGCGATATTGCCCGTTGCGCTGTCTTTGTTGCGTAGCCAATTCGGGCTGGTCCATTTAATATAAAAATCTTTATTGCTTAAAATATCGCTGACGTTTTGACCGACAGTGCCATTGCTGCTCATCGCGCGCGCGGTGATTCTCCAGCGTGTCAGCGCATCTGGCATTTTAAAGCTGACTTCAGCATGGCCATTAGCATCGGTGATGATTTTTGGTGCCCATAAGGCGGTATCGACCTCATCTCTACGCGGGCGCTCCAAGACCTTGGTAGCACGCTGTTGCGCTTGGTGCGTTTTGGGCGTTTTGCCTAATTGATTGGTCGAAACATCATAGCCTATGAACGATAGGCTGTATTGTGTGCGAACGTTATTGCGTCGAGGGTGATAGAAAAAGTCGTAAATATTAGGTGCAATTTCGGGTTGCAACACGTAAATCATTTCATCGACAACACTTAAACTAACCAGCGCAGATATGGCTTGATTGCTGGCTTTGCCATCTGGAGAGATGACTGAGGTATCAATCGCTAATTTAACGGTGTCGCCGGGTAAATATTGCTTTTTATCTGCGGTGATGCGTATGTTGATTTTGGGATTGGTGACTAAAATACCCGCATTTTCAAATACAAATTCATTGTTTTTAACATAGGCCACAGAGAGTGTTAAGTTAGGTGCAAATGTCTCTGTGACAGGTACATTGACACGCCATTGTTGAGGGCCAATTTTGTAGGTTTTTAACCATGTATTTGGCACTTTTAACAAGCTGGTTTTTTCTATGCTATCGCGTTCTAGGGTCAAGAGCGCATGCTCAATAGGCTCAGAAAAGCTGATTAAAGCACTGGCTACTTCGCCTACTTGGTAGCCTGATTTATCCCAAACTACCTCGATGTGACCTACTGGCACTTTTAGCTCTGGGCCGCTCACCCAGTGGCTGGTTGCGCCAAGCACTTTGCCATCTTCACTCATCAGGCTTACGGTGTATGAGCCTGATTTTTCGAATAAAACCTCTATGCCTTTGTTGGTGTCACCAGTGATATAGCCCTGCGCTTGGGTTTGGTCTTCTAACCTGACCCATTTCCATTGGCTGGGTTTGCTGGCTTTATCATTCAAATTGGACGCATTAGATGCCGCGCGGCTTAACTCAAAATGCACGGCTTTTTTTGGCGCTGTAAAACGGCTGGTCGTTTTTAAATACCAATTGCTCATGCCGCGCTCTATTAAAAGCTCTTGCGTGTGGCGCACACGGTAGGCCGCGCCATCTGTAGCGAGTGCTGAGACAATATAACGGCTTGGTTCTTTGGCTTCTGGTAAATCTATACTCACATTACCGCTGCTGTCGGTTTTGTAGCTTTGGCTGGTGAGTTTGATAGGAAACTGCCCGCTATAAGCTAAATCACCGTCTACCATGCTGATGGCTTGTGCTTTTAAGTCAATTTCAACATCAGCGTTTTTAACGGGTTTGCCATCTGGGTAGCGCAATTGCAGCGCTACAGGAATTTTGCTGCCAGTTTTTAAATCGTCATTGTCTACATTGAGGTTGATTTGAAAGTGTGGTTTTTGAAATTGCGCCACTCTAAAGGCCGCGCTATACACTTCGCCAAGGTAGCTTAGGTGAATCTCATAACCACCCGCAACGCTTAAGGCGGGAAGTTGAAAGGCGGTGTCGCCACCAGCCGCACCTGTAAATTGCAAGGTTTGATTGGCAACAGGCAGGCCATTTGGGTCAAACACGGTCACTTGTATTGGCGCATCGCTCAGCGGTTTAGAGTCACGTGCGTTTGTAAACTCACGGCCTACGACTTTAATATTAACCATGTCACCTGGGCGATACAGTGGTTTGTCAGTAGTGGCGTAAACTTTGGCGTTGTAAATTTCACTATTGTAAAAATAGTTTTCAGAAATAAGCACACCGCCTTTGCTGTCTTGGGCAAAGAGATACGTTTGCTCAGGGGCTTCGTGGTTTAGTTGTAGCCAGCCTTCTGCATTGGTTTCGCCTGATGCAAGCTCGCCTACGCCATCGCTCCAATGGCTTTCAACCTTGGCTACAGGCTCGCCTGTGGTGCGGTTTACTGTCCATACAAATAAGCCAGATGCGGTGGTTTTGGTCACAGCAACCGTGTCGCCCACAAACACCATAGTCACGGCGCGCTGCTCACCTAGCATAGCTTCTACGATGTAAAGCCCAGGTTCAAGTTTGCCTATGGGGATGTACACATTGCCGTTGCTAAAGGCTTGGCTTTCAGTGCTTTCAGAGTTTTGCTCGCCATTGGTATTAAAGCTTGTGCCGCCAAAGCTGATAGAGCCTTCTACATTGGCACCATCTAAAATGGCTTGCGCAGATTTAATCTCTTTAGCAAATTGCAATGGGTAGCGAAAGCGCGACACCATATCAAAGCCCTCCAGAGGCTTATATGCACTCTGGTGTGTGAAGTTGTGTGGTGTGTTTAAGGTATGTAAATCCGGCGCTACATTGACTGTGGTGCGGCGCGCATCTTCAGAGAAAAACTTACGTGCCAGATTACGTGCCGTTTGCGCTACGTAATCCCACATGGCGACTATCGCGTTCCAAACCCCAGGTTTAGCTGCTTGTGCTTTGGTGTTAATGCGGTGCAAATTGCTCTGTTTTTGTAAAAACGCAATAGGATGAGGCACTTTGTAGACGGCGATTTCCATGCCCGCATTGTTATGTACCGCTTGGACATCTTGCATTTCTAAGCGCACTTGCGCTTGCTCTTGGCTGCTAAAGCTTCTATCTGAAAGAATAAAAAACTCAGTATTGCTAAACTCATCTGCTCTTGCAAGCGATGTGCTGAGGCATAGCAACATGAAGAGTGAAATGATAATTTTGAATAAATGAATTCTCATGATGCTCTCAAAAAAAACAGGCGAAAAATGCCGAGAAAATTGGGGTTATCTGCATGTGGTTGCCAGCGAGTGTCATCCCATGCCATTAGTTTAGCCAAAGGGTAAGCGCGCAGGCCGTTGTCTTCAGGCGTGACGCTGCCCGTATGGTAGGCAACATACTGACCCAGCCAAATCATTAAATGTTGCGCTTGGCCTTGGTCAAATAGCAATAAATCGGCGACTTCAGCATGGGCTAACTCTTTACCCACTGCATGCGTATTGTTTTGTACCAGCTCTAAGGCGCTGACAAATGCGCCTTGGCTACCATCGGCTCGCACCCAAGCGTGGCGCAACTCTTCTAGCTGCGCGGGTGTAAGGTTAAGCTCAGGCGGTAATTTTTTACCTAAAAAACCATTGGCTTTGCGCCAAGTTTGGTCATGTGTGCGCAAGGCTTCAGCACAGGCAAAACGGACTAAGCCTGCGCAGTCACGCTGCACCCAGCGTGGCGTAGGGCCGCGATTGAGCTGTTGTTTAACAATAAGCTGAAACCAGCTTCTAAACGCTTGTGCTTGGCTAGATGAGAGCTTGCTTCTACCTGCTAAGCTGGGTTGGCCTAGCCCTGAAGCCTGAGGCATTAAAGCGAGGGCGTTAATAGACTTGCCCGCTAGCAGCATGAGTGCCGTAAGCTCAGCAAAGAAGCGTCGCCTTGCGAGCGTAGGCAAGGGGCTTGGTGTGCTGTTGTGATCTAGTGTTTGCATAAAAAGCGTAAGCGCGTCATAACAGGTTGATGGGGCGCGACTTTATGGCGCAGTTTGCCATGTGAGTGCTTTCCATTCGCCTTTTTCTTGATTCATCAGCTTGCTCAAAGCCGAAGTTTTATCTTGTACTAAGCTAAAGGGGGGCTGTTTAGACAGCGCAGCTAAACGTGCGGGCATATGGTAATCAAACGCGGCCCGTAAATTGGCCTGCGTTTCTTGCGGCAATGCCTCATGCCCTGTGTTGTTAAGCAAGGTCGCGAGTTTTTTAGGGTTTACGTATAAAAATTGCTGCGCACTAGGGCTGAGTATTTTGGTGGATTCTTGCAAATTGGGGTAGTGTTTACCGCCAACTGCAATGGCGCGCGCAATTAAGTGTTGATTGGTTGAGAAATAGACCACTTTGTTATCAAACGCAATTTGTGGGCTGTTATTTGAGCTTGAATCAATGGCCTGTTTACGCGCCAACACCGTGAAGTTGCCTTCATGTTCGATTGTTTTTTCTTTGGCAATCGTTGCTGGTTCAGCGATAGCTTCTTTTTCGGCTGCAATTTTAGGTTTAATCGCCTCTAGCTCAGCCTCAATACTATCAATCTGTTCTTGCGTGGCTTTTTTCTGGTTTTCTAATTCCACTTTTTTGGCAGCAAACTCTTCTTTTTTCAGTTTAGGGCTAAACTTTGTCTTTTTGAGCGTATCTAGCGAAGATTCTGCGCTGGCCAACCTATCTTTGATTTCGCGCCTTTGTCGATACAAGGCAAATAAATCTTTAAGGTAATCTTGGTTGGTGGCCACGCCCCAGTCAAATAAAGCGGTGAGCGCGTCAGTAGAGTCTTTTTCAGATTTGCGTAACACCACAAAAAGCGGCTGAGTAATGTCATCATTTTCTTCAGCATACCAACAAGCCGCGCCGCTGGCTGCAAACTCAGAGGCTAGATTCGGTTTAACACTGAGCTCATCAGCATCATCTAAGGCTTTTTGCGCAGCCGCCCAATCAATAGGCAAGCTCACACAAAAAGCAGCATTGGCGGGTAGATGCGTCCAGATGTTTGCATCAAAGCTTGAGGACGTTAAATTGGCTTCTGTCAGCCAGTTTTTGCCGTTGTAGTCAAAGCGCAAAGCCCTTACGCTAGGCACATAAGTGCCATAACCTTGCGCAAAAAAGCGGTTAGAAAGAAAAATCGTTTGCTGAAACTCGTCCTCAGATGAAGCCTTGCTCGCCACTTGCCACTCAGAAACCACTTTTGCACGCGTTGCGGCATCCTTTGCCAGCAAGTTTTTAATCAGCTGCTCAGCGCCTTCGTCTAAATCATCACCCTCAAAACTTGCCATGCTCACATCTGAAAGCAACACCAAGCGCTTATCATGCGCAGCCAGCACCATTTGCCGTTGTGCAGAGAGTGTCACACGTAAAATAGGCACATCGTCACCATCAATACTAATTTGCGCTATTTCATGCAACTGCTTATCTGCCGTGAGTTTTAACACGGCAAGTTTTTGCGCGATGGTGGTGAGTTGGTCGCGCTCTAAGCTCAAAGCCCAATAGCGCAGCGCATGTGTATCGTCGTGCCACATGTAAACGTCGGCGGGTGCGCTAGCAATGTTCTTGAGCAAGCTGTCAGACCAGTTTAAATCATGCTCAAAGCTGATGCGACGCATGGCGCCCTGCAAGCTCATCCAATCTTCATCTTGTGCATAAAAATACAAAAAATCTTCTGTAAGCAGGCTTTTTAATAAGGGCACTTGCAGTAAATCGTGCGCCAATAAAGAAAAATTTTGGCTATGAACCCATACATCGGGCTGGCTTAAGTTGATAGGTTCTTGCTCTAATTTGGCATGAGGCACTTTAAAAGCAAATGCAGCCGCTGCAATAAGCGCCATTAAAAAACCAGCAATGACCCATTTTTTGCGTTGCGACAATATACTTTTAAAGCCCGTTGTCGTTGCTAAGGCATTAGTCTGCGTAGAAAGATTTGGGTCTGTATTGGTCATTTGTCGCTGCCAAGTGGGTTTGCTTATCAGTAATTTTCTTAATTTTTGCTTTAGTGC
>CAZAHP010000034.1:0-19370 GCA_964484985.1 uncultured Methylophilaceae bacterium
TCAATTTTTATCGCTTATCAAAACTAAAATTAAGAAAACTTAATAGCGCTGAATTCGGGGCTAAACTCTTAAAAGTTTAGCCCCCCATTTCTTTAAAAAGTTTTTTACTCCAACGCAACATCCTGCAGTGTTTGTATTGCTCGCTTTAGCTGACACTTTGTTTTCTTTTAAGCCGTTTAACCCTGCTTTCACAAAGCTATCAATTGCAGTTTTTGCAGATTCATCATCTTGTCCTGCTGGCGGCTCATTGCCTGTAAAGGCGCGATAATAGCGTGCAGTCCAGGTCACTTTTGCACCGTCTGCATCGGCTGTAACTTTAATTTTTCCGTTTAAAGAACTCACAGGCAATGCTGTAATATCGATTTCACCACTAAATCGATATGAATAAGTCATCTCTGCTGCTGCAATTTCATCTACTTCTTGCAAGATTTTTTTGCCATTTTTGAGTGTGAGCGTTTGTTGCTTTTCATTCACCACATCACAGGCACTGACTTCTGAGTTCCATTTAGCAATGCCGCATGGCTCAGTGATTCTTTTCCAAACTGCATCTGGTGTGGCTTTGACTTGAATAGACTCATCGGTTTTTTGCGGGGTTGGCCCGTGCGCAAACACCGCACCGCTGACGCAAAGCGTTAATATCGACAACCATACTTTCATACCTTCTCCTTTGTTAAATTGATTGATTTGATGCTTTTAAACTGAGTCACTTGCACTTTTAAAAACTGCCAAAACTCTTTGATATTGAGTATTAATGTCATGATTGACAGCTTAAAAACCGAGAGCACATAGACTAGCAATAACACTAATGCAGGCAGTGCAAACCAAGCACGCAAATTGGTGTCAGCTTGACGAGTGGTTGCCATCGAAAAGTCTGTCATAGCACTTGCTAATTGATGTTGTTTTTCTAGGCGTAGGTATTGCAAACCAGTTTGTTTTGCAATCTTCTGTAAATTATCTTCATCCAATGCAGATAAATGTGCGCCGCCTAATATATCGGACCCAGCACCATGTCCAGAATTTCTATCATGCTGGCCTTGTTCCATAGCAAGTACTGACAAAGTTTCTGCCATACCAAACAATCCAAACTGTTGAATATCTTCTGCTGTCCAATATCCTGCTATTTCGTTTCTATCATCGAGCTTAGGGATTTGGCTTTTATTCAATTTGCCACTTCCAATGATGTAGCCCTTTACTGCACCAGCTTTTCCATCAAAGGTAGGCATATATTTGGGATTAGCAGGTGGGGCTTGATGTCCATCAGTAATAAATAACACCCGACTGGTGTTACCCGACTTTGCTGCTTGCTCAATACTTTTATATGCGCCGTGTGCAATAAACGAATCTGCCGCCCAAGCCATGCGCCAATCTAATTTGGCAATGGTTTGATCAAGAACAGAATAATGCGCGCACACTTCTACTGGCCTAACAATGGTCAGTGCTTCGCGTTCAGCAAACATCGCTAGCGCCACACGAGAGCCACATGGCAAGGTTTGCAAACTTTCCCTCAGCGCGTTTTTGACATACTCAATTCGGCTTATGCCCTTACTATTGAGGGTGTAATCACGTACATTCATGCTTTGTGTCACATCAATCACCACCAACCAGTCATAGACGCGATTGGGTAACTTTAAATGCGGGTTAAACAAACTCATGCTTAATAAAATAAACGCAATCAATAGACATTGACCACGCCCGTACTGACGTGGATGAGCCAGCGTTTTAATTTCAGCATAAAGACTTTGAAGCAAGTACGGCATTAAGGCATGCCCCTCGGGTTCCCTGGCATGGCTGGCCAGCCACTGGGTTTTTCTTCTTGCTTAATGTTTTCATCTTCATATTGTTGTGGTCCACGCATGCCATGCGCTGTTGGTGCCAAACGTAATGCTAGTTGATAGTTATATTTAGCCTCAGACCATTGCGGGTTAATTCGTAAAGCCTTCTGATAGCTTTCTTTGGCCAATGCCACTAATGGGCCCGCGACATCCCATGCGGGCAAACCTTCTTTTTCTAATTTATCTGTGGCAAGCTTTAGATATAAATTGCCTGTGTTAAAAAGCGCTGAAGCATGTAATGGGTGTTTTTTAGAAGTGCTCGCCACTACTTTTGCATAGTGATTTAGTGCCTTTTCATTTGCCCCTTGATAGCCATAGCGCACTGCATTAGCAAACAGGGCTTGTGGTGTTTGGTTGCTAGCAAATAAGGTGGTCTGATTAAGCGTTTTATTCGCTAAATGCTGGTGATAAACATGTGCTTGATAAAGTTGAATACTGCTCCAAACAAGTATCAATATACTTAACAAAACCAATAAGATGCACCATGGCATGCATCGTTTTAAAAATTGCACCGAGCGAACTAAGCGCGTTTCCATTGCTTCACCTCCATGCTATGAAGTGCCAGTAACACAGCACAACTTAGCCATGCTATTACGTAGAAAATCCAAGAAATTTCTTTTTTTGCGATGGGGTCAAAATAACGTGTTGGTTTATTTTTGAGCCTTGAAATATCTTCAATAGCGGCATTCACTTCTTGTGCATTTTCAGCTTCATAAACGCGATAAGGCACATTTAAGGTTCTAAAATACTCATGTAAAGCATACTCAGGATAAGCATCAATTCCGTCTTCTTCGCTAGGCGCTTGTTTTAAGCTCGCGCCATTTTTTGAGCGCAAATAGACCCAATATAAAGAAGCGTTATGTCGTATAAACATGGCACGCAAAATATCCTGTGTTTTGCCATCTAAATGCGCGCCACCATCAGACACTAATAATATTGCACGGCTACCTGTTACTGGTTTACCCTCAAAAAAATCTAAGGCCATCCCCAAACCACGCGCGACGGCTGTAAAACCCATACCACCAGCTTCGGTTGCCTCTAAAGCAGCATTCACGTAATCACGGTCGCTTGTTAATGGGGCTACTAGAATCGGCGATGTACTAAACGCGACCATGCCTATCAAATCGTTTTTACTTTGATTGACCATATCCTTGAGCACACGACGTGCAGCCTCCATTTTTACAATCGACTTACCAGCAGTTTTTTGACCAAACTCATCATTCATACTGCCACTGCGGTCAAGCACAATCATGACGTGTGCGCCTTTGCCAATTTTTTCCTCTTGCTGCTCAGTTAAGTATGGTTGCGCTAACGCAAACCCAATAGCCACAATCGCTAAGGCTCCACTAATGCGCCATAGCCTTGCCAACCAAATTGATAGTGGGTCTTCAGGCATGTTAGCAATGGAGGGGTGGGCAAAGGCCTCATAGTTTTTAAGTAACAACGGCAATAGCGCAAGCGGCAAAAGCATCAAAGGCCATGTTAGATTGACATGGAGATTACCAAAGCCAGTAAAGATGTCAGCCAAACTATCCATTATGACAACTCAAGCTTGCTTAATTGTTTTACTAACTTTCTAACCGTCTCTAAGGTATGCTGTGAAGCAACACCTGCAAAAAAAGTATGTTGAATATCTTGGTACAACTGCTCTATTTCTTTAGCGTGGGGCTGCAATTTGGTTTTTTCTGACAGCAGTTGACCTAAGTTTTCACGCGTCACACTGTAGCCAGCATATTCATTAAATGCATGGCTGGTGGTTTTCAGTGCTTGATTGATTGCATTTGGCTCACTGTTTAGCTTAGTTATACTCCGCCAAGCCTGTCTAAATGGCATTGATTTTTCTGCTGAAAAACGAATCCACCCGAAATACCAAGCGATATAGGTACTTGTGAGCACAAGTATCAATAATGCCGTCAACAACATGGCGATAAGTGGCATAGTATTGATGTTTTTTGGCAAGTTATCTGCGTATGGTTGAACGTGCTTCGCATCCATTTTGGGTGGAAGCAAGGGTGATACTAAAACGCTATCTGCCGGTACAGCAACGGTGAATGACTTGCCTTCATGAGTAAAGACCAACTCTAAGCTTCGCAAGGGAACGCTTTTAACAGATTCAGAAGCTACAAAAATTTGCCAATCGATGTCAAAAGAATAAATCGTCTCATTTTTTATATCTGCAAACTGCCAGTGCACATCACGCAATTCAATCGCCTCTGTGACACCTTTTTCAGGTAATGAACCCTGATCTAAGCGATAACCTAATGGCACCCTCACAACGAGATGCTGAGTAGCTACACTTCCTATGGTGTAATCGGTTTCTCGGGTATAACTTTCTAAACTATACTTTAAATCATGCGATAAACCATGCGTTTCTGCAAAGCAGCAAAAGGTCTGGAATAATAAAATTAATGTTATAAAATTGAATCGCACAATGAAGACCCCAGCGAATTAAAACCTTAGTAAATGACGCGTTAACGCAGTGGCATCAAATTGATTAGTCACAAAAAATGGCATACGAAATCCATATTGCTGGCTACACTTGACCAGTGCCTTGCGTTTATCTTGTGCATGTTTTTTAATGCGCTCCAGCAGTGCTGGTCGCATGAATAAGCTGCGCTCCACACCTGACTCCATTTCTCGCATACGCGCAATGCCCCAGCTTGGTATATCCTCAAACTCTGCTTCATCCCAAAGCACAATAGGCACTAAATCATGCATGGCATACGCACGGTAAGTTTCATGAATGAGTGCCTCAGGTAAATGAAAGTCTGAGATTAGGAATACAAGTGCACGTTTACTTGTAAGCTTGCTTGCAGACATTGGCAAAGCACTGGCCGAACGTGTCACTGAACGTCCAATTGAGAAGAACAGTTGCAATTTCCTACCAGCTTCCTGTGCTGCTGTGCTTCGATAAGTAGGCAATAACTCGACGTCGTTTTGCACTTCATCATCACATCCTAGCATTGCAAATGCATCGCCTTGGCGAGTGGCTGACCAAGCAATCGACTCAACAATACTCTTTAGAATAGCTTGCTTGCTTGATTTACCCTCGTATTGCATAGAGCTAGAAACATCAGCAATCGCGTATACTTTGATAGCGCTACGCTCATAAAATGTACGCACCATTAACTGCTTGGGCACAGTTCTTAAACTTGCTCGCAGGTCTAATCGTTTGGGGTCTGGGCACTCTAATAAGGTAGCAAAACCTGAAAAGTCACTGCCTGCCCCTCTCAGCTTCGTTTTATGTGAGCCTGCTTGAACACTGCGAGAGCGCCATGCAATATGGTAATAAAACTCCTGTGGGACGCTTTCAAATCGCATGCCAATAGGCGGATTTGAGCTTAACTCGGCTAAATTTAATTCATCTTGCACGATGTGGACTGACCTGATTGAGGATAAAAGGTATATGCGTTTTTTGCATCATCGAACAACTTAAGGCGCAGCCACTTTAGCGAGTACAGCTTGCAGCAACTGCGGTGCAATTTCTTCTCGATGCAACTCAAAGGCCGGCGTAAAAAACACCCGATGTCCGATAATGCTAGGAAACACCTCTCGAATATCATCTGGAGTTAAATAATCACGCCCTTCTAACCAAGCACGTGTTCTCGCACCTCGCATCAACATGGCCATACCACGTGGGCTACCGCCACCTGCCATCAACTTGCCTATATCAATATCCATGACCTGAATACCCATTTGCGCAGGATGACGCAATGCCTGCCATAGGTTCACTGCATAATCTTGTAGACTAAGCTCTGCTCGTACACTTTCTTGAACCGATTTTGATACCGCATTAAGCTGGTCGTAAGCCACCAAGCCTTTTTCTAAACTGCCTATTAAAGCATCAACATCGTAAAATCGAGTGTTAAACATCAAATCACGTTGTAGCTCTTTTGCCTCTGGTGCTTGTATGCCAATTTCCATAAAGAAGCGGTCTCGTGCAGCGGCAGGCAACTCAAAGGTTTCCTCACGCTCTAATCTGTTTCTGTCAGCAAACACAGTTAAGTGGGGGAATTCATAATCACGATTAAATGCATTCACACTGCGTTCAGCCATCAACCTTAAAAGCAAAGCATGCGCTTGCGGGCGTGCACGGTTCATCTCATTAAAAAAGAACACCGCCAAATTAGACTCATCCCGCAATAAAGGCCCCGGTTTGACAGCAGCCTGACCTTTTTCATCAATATACGCATGATATAAAAAGTCACTGGGCATCAAATCAATCGCCCCTTCAATACGCTGATAACCACCGCCTAGCAATTGAGCTGCCGCACGTAATAAGGTAGTTTTACCAACCCCAACATCACCTTCAAGCAGGACATGACCACGAGAGAATATTGCAATGGTTAATGCCCTTACTTGCTTTTCAAGACCCAATACAACAGAATTTAATGCTTGCTCAAAAGCTTGCGCACGCGTTCTCCACTGCTCAATATTCACTTCTTGATTCATATGTTCTCTTTACTATTTTTCTCTTTACTATGCATTTCATTTTTTCAATCAAAGCAACTTAGTCTAAAAAAATAAAACACTTATGAACGTTTGAAAAAACTGACACCTTTACGGTGTCAGTTTAATTGGGGGGGAATTTTTAATTACTTCACATCAAATACAAAATTGCCAGTTGATTTGGCATTTGCAAGACGTTTAGCATTGCGAGCATCCATTGCTTTGATGGCAGCTTCTTGTTTGCTTACTTCTGCTGGATCATGTTTAGGGTCATATTTGCTGCCTGCAATTTTTGCTGGATAGCCTGGTTTTGGCTCCCAGCAATTACCTGCTTCTTTACATGTTTGACCATCATATGCAAAAGCAATATTTGATGTCATCAACACACCAGCTACTGCTAATAATGAAATGATTCGTCTCATTTCGCCCTCCTTATTAAAATTGCTGGTGAATCTTTTGTTAATAATCGATGTTCACCAGAAACACATCGATTACAGTTAATACACAATGTGTATTAAATTCAAACTAATGGCTTGCAGCTTGACCGCCTTTAGCATTTTCATCATGCTGAAAACGAAGCCAAGCCATGACATGCAAAATTTCGTCGACTTTCAACAAGCCTCTTTGAGGCCCCATCATGCCAGCTGCCCCACCATAAATGGTCTCAAACAAGCCTTTATCCGTTTCATTCTTAGGGTAGGTCCAATATTCATCAGCTAAAGCAGGGCCTAACTTGCCTTCAGCTAAATGACCATGACATCCTGAACACGCTGTTGAGAAAATGGTGTAGCCTTTCTTTACTGCCTCTGAGTTGCCACGATAAAGATTCTCACCTGTGGCTTTAAAATGCTTAACTTCATCTGTGACTTCTTCACCCTCTATAGGCGCCATATCTAATACATCACCAGAAATAGTGCCTCTAAACTCTAATGGCGGCCCAAAGTTTTTGGCGCTAGCCACCTTAATCGGCTTAGCCTCTGATTTTCCTTCTGGTGAAGCCGCATCACCCTTTGCACCACATGCTGCGATTAAAAGACTTGCAATTGCCGCCCCCATTACACTAGATTTAAGTAATCTGTTATTTTTAAAAATTGTCATCATGTTATAAATTCGTTCATTAAGTTAATTGATTAAAATTCCTAATTCATAGGCAAGAGAGGAATACCTTCATGTTTGAGAATTGCTTCTATCTCGCTTGATGATTCATCTATTACTTTGTTTAAGGCATCTCTGAGCTCTGTATTTCCTTTGCGCACGCCCATTACAACTTCATAGTGCATAGGTATTTTTTCGCCGTTAGATTTTTTTGCCGTATCTTGCACTACCACCATTTTCAAATCTGGTTTAGCGGCGACATATCTAGCAGCTTCTGGCGCCCATAACATAGCAGCATGCAAGTGCATCATTTCTACATCATTGACTAAACGAGATGGCTCAACTCGAATATAGCGATTTCTTGTTGATTGAAAATTCTGAATTTCGGTAAAGTAATCAAACATATCGTCAAACCGGTTGATTTGTAACAACATATTCTTACCTGGGCTATCGGGCAAAACGCCTATTCTAAAGTTGCGCTCTTTTAAATAAGGGTGATCCCATGAATCAATATCAATTTCACGGTCTTTTCTTGTGATAAACACGTATGCTGATTTGTAATAGGGTTTTGTTGTAAGCAATCGCGGGTCATTCGCATCAGCCCCAATTACTACATCACATTTATTTTCATCTAAATCTTTGCCCACTGTTAAGCCATTTGTCCACCAGACAAAATTAGCTTTCTTGTCCATTTTTTTAGCAATCACCTTTGCTATTTCGTTTTCAAAACCTTCTTGGCTATCATTTGAAAACGGCATTTCATTTTTGCCTGCACATACATTTAAATCTGCAGCTAAAACCTGTGTGGTGAACATCGAGGCTATTGCCATCAATAATGTTCCTAAAGCCAACTTACAATTTACATTTTGCATACAAAGAACAACCTCAAAGTAATGTTCAATTTTAAGATTGCTGGCACATATCGCTACGTGCCAGCAAATTTCTACTTACAACTTAAATGCCGTTGTGAGTAATTACAGACTAAAGACCATCAAACCACCGCCCATTTGGGTGTGATGTTGAAGCTCTTTAAATGCACCTACCGCACCCAAACCAGCACTTGGGTCAGTCAAGTCAAACACTAGACCAACACCAGGCCAACCGCCAACACCGTACATGCTGCCAACGTATTGTTTGCCTTTGAATGAGTAAGTCATTGGAGAACCGATACCACCTGAAGGCATCTTGAATTTCCACAACTCTTTACCGTCTTTGTTATCCAAGGCTTTTAGGTGACCATCAAGTGTTGCGTACCAAACTAAGCCGCCCTTGGTGTACAAAGTACCGCCCCAAGCTGCAAACTTCTCCCATTTAGTCCATTTTGCTTTACCAGTAGTTAAATCAAATGCACGGACTTGACCCATTTCTTTCTTGGTTGGGCCATTTGGGCCAGGGTACATCGCAAGTGTTGCACCTACGAAGAATTGACCAGCACGGTATGGCAACATGAACGGCTCCCAGTCCATACAAATGTGGTTCAAACCAGCATATAAAGTACGGCTTTCTGGGTCGTATGAGTCAACACCTTGGTTGTGGAAGCCCATCGCTGATGGACAGATGTTAGTACCTTTGTGGTCCATACGTGTTGCGAACTCTGGGTCACGTACTGGTGTGCCAGATTTCAAATCCACTTTTTTGAACACGTTAACCGCTGGGTCAACTTTTTCTGCCACAATCAATTTGCCGTTTTCACGGTTCAATGTGTAGAGAATACCGTTACGGTCAATATGGCTTAACAACGGTGTCATTTTGCCGTTCACTGGTTGGTCAGTTAATACCATTTGGTTCACACCAGCAAAGTCCCACTCGTCATGAGGCGTTTTTTGGTAACCCCATTTAGCCATACCTGTATCTAAATCACGACCCCAAATAGTCATTGTCCATTTGTTGTCACCAGGACGCATGGTTTCGTTCCATGGTGCTGGATTGCCTGAACCGTAGTAGAACAAGTTCAATTTAGGGTCATAAGCGTACCAACCCCAGTTTGTACCGCCACCAATTTTCCAAGCATCACCTTCCCATGTTTTAGTACCTAAACCAAATTGACCATAGTGTGGGTTATCTTTATTGAAGTCACCAGCTAAGCGCACTTCATCATCAGGTCCTGTAGCAAAGGCACGCCATTTCAACTCACCTGTTTTTAAATCAAGCGCGTTAACAGCACCGCGAACACCCAACTCAGCACCAGAACAACCGATTAACACAGTGTCTTTCGCTACAAATGGCGCTTGTGTTAATGTTTGACCCACTTTTGGATCGCACATTTCAACTTCCCAGTTCACCTTACCAGATTTAGCATCCAACGCTAAAACGTGACCATTTGCTTGTTTTTTAACGATTTGACCATCACCATACGCCAAACCACGGTCAACCACGTCACAGCACATCACCGCTTTGGTTGATGCGTCTTGTTTTGGTTTATGTTGCCAAACAATTTTGCCAGGATCATTTAAGTTAACTGCATAAGTGTTGTTTGGAAATGCTGAGTGAATGTACATCATGTCACCAATCACTAATGGCGCGCCTTCATGACCATTCAGTACTCCAGTTGAAAATGACCATGCAGCTTTTACATTTTTTACATTTGATTTATTGATTTGTGCCAATGGGCTATTATGTTGACTATAATAACCACCTGTTGCCACTGGCCAGTTGCCTGACGTCGCTAGCGCTTTATCCAAATCAGAATCTGCGTGAGCTAAGCCTGATAACGCAAACAAGCTAGCTACTAAGACTCCGAGTTTTGTATTGGATGAATTGAGATTCATATATCCTCCTAGATGTTGATATAAAACTACACTTGTAGAAACAGCACCCCCCCGAGTTATCTGTCATCTAACGTTACACATTATTAACAATTTGCAAACTTTGTTACAGATGAAACATTCCCTATAGACTCTTCAAGTTTTCCCTCCCACCACCTCTCGCCCTTATTTGCTCCAACACAAGGTATATAGGGAATCTTTCATCTATTTATCAGGATTTAAATAGTAGATAATCAGCCCCATGATTACTTTGTTACATAGAGCTTTTACAAATAAGACCCCACTGCATTTAAGTGAAATAAAAATTAGCGCCGCCAAAAAAGATGCGATCGTTATTGTTGTTGGCGTGGGCATCACCTATCTCAGCGCCCTCATATTTGATTTTTCAGAAATGTTTTACGCTTGGGCTGAAAATTATGAGCATTTGCAATTTGATGAAATTCCATTCGCATTATTTTCCTTTGCAATACTTAGTGCATGGTTTTCAAATAGACGCCTGAATGAAAGCTATCAACAATTTGAACTAAGAAAAGAAATGGAAAAAGCCTTGGTCAAAAGCCAGCAGCTTTATAAAAAACTATTTGATGAAAGCTTAACTGGCAACTGCGTGATGGACGCTGACGGCAATATTGAGATGTATAACGCAAACTTTCTGAGTATTTGTGGCAATGACTATGCAGTACAAAATGCACAACGTTTGTTTGATATGCCATGGGGTGAAATAAGTGGTCGCTTAATAAAAGAGCGAGAAGTCAATATTTCAAAAATCAAAATTAATAGAAGAGACAAGTTAGCATGTTATGTAGCGGCGAGACTCATCTTAATCTCCGATGCCTCTGATTTACAAAATGACAGCACCAAGATTCATGTCTATTTAGCGGATATCACCGAGCAATGTTTAGCTGAAAGTGACCTTGAAAACACCTTAAAGGAAAATCGCCAACTTGCCATTCATGCAATGAAAGTACAAGAAAATGAGCGCAAATTTATAGCCAGTGAAATACATGATGAAACTGGTCAGTTCTTATCAGCGATTCGCATGGATGCTGCCACCATTAGAAGTGCAACCAAGTCAAAAGCATATGAGATTGCTAAACGAATTGAGTCAAATGCTGAACATATTCAAAAGTCTGTCAAAGCACTTATTAGGCATCTCAGGCCACCAGCATTAGATACAAATGGTTTGACTGGTGCTATCGAGCAGTTGGTTACGGAGTGGGGCAAGACAAACCCAAGTATTTATTACGAGTTATCTAACAATCTAAACGAAGAAATAATCCCTGAAGAAACAAACATCGTTGCTTATCGCCTTATTCAAGAGGCGTTAACCAATATTCATCGTCATGCTGAAGCTAAATGGGTGCGAGTAAAACTGCATGTTGAGGCTCAAGACAACGGAAACTGCTTATCTATTGAAGTGCGTGATGATGGCAAAGGTATAGATTTTTCTATTCACCACACGGGCATAGGTTTAATTGGTATGCGCGAGCGGGTAGAGTCAATTAATGGAACATTCAGAATACTAAGTCGATTGAGCGCAGGCTCATTTATTCATGCCAGATTACCTTTGGCTAACTTCTAAAAAAACTATATTACTTATCTAAAGGACATTGCAATGCGACTATCAAAAACAATCTTTAAATTAGCCCTATCATTAATCACAAGCTGTTTATTTCTTGTAGCTCATGCAGATGATACCCACTCATATACTGAACAAGAATTTTTATCTAAATTTAGCGGAAAATCGCGCCAAGAAGTGACCGATGTTTTGGGTAAGCCTATCAAGAAAGATATTGCTACAAAACCGCGCAACACAGATGAGGTGTTAAAAGATAAAAACTTAGGTGACACCTCAGCAAAAGAAGTGATTGAAATGTGGTACTACAAAGTAAAAATTAATTATGCTCCAAAAAAGTTTTTCAATACTTCAGAGCTTACTTTCGTCAATGACAAGTGCGTCAATATTACTTTTGCTAACAAAAAGTAAGTTAATTTTCTTAATTTAAAATGATGAAAATTATTATAGCGGATGACCACGCGATGTTAAGGCAAGGGCTTCGTAGCTTGCTAGAAGTGAATTTAAAAGCAACTGTAGTAGAAGCCACCAATAGTGAAGAAGCCTATACTTTTTTTGAAAAATACCACCCAGATATTTTAATCTTAGATTTAGACATGCCAGGGATTGGTGGGCTATCAACATTAAAACGCATTTTGCACAACAATATTAACGCAAAAATACTTATTTTTAGTATGCATGATGATTGTGTTTACGCAACCCGTGCCTTACAAGATGGCGCGAGAGGTTATGTCACAAAAACAGAGTCGCCTGAAGTAATACTTGACGCGATTAATAAAATTATAAAAGGAGGGCGCTATATTAACAACGAACTAGCGCAAAGCCTCTCAATACAATCTATTGAAGAAGTCGACAACCCATTGCAAAAGCTCTCTCCACGCGAATTTGAAGTATTTAGACGGATTGCTGAAGGTGGTTCGCTCTCAAGCATTTCTGAAGTGATGCACATTAGCTATAAAACGGTTGCAAATATACAAACCAGCGTCAGACAAAAACTAGGGGCAGAGACTACTGGTCAACTCGTCAGAATCGCCATGAGAAACGGCATAGTAAAAGACATTAACACACACTAACAATTATCAAAATACGTACTCACAACACAAAAAAACCCAAACGATGATTATTTTAGTCGCTAGAAAAGAGTTAAAAACCATGTTTTCAAGCCCTGTGGGCTGGATAATATTAGGTGCAATACAATTAGTATTTGGAACCTATTTCACAGTAAGTTTTAATCAATATTTTGAAATTCTTAGTCAAAATGAATCATTTGCCAACAGTATAGGCATTACACAATTTATCTGCGAAGGTGTTTTTGGCATTGCAGCAATGATTATGCTATTTAGCATCCCTGTAGTATCCATGAATTTAATTAGCGAAGAAAAAAAACGTCAAACACTTACTTTTCTGATGAGCGCCCCAATCTCAATGACTGAAATTGTGGTGGGGAAGTTTATTGGCATCATTACTTTTTTTAGCGTCCTCATATGCTCTCTGGTGCTCATGGTACTCGTGATTAATTTATGGACTGATATTGATATAGGATATTTAATGACCAATGCATTTGGTTTATGGCTACTCGTTGCTGGCGCATGCGCCATTGGTCTTTTCTATTCTTGCCACACCTCACAGCCTATTTTGGCAGGCTTCTTTACTCTACTTACTTTAATTGCATTATTATTTTTAGATAAGTTTTTTATTCAGGAATTCAATACTATTTTCCAGCAAATATCAATGATGCAACATTATAAAAATTTTGCGCACGGCATGGTGCAATCTTATGATTTAATTTACTTTTTACTAATTACCAGCTTTTTCATTTTACTTGCCATTCGCAAACTAAACGCAATACGTTTATACGGCTAGCCATCACTTATCTATATGCAATCAAGTCAATTAAAATATCAAGAGCTACTTCAGCATCACGCCATTATTGCCATACTAATATGCATCTGTGGTTTACTTGGCTATATCGCTTACAAATTTAACTTCATTCAAGATTACACACAAAATCAACGCAACGTACTATCTATTGAAAGTAAACATGTGCTTCACGACATGCACAGCCCAATCGAAATACAAGCCTTTGCCTCTGACAGTCCAGCCAAAGGGCGCTACTTTAGAAAATCTATTCAGACACTCATCAACAAATATCAGCAACATAAATCCGATATTTCACTCACATTTATTGACCCCTCTACGAATCCTACTTCCTCTCGCGATTACCAAATCAATGATGAAGGTGAAATGATTGTGCAATATCAAAATCGACAAGAAAAAATGCAATTACCCTATACAGAAGAAGCATTGACCAACCTACTACTTAAACTACAATATGCTGATCATCAACACTTACTTCTCATGCAGGGGCATCAAGAACCGTCACATCAAGACACAACGGCTAACGGTCTTTCAAAATTTTCTAACCTAGTGAAAACACATGGCTGGAACATCGAATCCGCCAGCTTTAAAAATCCTAGCAACAGCAACAGCATTATGATGTTAATTGCACCTAGGAGCCCATACCACGCCAACGAGCTGCAAATCATACATAAGCACCTGCTAGCTGGCGGCAATTTAATATGGATGTTAGGTACGCCCGATAATGATATTCAACCGCTAGCAGATGCATTAGGCATTTCATTAGAAGATGGTATCGTTGTTGACCCTTCTATTTCAGCTTACGGCCTAGAAAAAACAGCGGCTCTATCATCACAATATTCACAAAAAAGCATCATCACCCAAGACTTAAAACTCAGATCACTTTTCCCAAACGTAAGACGCGTGGTCACAAATCAAACGTACAATAAAATTTGGACAGCCAATCACCTAATAGGTGTTGCAGAAAATGGCTGGCTATCACCCTCAACAGCAGTGAGCCATAAAAACAAATTAATCTTTAATGCTGAAACTGATACGCAAGGCCCAATTAATATTGCCGTTTCTTTAGAGAGAGTAGTTAACCAAAAAAGCCAGAGAGTTTTAGTGATAGGAAGCCATGAATTTATAAACAATCAAAACATTGAATTTAGCGGAAACTCAGAACTCATCAAACGAATGCTATCTTGGACCATCAACCATCATCCTCAGACATCCATCATACAAAAACCATTAAAAGACACTGTAGTGATTGTTCCAGATGACAGCTTCAACAGAGCACTTTTACTCATTTTGTTTAATGGATTTCAGTTTGCACTGCCGTTAACCCTTTTTGTTTTGGGTTATTTTGTATGGAAAAGAAAAAGTTTTTCAGGTGTTTAAATCTATTTTTTTAATTATTTATGACCTGTTCAATTTGAACAACTAATCGTGTGTAGTCCAATAAAATGTAAATGCTATTTTCTTCTTAAAAAAACCTGCCACGTTCATGGCAGGTTTTTTTGTTGATTAATCTCCGACAGACTTAATTATCTTATTTCAAAGCCAGTTCAAAGACTACTCTTCGGCTGTTGAGGCAATCTTATGTATCGTCAAATCTGCGCCTTCGTACTCATCCTCGGCATCCATACGAATGCCCACTACAACTTTAAGTGCGCCATATACGACAAAGCCACCAACAAGTGCAATCAGCAAACCTAAGCCAGTGCCAATCGCTTGAGATGCAAAGCTTACACCTCCCATACCGCCCAAAGCTTTAAGACCAAAGATACCTGCGGCAATGCCACCCCAAGCGCCACATAGGCCATGTAAAGGCCAAACACCTAGGACATCATCAATTTTCCAGCGATTTTGTGTAAGTGTAAACGCCCAAACAAACAGACCGCCTGCAAATGCGCCCGTCACTAGGGCGCCTAATGGATGCATTAGGTCTGAGCCAGCACACACAGCCACCAAACCTGCAAGTGGGCCGTTATGTACAAAACCTGGGTCATTTTTACCCGCCACCAATGCAGCAAGCGTTCCGCCAACCATCGCCATCAGTGAGTTCATGGCAACCAAACCTGAAATCCCTTGCATAGCTTGCGCTGACATCACATTAAAACCAAACCAACCTACAGTCAATATCCATGCGCCCAATGCTAAAAATGGAATATTTGATGGTGGGTAAGCGTGCAAACGGCCATCTTTACTATATCGACCTGTACGCGCACCAAGCAACACAACTGCAGCGATTGCAATCCAGCCGCCCATTGCATGCACAACGACCGAGCCAGCAAAGTCGTGAAACTTAGCACCGAAGCTTGTATTAAGCCAATCTTGTATACCGTAATGATTATTCCATGCAATACCCTCAAAGAAAGGATAAACAAACCCTACAAGTAAAAATGTGGCTGCAAGTTGCGGGTTAAATTTTGAGCGTTCAGCAATACCGCCAGAAATAATAGCGGGAATAGCTGCAGCAAATGTAAGCAAGAAGAAAAATTTAACTAGCTCAAAACCATTTTTTGCAGCCAAGACTTCTGCGCTACTGAAAAAGCTCACTCCGTATGCCACGCTATAGCCTATGAAAAAATAAGCAATGGTAGACACTGAAAAATCCACCATAATTTTAACTAACGCGTTCACTTGGTTTTTTTTACGCACTGTTCCGACTTCTAAAAACGCAAATCCAGCATGCATGGCAAGCACCATAATTGCGCCTAAAAGTAAAAATAAAACATCATTTGATTGTTGTAATACTTCCATTATTTTCCACCCCTCCCATTTATAGCTTCGAAATCTTCTTGCAAAAACAATGCCAAATACCACCCCTTTGTTTTTTATACTAAAATTTCAAACACACCTTTATCTTTTGCACCAATATAAAACATTGAATTGTGCATTGCACTAATGTAGTGCATTATTAAGTAAGATGATAGATTACTCAACCCATCTCAAATGCATAAACAAGCAGATACTGCGCAATAAAAAAGGCTATAAGCAATTGCTTATAGCCTAATATTTAACTTCCTAAATTCAAATATTGATGCAGCACTTAGTCTTTGTTTTTACCCTCGTTCACATGACGCGCTGCCTCTGGGTCACCAATCCAAAAGTAGTAATATTCTCGCACTACCGCTAAGAACAAATACCGCGTTTCTTTTTGTTCAAAAATTGAGACTGTTGCATCTGTAGCCTTGCGATACAACTTAGCGCTTCTCTGGCTTGCATCTTTAAGCCTCAACAATAAAAGTTTGATGATTTTTATGCGCGTATCTATAAGGCTTGGCTGCGCACCGTTTTGTTTAAGCACCTCAACATAGGCTTCTATGGCTTTCATATCTTCAGGTTTATATGTCGCCATATCTAAGCTAGCCCATAGCGTAGCTAAATTACCACTCAGAGCTTGCCATTGCACAGGCTCTTTTTCATAAGCTTCATCAGCACTAAGCGCTGCAATGAGCTTGATATTGCCAGTCCAAAAAGGGAAAAACTCGCGTATGACTAACAATACAAACGGCCAATCAGATTTATTAACATGCCCCAGATAGGCATCAACACCTTCACGATAGCCTGTACCATCATTACTGACATTAGCAATATAAGGGCTCAAACGTTGTAATATTGTTTGACGCTGATCTGCACTACTAGCACTCGCTCCCTTTTTTTGTATGAATTTAATATAGGCAAAAATTGCCTCTTGCTCGCGCTGGCTTAACATGGCTTGTTATTGTCCTTATTGGGTTAACGCTTCTAAACAACTCCGCACAAAGTCATGCCCAAACGTTTATACAGGAGTCTTATATCATTGTGTTATCGTACTACTTTCTGATAACTTTAGCGTATATATTTTAGGAAAATACTTTACAGGACAAACCAATTAAAAACTTAAACAAAACTAGACAGCCCATCCTCAATAATATGGTCCGCGGCATCGGGGTCACCTATCCAGAAGTAATAAAACTCGCGTACCACACCAAAAAACAAGCGCCGCGTTTTTTGCATCGTGAAGAGTGGCAAAGTAGCATCAACCGCTAATCGATAAAACTTACCATCGCGCTCCGGGGCATCTTTGAGTCGTATTAATAGAAGCTTAACAAGTTGCACACGGGTTTCTATCATAGCTTGCGGAGCACCTGCTTGTTTAAGCGCAAAAGAATAAGATTTAATAGGCCAAGTTTCAGAAACATTAAACTTTTCACTATCTACTTTTGACCATAGCGTTTTAATATCAGCTGCAACAGGCGCCCAGTCTAAGGGGGTAATGATAAAACCATCTGACGCATTTAGCGTTGAAATGGCTTTGAAGTCTTGCATCCAAAATGGAAAGTATTCACGCGCTACGGGTAAACAAAAAGCCCATTCAGTGTCAACCACACTCTCAAGGGCCTGCTCTACGGCCTCTCTATATTTTTTGCCATCACTTGGAATCTCTACAATATCAGTAGATAACTTAACTAAGAACTCTTCACGTTTAGTGAGTGTAGGGTCTACTGCTCCTTTGCTTTTAAGCAGTTTTAGATAGGCATCCATTGCCTCTTTTTCGCGTTTATCAGGCATTTTATTTGGTCGTGTAGGTCAATTTGAATGCTAACTATAACGGATAGGCAAAAATGTGCAAGTCATCAAAATCTAAATATTTTGAGTTATAGTTCGTTATCATGTCGTGTGCGCTAGTTTAGCCCTAAAACACTTTAATACTATCGCTGAATATTAATTGACCAATCTATGGATAATCTGAAATGACCAACGAACAAGCACTCGCTTACATGCATAATCTATTGCGTGCGATGTTAGAAAAAAAGGCCTCTGATTTGTTTATTTCGGCTGACTTTCCACCCTCGATGAAAATTGACGGAAAAATGACGCCAATCGCACAACAAAAGCTCACGGGTGAGCACACCAAAGCTTTTGCTGATGCCTTGATGAATGAAAAGCAGCGCAACGAGTTTGAGCATGAAAAAGAATGTAATTTTGCTATTTGGCCTAAAGAGATTGGTCGCTTTCGTGTGAATGTTTTTGTTCAACAAGAAAAGGTCGGCATGGTGCTGCGAACCATCACCACAAACATTCCAAAATTTGATGATTTAGGCTTACCTCCTGTACTCAAAGAGGTGATGATGACTAAGCGTGGCTTGGTTATTTTAGTGGGAGGTACAGGCTCAGGCAAATCGACCACACTTGCAGCCCTGATTGATTACCGTAATGAAAACACCTATGGTCACATCATTACCGTTGAAGACCCAGTGGAATATGTACATCCGAGTAAAAACTGTTTAATTACGCACCGTGAAGTAGGGAGAGATACTAACGGTTGGTTTAATGCACTTAAAAATACATTACGCCAAGCGCCTGACGTCATTTTAATTGGCGAGATTCGTGATAGAGAGACCATGGAATTTGCACTAGCCTTCGCCGAGACTGGCCATTTATGCATGGCAACATTGCATGCCAATAGCTCAAATCAGGCTTTGGACCGCATTATTAATTTCTTCCCCGAAGAACGCCATGCGCAATTGCATATGGATTTATCGCTCAATCTACGCGCTTTTATTTCACAGCGTTTAGTGCCGAAAAAAGATGGTGGCCGCTGTGCTGCGATTGAAATCCTATTGAACTCTCCCTTAATTGCAGACCTCATACTAAAAGGTGAGACAGGTATGATTAAAGAAGTGATGGCTAAATCGGTAGAGCTTGGTATGCAAACATTTGACCAAGCTTTATTTGCGCTATGCGAAGAAGGCCGTATTACGCAAGAAGACGCATTACGTAATGCTGACTCACTCAATGAACTTC
>CAZAHP010000035.1:0-11923 GCA_964484985.1 uncultured Methylophilaceae bacterium
AAGTGCCCTTTATTTAATCAGCAACTAGCCTTCCTCGTCATCATTTTCTTTGCTTAGGCCTAATTTTGATAAGCGATAGCGGAAGGTGCGAAAGCTTACCCCTAAAAGTTTTGCTGCTTCAGTTTTGTTGTTTTTGGTTTTTTCTAAAGCTTCTAGCATGGCTTTTTTCTCTATTGCTTCAAGATAGTCTGGTAGCGGCATGTCGAGCGGTGCTTCAGCTGAGATTTTTGTTGCTGTTGACTGCGTAGATTGCCCTTCGAGTAGTAAGTCTTCAGCAGTAATCGTTGCACCATCGCACAAGGCTAGCGCGCGCTCGAGTACATTTTCTAACTCACGTACATTGCCAGGAAAGGTGTGCTGTTTGAGTAGCTTGAGAGCAGATGCGTCTAGCTTAGGTGTGCTTGTGCTCATAGAACTGCATAGTTTTTCAAGCAATGTTTGCGCTAGTTGCGGAATGTCTTCAGGGCGCTCTCTGAGTGAGGGCATTTTCAACTCAATCACATTCAGTCGGTAATACAAGTCTTGCCTGAACTGGCCGTTTTCCATCATCATAGCTAAATTGCGATGCGTTGCGCTGATAATGCGCGCATCAACGCTCTCTTCTATGGTGCCACCTACCATGCGCACTTTTTTCTCTTGAATTGCACGCAGCAGTTTGACTTGCATCGCTAGCGGCAAATCGGCGACTTCGTCTAAGAATAGTGTGCCACCACTTGCCGCTTGAAACATGCCTTCTTTGTCGCGGTCTGCACCAGTGAAAGAACCTTTTTTATAGCCAAAAAATTCACTTTCCATCAAGTTTTCAGGAATCGCGCCACAGTTGATGGCAATAAAGGGGCCGTCACGCCTAGAGCCATTCATGTGGATGAGTCTAGCTGCGAGTTCTTTACCGCTGCCTGATTCACCGCTGATGTAAACAGGGGCTTGGCTACGCCCTAGTTTGTCTATCATAGTGCGCACTTGTTTGATGGGCGCTGATTCACCTATCATATCTAACACATTGGTGCTAATGATTTTTTCTTCATTTGAGAGCTTGAGAGCAGATTGCACCAACGGGCGAAGTTGCTTCAGCGAGATTGGTTTGGTAAGGTAGTCAAAAGCCCCCGCTTTTAACGCAGATACGGCGTTTTCAGCACTACCATAGGCAGTAATTACAGCAACAGGTAAGCCAGAATGATATTGTGCAATATGGTTAACTAAGTCTAAACCCGTGCCATCTGGTAATCGCATGTCAGTCAGGCATAGCGCGTACTCTTTATTGGCTAGCATATGCTTAGCATCTTCTACATTACTTGCGCTATCTGCGCTAACATCCATGCGTTCTAGAGTTAACACGACCAGTTCTCTAATGTCGGTTTCATCATCTACCACTAGGCAGTTTAATGGCTTGCTCATGTTAGGTAACAGCTCTCTTCATATGTATTGTAAATTTAGCACCAGGCGTTAAAGCTGAGTATTGTATGCGAGCGCCATTGGCTTGACATAGCTCTCTTGCGATATAAAGCCCTAGGCCGGTACCTGTTGACTCGGTGGTGAAAAATGGTTCAAACAGATGTGAAGCTACATCTGCTGGAATGCCCGAGCCATCATCGGTGACCTCTAAAATAGCCTGGGTATTGCCCGCTGTGGCGAGCGTTGTAATGTTGACGCTCGCTTCAGCTTGTTGGCTGTGCCGCCATCCATTGCGGCATAAATTCCAGAGAATCTGATTCAAGTGGCGTTTATCAAAGTTAATAAACACCTCTTTTGCGGGGAGATTAAGCTTTAAACCTAGTAGGGGGATTTTTTCAGCCTGACAGAATTGCTCATGAAATTCAGAAAGAAAAGTGCTTAAACCGATGTTCTCTTGCAGGGTGCGGTCGCGTCGATTGAGTTCAAGCACGTCTTTCACAATTTGGTCTAAGCGTTGCACATTGTCTGCAATAATTTGCAGCATACGCTGATTAGCTGGCTCAAAATCTTCTTCTTGTAATAGTTGCGTAGCATGACTGATAGCACTTAGTGGGTTGCGTATTTCATGTGCAATATTTGCAGTGAGTCGCCCCAATGCTGCCAGTTTAACTTGTTGTGATTGAGTTTGAATTTGGCTCCAGTCTTCAATAAAAATCACTGCGCCTTCACTGCGACTTTGTGCAATTGGCATGAAGCGGATTCTTAGCTCGCGGTCAGTGGCACTTAGTTTGATGGGTAAGCCTGATGCGGCCTCAGGTGAAGCATCATTGACCCATGTGCGCATAATGCTAGCGAGCTCTGGCGCACAATTGAACAATGAGCGCGCCTGCCAAGCCTGCGCTGCAATACCAAGTAGGCCTTCTGCTTGGTCATTTTGATGGCGCACGACAAAATCTTTATCTACTACCAATACCCCATCTTGCATTTCTTGTGTAATTAAGGTGTTAATTTGCGCAAGATTTTCTAAGTCTATGCTGCGTTGAGAGGCTAAAGCCTCACTTTGTACAGTGCGTTTTGCTAAGCTGTGTGCTAGCCATGCAGTGGCAAAACAGCTAATACTTAAAATCACTGCGTGAGAATAATCTCCAAATGATTCGTTCCATGAGAAAGCTTGATACGTTTGTTCAAGGAGGAGCGCGATACTTGCTAGCGCCGCATAAAATAGAGCTAAACGACCTTGACTAAGTAAGCTGGCAAGCGCGATTGCAATGACGAGTAATAGACCTAAGCCAGTTTTTAAACCACCAGCAGCATAGGTCAGCGTGACAATAAAAATAATATCGGCAATGGTGAATGCACTGAGTTGGTATTTGAGATGTAACTTTCTAAGCCAAGATAAAGCTAAGCCCGAAAAACTGAGTAGTAAATATGCTAGCGCCAGCTTTAGATACAATTCCGGTGAGGAGTTTGGCGCGGAATAGCTTTCTTTAGGTATAAAATAATAAGAAAATAAAGCGACTGCAATAATGCAGCGATAAATATTAAAAAAGACGATTGAGCGCCAAAAGTCTACTTGATCAATTCCAGCGGTGTTGATTTGATGTGGGCTCATTTTGCTTGAGTTGTTAGTCTTTTTTTGTGGGTGTGTGTAAGTCCATATGTGCTTGGCTACAGTAATACAGCTGTTTAGATAAATAGCTCTCGTTTTGAGGTAAGTGTACACCGCAATGAGCGCATTGCACCATGTTTTCTGTCTGTTTAGGCTGTGATGCTGCTTCGTCTGTGGGGCTTTGTTTTCGTGATATTTGGTTTTGATAGCCCTTCAAGATGCGAAACACCAGCCAAAACGTAAAAGCCAATAATAAAAATTTAAACATACGCGCTCCTCTAAGTTGAATTATAGTAGGCAAATGATGCCTATAGAACAAAATGCTATACTGTAGGAGTAATCACTATGAATATAGCATCAAAAATTGATGTGGTTTTGCTCAGATACAAAAATAGGTTACCTCTATAACGAAATAAGCAATGGCAACAGCACAAGAACTTTCTACATTTTTAGCCCAAGTTGAGCGCCGCGCGTTTAAGCAAACAGCTTATGCCGTGCGCGATGATCACGCTGCTTTAGATATCGTGCAAGATGCTATGCTCAAGTTGGCTGAAAAATATGCTGATAAGCCAGTAGAAGAGTTCCCAATGTTGTTTCAGCGTATTTTGCAAAATACCACTAAAGACTTCTGGCGCAGACAAAAAGTACGCAATCTCTGGACCACCTTATTCTCATCATTCAGTGGAAATCATGAAGACGATGATGAGCACGACCCTCTAGAAAGCTTTGCGCCAGATGATAGAGAAGGTAGTGATGAGCCAGAAGCTGCGCTTGAACGGAGTCAAACCATTGCTATAATAGAATCCGCATTAAAAAAGTTGCCAGCACGTCAACGAGAAGCATTTGTCTTGCGTTATTGGGAGGAGATGGATGTGGCAGAAACCGCAGCGGCAATGGGCTGCTCAGAAGGTAGCGTGAAAACTCACTGTTCTCGCGCTGTACATGCCTTGGCTTTAACGCTAGAGCAACACGGCTTTTCTAAAGCCCTGCTTGCCAAGTGACCCATCAGATAGGATGTGATGATGAATAAGGAATTAAACAATACTCAGGATATGGCAGAGCAAGATGCTGCTAAAGCAATTGTAAAGTTGCTAAATGAAGAAACTGACAATATCAATAGCGCTACATTAGCTAAGCTTGCGGCTGCGCGCAGAAACGCAGTAGCCGTAGCCGCTGAGCGCGCAAGTGTTGGCGTTGAAGGCGGTTCGGTACTACGTATGTTCGGTGATTACCTGCATCAACATCGTTTTGTAGCGCCAGCGGCAATGGTTTGTAGCGCTATGTTGGTAGCATTTATCGCGACACAACAATTTACAAATCAAGACGTGGCTGGGCAAGGCGACGCATTTTTACTTGGCTCAGATTTACCGCCAGAAGCATATTTTGATAGAGGGTTTGATACATGGCTCGCGTCTTCTTCGCAGCAATAATATTAGCAATTGGTTTTGTATGTGGCTTCGCGAGAGCAGAAGATGCGGCCAGTTTAAGCTGGTCTCAACTGACAGAGGAGCAAAAAAAGGTGCTGAGCCCGCTCGCTCAAGAGTGGGATACTTTGCGTCCGTGGCAGCGTGAGAAAATGCAAGATATTGCTCGTGACTACCCAAAAATGAGCGCTAAACAGCAAGAGCGCGTGCAAGAAAGGCTTTCAAAGTGGAGTCGTATGACCCCTTTTGAACGTGAGAATGCGCGTAAAAAGTATCAGCAGTTTCAGTCCATGCCAGCGGATAAGCGTGAGGAGTTGCGTAAAAAATGGCGTGACTATCAAAGCTTACCTGAAGCTAAACGCGAGCAATTGCGACAGGAGCACCCAGAGCTTTACGGCACTGATGATGTGGATAATTAAAGCTTGAGTTTTAAACTTTGTGTTTTAATTCACCCGTAGCATCATCCTCTTAAGAATGACCAAGCTTATTGCATGGTGCGTGCGAGTGCTTTTGGTTTTTATCTCAAATGACCACGTTTAAAAGATACAAGCTTTGATTGAATCCCCAAAATTATTCAGTAGGCTAGCATGTATAGTTTACGAAACCTTGTTAGTGGCAGCTATTTTTATGTTGGCAGCAGCTTTATTTATTGCTGTATTTGGTGATGCTACACATGGTTTTCTGCACTATTTTTTTCAGGTTTATTTGTGGCTGGTTGCTGGCGTGTATTTTGTATATAGTTGGCAACGCGGCGCTACTTTGGCAATGCAAACTTGGCATATGCGTTTGGTTTCTAGAGGTGGCTCAGCGCTCACTTATCAGCAAGTCGCCATTCGCTATGCTGTTGCGAGTGTTTTTTTTGGCCTTGCTTTCTTGTGGGCGTTTTTTGATAAAGAACATTTGTATTTGCATGACCGTTTAGCAGGTACACGCTTAATACGTGAGAAAAAGTGATCGCGCTAAGGCTGTGTGGCTGATCTGCCTGCTGATGCTCAACCTAGTGGCGCTCAACCCACCACAACATGGTGACGCCCGCTACTAAGAACATGAATGTGGGGGTTATGGCGCTAGTCATTGGTGACCAATCATTGAGTAAGCCTAAGTGTAAAAACACTCGGTTCAACACTTGGTACACCACCCCTAACATTATCCCAGAAAAAATCTTAATGCTGACACCGCCAGAGCGTTGTTGTAAAAAACCAAATGGTAGAGCCAGTAATATCATCACCATGCAAGCGAGTGGGTAAATGATTTTTGCCAAAAATGCAATTTGATGCCTTACTGTTTTTTGTTTGTTTTCACTCAAGTGTTTGATGTAAGAGTATAAACCTACGAGTGACATTTTCTCAGGTTGTACTAATAATACGCTCATTAGCTCTGGCCTAATCAGTGATTGCCATAAAGCATCAGGTAAATAAACCGACTTCACAGTTTCTTCGTTAAACCATATTTGACTGACTTTAGCTAGCTTCCAATTTTCGCCTTCATAATGACCGTTTTCAGCGTTAGTGATAGTGCGTAGCTGAAACTGGCTGTCGAATTCATAGATGTTGATATTAAATAAGCTGGCATCAGGCATGACGTCGTCAATGTTGACAAAGCTATTGCCGTCTTTTACCCATAAACCTGAGCGAAAATCTTGAGCAATCACCGAGTCTGTGGCTTTTAAGCGCATGCGCTGGGCAGCTTTTTCGGAGTAAGGTGTGACGACCTCACCGACGATGAAGGTGATGAGTGTGAAAATTAGGCCGATACGCAGTAATGACCAAGTGATGTTACGAATCGAAATGCCGCTGACACGTAAAACAGTGAGTTCAGAGTGTCTTGAGAGCTGACCAAGTGCATGCATAGTGCCAACCAGTACGCCAACGGGTACTACATCGTATACATGGCCAGGTGCACTCATGAGCACGAAAAGCAAAACGCTGGCAATACCATAGTCTCCTTTCCCCATGCTCTCTAACTCTTGAATTAAATCAAAAAATGAAAACATGCCAAGTAAGGCCACCGTCACTAATACGATGCTATAAACAATTTCTTGTCTAAGATAGCGGTTGATGAGGTTCATTTTGAAAACCACTTAGTCATGCTGGGTATTAGTGGTAGTTGAAATGTTCTGCGGTAAAACATATAGGCCGTGATGGAGAGAAACAATAAGTGAACAGGCCATAAGCCTATAAGAGCGCTGACTTTGTGTTGTGATACCCAAGTCTCCATTACGCTGAGCAAGTTGTTGTAGATGATAAAAATAAATGCAGCCATCATTAAGTTCGCAGAGCGGCCAGCGCGCGGGTCTACAAAGCTCAGAGGGATTGCCATTAACACTAAAATGAAAGCAGAAATAGGCATCGAAATGCGAGATTGTAATTCAGCTTGATTCTCGGCATTTTTTTTATTTAAAAGTGCGACAGTTGAGGTCGACTTTTCGCCAGGCGGGGTTTTTTTTATCTCTGCAGACTCAATGCGCACTGCATAATTTTCAAATTTGGTGCTGTTGAATTCAGTCGTGTGTGGTTTGCCTTCATAGCGGCGACCATCAACCATGACGATATATGCATCGCCATTGCTTTTTACTTCGCGGTGGCCTGTGGCTGCAGTAATAATACCAAGGCGCCCATGCTGTACAGATTGCACAAAAATGTTTTTAACAACATTGCCTAGCTCATCAAAGCTTTCTATAAAAAATACGCGGTTCGCGCTACGTGATTCTTTAAAAACCCCAGGGGTAATAGTCGCAAGCTCATCTTTTGCTTCTAATTGATCTTTAAATGCTAAGCTTTTTTCTGAGGCCCAAGGTGAAACAAATAAACTCAACACAGCAACCAAGACGATAATTGGGGTGGCAAACTGCAGCACGGGGCGAATCCACTTTGAAATGCTCATTCCCGAACTAAACCATACCACCATTTCGCTGTCTCGATAACAGCGGCTCAGCGTGAGTAATACTGACATAAACAAGGTGAGTGAGAGTAGCATAGGCAAAAAACGAATAAGGCTAAACCCCAATAAGGTTTTAATAGCGTCCGTTGTGATTACACCGCCCGCAGCAACGTTAATTAAATGAGCAGTACGCTGCGCAATAACGATGCCAATTAGGATTAAAAACGCACCTATCGCTGTGGTCGTGAGTTCTTGTAATAATGATTTTCTAAACAGCATGTATTTGTAATGGTATTTAAGGTTTTGACTTAGTGTAAAAACATTGGATAATTGAGTTAAATTTAATTAAAAGGAATTAAAACATGGAATTTAGCATAAAAAGCGGTAATCCTGAAAAACAACGTGATGATTGTGTGATTGTAGGGGTATTTGAGTCACGTAAACTTTCGGCATCTGCGGCCGCTATTGATGCTGCTTCTAAAGGCTATATCACCGCGATTTTAAAGCGTGGCGATATGGAAGGTAAGCTTGGTTCTAGTTTAATTTTGCACAAAGTGCCAGGTACCTTGTGTGAGCGCGTGCTGTTGGTCGGCTTAGGTAAAGAGCGTGAGTTTAAAGAAGCTGAATACCGTAAAGCGGTAAGCGCTTCTATCAAAGCACTTGGCCAAACGGGTGCAGCAGATGTGGCAAGTTATCTTGCTGAGCTAAGTGTCAAAAAGCAAGACATCACTTGGAACGTGGCGCATTTTGTACAAGCAGCACAAGATACTGCCTATCGCTTTGAGCAAGTAAAGGCTAAAAAAGATAAAACAAAAACAGACGAAGCTAAAAAAGATACCACTAAAAAAGGTCTGGCTACAGTAGAAATTCATGTGCCATCGCGCACCGACATTAAAAAAGCAGAAGCTGCATTAAAACAAGCATTGGCGATTAGCACTGGCGTGAGTTTAGCTAAAGACTTAGGCAATTTGCCGCCTAATGTGTGTACGCCGACATATTTAGCAGAGCAAGCACTTACTATGTCTAAAACACACGGCTTAACGGTAGAAGTGCTAGAACGCGCGGACATGGAAAAGCTCGGCATGGGCTCATTTTTAGGCGTGGCGCAAGGCAGCGTGCAGCCACCTAAGTTTATTGTCATGCAACATAAAAAAGGCAAGAAAAATCAAAAGCCAGTCGTGCTGGTAGGTAAAGGCATTACTTTTGATACCGGCGGTATTTCTATTAAGCCAGGTGCTGAAATGGATGAAATGAAGTACGACATGTGCGGCGCTGCCAGTGTGTTAGGTACTTTCAAAGCCATCGCCGAAATGGGCTTGGCGATTAATGCTGTGGGGCTCATCCCCACATGCGAGAATATGCCTGATGGCAATGCAATTCGCCCAGGCGATGTACTCACCAGTATGTCTGGCCAAACCATAGAAGTGCTCAATACCGATGCTGAAGGCCGTCTGATTTTATGTGACGCGCTTACCTATGCTGAGCGCTTCGATCCCGCAGCTGTGGTGGATGTGGCAACACTCACGGGTGCCTGTGTCATTGCATTAGGTCACCACTTAAGCGGCTTATTCAGCAACCAAGATGCCTTAGCAAAAGAGCTTTTAGCTGCTGGTGAAACAGCGCAAGACCGCGCATGGCATATGCCGATGTTAGATGACTACCAAGGCCAACTCGATAGCAATTTCGCCGATATGGCTAATATTGGCGGCCGTGCTGGTGGCAGCATTACCGCAGCATGCTTCTTATCACGCTACACCAAAAAATACGATTGGGCACATTTAGATATCGCAGGTACTGCTTGGAAATCAGGCAAAGACAAAGGCTCAACAGGTCGCCCAGTGCCCTTGCTCACACAGTTTTTAATCAAGCGAGCTGAAAAAGCCTAGTTGATTATTATGACGCGCGTAGACTTCTTTTTTAATGTTGAGCATAAATTGAAAAAGCTTGCAGAGCTTAGCGATAAAGCGGCACGTAAGGGGCGTAAGCTCGTAGTTTTTACGCCCAATCTTGCTGTGTCTGAAGAGGTTGAAAGGCAGTTGTGGTCAGCTGAGCCAACCAGTTTTATAGCAAATTGCATTGCGCCTAGTGCACTTGCATCACAGACCCCAGTGTTGATAGTGTCTGGTGAGCAAGGGGTGCTGCATCATGATGTTTTGATTAATTTAAGCGATGAGCATCCGCCTTTCTTTAGTCGTTTTACACGGCTGATTGAAATTGTTAGTATGGATGAGGTTGATAAAGCCAAGGCAAGGGTGCGATACCGTTTTTATAAAGATAGAGGCTATGAAATTAAAAATTATGATGCACTGGGTGCGGCATTATGAGCATCGTTGCATTAGATAAGGGTGTTAGGTGAGCGGAACAGATTCGAAACATTCTTTAGAGCGCATGCAAACGCTGGCTGAGGAGGCGGTTAAGGACGCTTTGTCTGCGTCAGCAAGTACGATTCCTAAGTTGACGGAACTGTATGATGGTGCGCCCTTAGAGCCAGCTCGCAACGCTCAAATTGAGAATGATATGCCTACTTTGGTGGCCGAGGTTGTTGAGGTGCCGCCTAAAGTCAAAGCAAGTATCAACTCAAAAAAAGTGGATGATTTGATGATAGCGATGATGCCTAGAATTCGCCTAGAGGTGAAAAGAGCTGTATTGCAAGAAATGATAGAGATTGAAAAAGTGCTTTGTAAAAAAATCGAGCAAGATCTTATCAGAGCGATGATGAAAGAGCTAAAGGACAAACAAGCCTAATTAAGGCGGCTTGTTTGTTCATTTGCGCTTGCGAGTTTCAGGGTAGACTTTGTGAACTAGCGCTGTTTATATTGATTAAATGATGCCGTTAAATTATGCGCTTAGTGTTTTTTCGTACTCAGAAGCACTTAATAAACTTTTAAGATGCTCTGGGTCGCTAGGCTTGAATTTGAAAATCCATGCTTGATAGGGTTTGTCGTTGATCAGTTCAGGTGTGCTTTGAAGAGCCTCGTTGATAGCCGTAACAATGCCATCGAGCGGGGCGTGCAGGTCGGAGCCTGTTTTTACAGATTCCACTAGGCCACATGGAGTGCCCGCAGTAAGTGCAGTGTCAATAGCAGGGGCTTCAACATAAACGATGTCGCCTAGTAAGTCTTGAGCGTAGTCAGTAATGCCTGCAAGCCAAGCACCATCATCTTGAGGACTTACCCAAAGGTGTTGAGTGCTGTAGTAAATGTCTGTTGGGTTTTTCATAAATAACAATAATTAATATTGAAATAGTATTCTCGCACAAAGTGGCTTAACTGTAACCTTGCAGCAAAAAGTTGAATATTAATTATTTTTTTAAATATCGGACGTATCTTAATGACAAAGCAGGATAATTTTATTATTATCGGTCCATAAGGTGTTAAGAGGGTGAATTGTATGATTAAGAAATTACTGAAAAAGAGCTGTGTGCTGATGATTTCAGCTTCTTTGATGTTGCCTCCTATGCTAGTAGAGGCGGCTAGTAGCACGCACAGGACATCTTCAAGTAAAGGTGTTATTAAAACTAGTGCAAGTAAAGCGAGAGTTAAGACCAGTTTAAGAAAAAAAGTGCGTATTAGTCGTGCCAGAAATGGGCAATATAAAGTTAGGCAGGCCAATTTTGATCGCTCATACTCAGCCGCTGATTTTGATGGTAACGGCAATCTAGTATTGTCTTCGACTAAAGCGCTTGTTGTAAATCAGCTCACTGGTGAAACGCTGTATGCAAAAAGAACAGACTTGCCAACACCAATTGCCTCTGTAACTAAGCTGATGACAGCGATGGTGGTGCTAGATGCTGGTTTGGCTATGAATGAGTTTATTACCATTACAGAGGATGATATTGATACACTTAAAGGCACGCGTTCACGCTTAAGTGTTGGTACTTCTCTCACCAGGGCAGAGTTGTTGCAATTGGCGCTTATTGCCTCAGAAAATCGCGCGGCCACAGCTTTAGGTAGAAGTTATCCTGGCGGTATTCATGCGTTTGTCTCAGCGATGAATACCAAAGCTAAGTTGCTGGATATGTCACGTACACACTTTGTCGACTCAAGCGGTCTTAATAGCGCGAATGTGTCTACTGCAGAAGACTTAGTTAAGATGGTCAATGCTGCGTATCAATACCCTGAGATTCGTCAAGTAACTACGACTGCTTCACACGAGGTTTTTGCAGCAGGTAGAAATTATCCGATTAGCTTTGTGAATACCAATGGTTTGGTACGCAAAAGTGATTGGAGTATTGGGCTTTCTAAAACAGGCTTTATCAATGAAGCTGGTCGTTGTTTAGTGATGCAGGCCAATGTTGCTGGTCAACCTTTAATTATTGTGTTGTTAGATTCAGCGGGTAAAAATACACGTATAGGCGATGCTAACCGTATTCGTAAATGGTTAGAAGCACATAACCCACAAGACAAATCAACGCCATCTCAAGATTTAGATGCCTTAATGTTAGATAGAACATTAGGCTAATCTGTCGTCTAAATCATGAGCAATAAAAAAAGCGCTTAGGCGCTTTTTTTATTGCTCATGATTTGCTTTTTTAGCTATTCACTTGCTGCTTTACTAGTGGTCTTTTTTGTAGTGGTTTTCTTAGCTGTGGCAGCTTTTTTAGGCGCTGCCTTTTTTG
>CAZAHP010000035.1:12023-18699 GCA_964484985.1 uncultured Methylophilaceae bacterium
GCGCCAGCTTTGCTTTTGCTAGCTGTTTTTCCACCAGCAGCTTCTTTGCTTATTTTTTCAGCAAGTAACTCTAGTGCTTCTTCTATTGTTAAGCTTTCAGGGTCTTGGCTCTTGCCTATGGTCGCACGTACTTTGCCGTGCTGAACATATGGTCCATAGCGACCTGAGAAAATGGCAATGCTGCCTTCTTCAGTCGGGTGAGCGCCTAACTCGCGAAGTGGTGCTGGGCCTGAGTAAGCTTGAGAGAGTATTTCAACCGCTCTGTTGAGGTCAATATCAAACACGCTATCGGTTTTAGGGATAGACTTGAATTTGCCATCGTGGTTAACGTAAGGCCCAAAACGACCAATATTCGCGACGATTTTTTTGTTGGTTTCAGGATGTTGCCCAAGGTCGCGCGGCAGTGCAATTAGCTTAGCCGCGACTTCTTCATCTACGCTAGAAAGCGGAATTTCTTTTGGAATGCTTACGCGTTTAGGTTTTTTCTTGGCATCTTCTTCAGCTAAACCTAATTGCAAGTATGGGCCATAAGGGCCGTTAAGTAAGAGGATGTCTTTGCCACTACCAGCATCTACGCCAATTTTTGTGGGTTCAGATGAAATCTCTGCGGTGCCGCCTATGCTGCGCTTATAGTCGCATTTAGGCGTATCGTTATAGCCTGTGCAACCGATAAAGCTACCGTAGCGACTGAGTTGTTTGGATAGTGGTTTGCCACATTTTGGGCAAGCTTCGTCTAGTAGCTCTGTGCCTGGGCGCTCAACATCTTTTTTATCTTCAATTTGCTGATTAAAACCCGTCCAGAAATCGTTGAGTACAGGTATCCAATCTCGGCCACCATCGGCAATATTATCTAACTCGTTTTCGAGGTTGGCAGTAAAGTCGTAATCCACATAGCGCGTGAAGTGCTCAGTGAGGAATTTATTGACGATGCGGCCTACATCAGTGGGCGTAAAGCGCTTTTTATCAAGCAGCACGTACTCACGGTCTTGCAACGTGGAAATGATGCTCGCATAGGTTGAAGGGCGGCCAATGCCGTATTCTTCAAGTACTTTCACTAAGCTTGCTTCAGAGTAACGTGGTGGAGGCTCGGTAAAGTGTTGGTCACCAAAAATCTTGTTAATGTCTAGCACTTCACCTGTTTCTAGGTGAGGGAGTTTGCTTTCGCTTTCTTCTTCCTCATCATCTATGCCTTCCATGTAGACAGCGATAAATCCTGGGAATACCAGTGTTTGGCCAGTGGCGCGGAATAGGTTGGCGTCTGAGCCTATGCTTAAATCTACACTGACTGCATCAAACTTGGCTTGTGCCATTTGGCAAGCGAGTGTGCGCTTCCAAATCATTTCATACAGGCGCAATTGCTCTGGTGTGAGATAGGCACTTACGCTTTGTGGAGTGCGCGTAATGTCGGTAGGGCGTATCGCCTCATGTGCTTCTTGCGCGTTTTTAGATTTTGTTTTGTACATGATAGGCGCTTTGGGCAGGTAGTCTGCGTCAAAGTTATTTTTCACGTAGTCACGAATCTGCATCACTGCTTCAGTGGCAAGGCTGAATGAGTCAGTACGCATATAGGTGATTAAACCTACTGCGCCGCCGCCAATATCAATACCTTCGTAAAGTTGCTGCGCAATACGCATGGCGCGGCTGGTGGTAAACCCGAGTTTACGTACGGCTTCTTGTTGCAGGGTAGAGGTGGTAAACGGTGCGGCAGGGCTGCGGCTACGTTGTTTTTTCTCTACGCGGCTCACTGTTGTTTTGCCAGCGCTGGTGAGTAGTAATTTTCCTACAATTTCCGCCTGTTGGTCGTGGCTGGTAACGGTAAATTGTTCTACTTTTTTACCATCGAGCTGCACCAATTTGGCATCAAATGCGTGTTGGTGTTTGCGGCTTTCTAAATGAATTGACCAGTACTCTTGGCTTTTAAACGCTTCAATTTCAAGCTCGCGTTCAACAATTAGGCGAAGCGCGGGGCTTTGTACACGGCCTGCAGAAAGCCCTCTGCGGATTTTTTTCCAGAGTAATGGCGATAAATTAAAACCAACGAGGTAATCTAATGCGCGGCGTGCTTGCTGGGCATTGACCAAGGGCATGGAAATGTCACGTGGTTCATCAATGGCATGCTGCACAGCTGCTTTGGTAATTTCATGAAACACTACGCGTTTCATGATTTTGTTTTTGAGTAATTTTTTGTCTTTTAAAATTTCAGCAATATGCCAAGAAATGGCTTCACCTTCGCGGTCCGGGTCGGTTGCGAGGTAAATGGCATCAGCATTTTTTACCGCTTTGGCAATCGCATCAACGTGCTTGGAATTTCGCTCGATGACCTCATACTTCATGGCGTAGCCGTGCTCGGTATCCACTGCACCATTTTTAGGGATGAGATCGCGCACATGGCCGTATGAAGCCAACACTTCAAAATCTTTACCTAGGTATTTTTGAAGTGTTTTGGCTTTTGAAGGTGATTCAACAATTAGAAGTTTTGACATGAATAGCTAAAAAAAGCGAAGTGAGCAAATAATATGATTAAAAGATGTGATAAAGCAAGATAATATAGATGGTAATGTACTTTAGTTTATAAATTTATGCAGATTTTCTGACAAAAGTAATCCTATTGTCCGCCATGGTGACTATGTTGAGCGCGGCACTATCTTCTTTTTCTGCAATGTCGCCAAATAGTGGGTCTTCAGTTTCTATTGGTGAGTTAGAGAGATTTTTGAAATCAAATAGCTCGGTATCGGCTAAGTGTGACGGCTCAACATTGGTAATCGCGCGGAAGATATTGTTGATGCGTCCAGGTTGTTCACGCTCCCAACCATTGAGCATGTCTTTAACTTTTTGACGTTGTAGGTTTTCTTGAGAACCACATAAATCGCAAGGAATAATCGGGAACTCCATTTGCCTTGCATAGCTGGCAATGTCTTTTTCAGCGCAGTATGCCAGCGGACGTATGACCTGAAACTCACCTTTGTTGGTGTTGAGTTTTGGCGGCATGGCTTTCATTTTTGCGCCAAAGAACATATTTAAAAACAGCGTTTGTACGATGTCATCCCTATGGTGACCTAGTGCAATTTTCGTAGCGCCTAGTTCTTGTGCGGTGCGATAGATAATGCCGCGACGCAGACGTGAGCAGAGCGAACAGGTGGTTTTGCCTTCAGGGATTTTTTCTTTAACGATAGAGTAGGTGTCAGCTTCAACGATGCGGTAATCAACACCGAGCTGGGCTAAATACGCAGGCAAAATATGCTCAGGGAAGTTAGGTTGCTTTTGGTCAAGGTTCATGGCGATGATTTTAAAATCAATCGGCGCACGTTCTTGTAAGGCAAGTAGCATCATGAGCATGGTGTAGCTATCTTTGCCGCCACTCATGCAAACGAGTACGGTGTCGCCATCTTCTATCATGTTGTAATCGCCTATCGCCTTGCCTGTGGCAGAGATTAGGCTGTTACGCAGTTTTAGAAAATTTTGGCTGACATTGTCAGGATGGTGTTTGATGTTAGTTTTCATCTGCGCATTATAGTTTAAAGCAAGCTAAATTCAAAAATGCCTTAGCTAAAAATGGCTTAAGACGAAATGACTTCAGCACCAAAATCACAAGCTTGATTTGCGGCTATCCAGCGCTTAAAGGCTTTTGATGCGAGTCGATTGGCTCTATGAGGTAACCATTTTAAGTAGTGTGAGGGTGCGGTGACCATGCCGCAATAATAGCGCTGGTCTTGCTCATGCCACTCAAGGGCGATGCATGGCGCTTGATATTGCTTTAGTAAGGCTAGGCTTACAGGGCAGGGCTCTGATGCGCAACATGCACCACAGCCATTGCAGGGCTTTCCTTGCTCTGGCTTGGTTGGGGCACGTGTGTGAAGCATAATGACTTGTTCAGTGACACGTTTCATGCGACTACTTTTATAAGTTGACTGACCGACCGCCATCAACTGCGATGACTTGCCCAGTAATAAAAGGAGCATCTTGAATTAAAAAGCGGACCGCTTTTGCCACATCATTGCCCTCACCTATGCGCTTAAGCAAGGTCTGTGAAATCACGCGTTTACGATATACCTCATCAAACTGAGGGTTATCTACTGGCCACAATACAGGGCCAGGCGCTACTGCGTTGACGCGCACTTCAGGCGCTAGCTCTTGAGCGAGTGATTTTGTAAGCGTGACTAAGCCCGCTTTGGCAACGCTGTAGACTACGTAGCCTTTTTTCGGGCGCTCTACATGCATATCGGTGATGTTGATAATGCAACCTTCGTGTTTGCGTAGCTCAGGTGCTGCTGCTTGAGATAAAAATAAAGGTGCTTTGAGGTTGGAGCCGATTAAATCATCCCATTGAGTATGGTTGATATCACCGATTTCTGTGGCGTAATAGCTGGAGGCGTTATTGATTAAGGCATCTAATCTGCCAAAGGTGGCAATTGTTTCACTGACCAAGCTAGGTAAAATGGCTAAGTTGAGTAAGTCACCTTGTATAATGGCTACAGAATTTGGGCGGCGTAGATTAAGCTCTGCCTGTAAAATACGTGCTTCAGCCGATGAAGTCCGGTAGTGAATCATTAAGTTTGCACCGCTGGCATGAAGCATACGGCTAATGGCAGCGCCTACGCGTTTAGCGCCGCCAGTAATTAGGACTGCTTTGCCCTGCAAATTGGCTTCTGTATTGGTTTCTGCTTGGTTTTCCATAACTCGCATTATAATCTATAAATATGACCACATTACCTACGCCTGAAGCAGAAACGCTCGCCCATAGTCAGCAGTTGCTTCAGCTCATTCAAAACGAGATTCGCCAATCAGATGGCTGGATAGATTTTGCGCGCTTTATGCATTTAGCACTTTATCAACCTAGCCTTGGTTATTACAGCGGCGGCGCAAAAAAGTTCGGGCAAGCGGGGGATTTTGTCACCGCCCCTGAGATTTCGCCTTTATTTGCGCAGACATTAGCGCAACAAGTATTTCAGATACTTTCAGCTGTTAATGAAGGCGATATTTTAGAGCTGGGGGCAGGTACAGGCCGTTTAGCTTGCGAACTGCTGTTGGAGTTACAAACGCTTAATAAGTTGCCCACGCACTATTATATTTTAGATGTAAGTGCTCACTTACAGGCTGTGCAGCGCGAAACATTGCAATCAATATTGCCAGCTGAGTTGATGCAACGTGTGGTCTGGCTCGATAAATTACCAACAAGCTTTAAGGGCATGGTGCTTGCTAATGAAGTATTAGATGCGCTACCTGTACATTTAATCGGTCGCAATTTAGATGGTTTGTTTGAACGTGGCGTGACATCTATTGACCAGGCATTCTCTTGGCAAGACAAACCCTTGCCCGATGGTGCGTTATTTGAAGCTGCGAATGCGCTAAATTTACCCCAAAACTACCTCAGTGAAATTTGCCCAGCTGCCCCCGCTTTAATTGCAAGTTTGGCAGAGGTTTTGCAACAGGGCGCAATGTTGTGGATAGACTACGGCTTTTCAGCGCAAGAATATTATCACCCCCAGCGCAGCCAAGGCACGCTCATGTGCCACTATCGCCATTATGCGCATGATGACCCCTTAATTCATGTGGGGCTGCAAGACATTACTGCTCACGTTGATTTTACTGCGATTGCCCAAGCGGGCATTGCCAACGACCTCAGTCTTGCAGGCTACACTACGCAAGCCCAGTTTTTAATCAATTGCGGCATTACCCAAGTGCTAAGCCGCGTCTCTGCTACTGATACCGCAAAATATTTGCCTCTTGCCGCTCAAGCGCAGAAGCTACTTTCTCCTGCCGAGATGGGCGAGCTATTTAAAGTCATTGGCTTTACTAAGGGTTTAGAGATTGATTTGCTAGCCTTTGCAAGCGGTGATAAGTCATATGCTTTATAATGCTCGCCATGAAAAATACTGAACAAAACACTGAAAACCTTACCCCGGACGAAGAAAATCTGAAGCACCGCCGAATTCGTAGCTTTGTGCTACGCCAAGGCAGGCTTACCGCAGCACAAGAGCGCGCGCTTGAAACAGGCTTGCCACAATTTGGGTTGACTTACACGCCTGAGTTGCAAAATCTTGAAGCTGTTTTTGGCCGAAAAGAGAGCAAAAAAATCTTAGAAATAGGTTTTGGCATGGGTGAAAGCACCGCTAAAATTGCACAAACCTTGCCTGATTGTGACTTTCTTGCGGTTGAGGTGCACACCCCTGGTGTGGGCAGCCTGCTTAAGCTCATACAAGAGCAAGCACTTACTAACATACGCATTGTTCAGCACGATGCCGTAGAAGTGCTACAAAATATGCTCGCCGACGCCAGCTTGGATGGTGTGCATATTTTCTTTCCTGACCCGTGGCATAAAAAGCGCCATCACAAGCGCAGGCTCATACAAGCTGAATTTATTAAATTGCTATGCAGTAAGTTGAAAGTGGGCGCTTACATACACGTGGCGACCGACTGGCAGGAGTATGCCGAATGGGTGCTAGAAGTACTCAGCGCCGAGCCTATGCTTGAAAATACTGCGCAAGATTATGCTGAAAAACCAAGTTACCGACCCCTTACCAAGTTTGAAAATCGTGGGATTAAGCTAGGGCATGGGGTTTGGGATATGGTATTTAAGCGCCAGTAGCGGCCTCTTTTTCGGGGAACAGCCATTTGCCAATCACGCTTTCGGCTTCTTCCACACCTTGTTTTTTAAGGCTTGAGAATAGCTGTACGG
>CAZAHP010000036.1:0-10501 GCA_964484985.1 uncultured Methylophilaceae bacterium
AATCTGTAAAATAATAAGCGATTTTTATTTTTTCTTATTTCCTTAGAGTTATGGCGCGCTTTATGCTTTTACTAGCAAGTAAATTAATTTACTTGCTAGTAGCACTTTAATTGTTTTTATTATGTCGAATACTCGGGAATAACTCCGATTGAAAAAAATATTGAATCAGTTAAAGTAGCACTCTTTTATCAAAAGTTGTTAAACGTGGTTGAAAGCTTGTGAGTCAAACTAACATTAATACATTAAAGCATGGTGTAAAAACTACGCAGCCAAATAAAAGAATGCTTTCTTTGGTGGTGGTTTTTTTTGCTTTATGGGTGATGTTTTTATCGCAATTTTTAAACAATACTGAATTTACTGATGAAACATCAGAACCAAGGGTTGAAGATGTTCGAGATTTTTCTTCAGACCCTAACGCCCCGCCTGACACTGGCCATCAATTTGATGCATATTTACCCTCAATAAATAGTTTTACTGTTCTGCTGCTTGTTTGGGCAGCTTCAATTGTATGCAAAGTTTTTCCTAGCATACGTTATCTTTATCATATTCGCCCGCGTTCCCCACCTCACTAGTTCCCTCATAGAGCTTTAAGTAAGCATGCATTAGCACATGTGCATGGCATAGCCATAGTATTTCTAAATCGGTTTTATCTGGTTTTTGGCTAAGCCTTTGGCTTTAAAAAACTCTCACTTCTTAGCATAGCTGTTTCAGCTTGACCAATTTCGCATTGGTAATGTATCGCTACATTTCCCAAAGTCATTGGCTTAAATGCACTATTTTTGAACATTTTGTATGGTGAGTAATCAACATGGATAGTAAATCGTATTTCGTTTTAGGTTTTTTAATCGCTTTGGTGAGCGCTTGCTCACATCCCGAACCTGCAAAAGAGGAGTCACCAAAACTCGAGGTGACTTCCCCCTTAAGAAAAGACACTTCAATCACAAAAGAATATGTTGCGCAGATTCATGCTTTTAAACATATTGAATTAAGGGCCTTAGAAAAAGGATACTTACAACAAACTTTTGTCGATGAAGGACAAAAAGTCAAACAGGGGCAGCGCATGTTTAAGATTATGCCCAATGTATATCAAGCCGATTTACAGAAGGCAAGATCTGAGGCTGATTTAGTTCGTATTGAGTACCAAAACACTAAGGCATTAACAGATAAAAACATTGTTTCTGCGAATGAACTAGCGCTAGCGAAGGCAAAGTTAAACAAGGCTGAAGCTGAAATGTCCGTAGCACAAACCCACTTAAACTTTACTGACATCAATGCACCATTCAGCGGCATCATGGACCATTTTAATGTCCGTAACGGCAGTTTAGTAGATGAAGGCGAGCTACTCACAACCTTATCGGATATCAGCAAAATGTGGGTCTATTTTAACGTGCCAGAGGCGGAGTATTTGTCTTACAAAGCCAGCAAGGAAGAGCAAGCTCGGGTTAACGTAAAACTTCAGTTGGCGAATGGTCAGGTATTTGATCAGGAAGGTAAGATTGAAACCATCGAAGCTGATTTTGATAATAAAACGGGCAATATTGAGTTTAGAGCGGTCTTTCCTAACCCGAATGAAACCTTAAGGCATGGTCAGACAGGCAATATCTTGATGGCCATCCCGTTCAAAAACGCCATGATTATTCCGCAAAAAGCCACGTTTGAAATTCTTGATAAAACCTATGTGTATGTGGTGAACAAAGAGCACAAGGTGGAGCAAAAGCTGATTACGATAGCGGCCGAGCTTCCTTACTTGTACATCGTTAAAAGTGGTTTAAAGGACGATGATCAGGTGCTGATTGAAGGTTTACGCCGTGTGCATAACGGTCAAACCATTGAAATCAATTATAAAAAGCCTGAGCAAGTGATTTCACAATTAAACCTTCACGCCGAATAGTGAAAGAAAAGACACCCTATGTTTAATATATTTATTAAAAGACCGGTGATGGCGATTGTGTTATCGCTCATTATCGTGTTCTTAGGTTTTTTATCAATTAAGTCCCTGCCAACGTCGCAGTTTCCTGATATTGCGCCACCTCGCGTGATTGTGTCACTGGCTTATCCTGGATCTAGTGCCGATGTGCTGGTGCAGTCATCACTGATTACCATTGAGCGTGCCATTAATGGCGTACCTGGCATGAAATATATCGTGTCAGACGCAACCAGCGCGGGTGAAGCTACCATTCAAGTGATTTTTGCTTTAGGTACTGACCCCAATCAGGCGATGGTTAACGTCAAAACGCGGATTGACCAAGTCATGAGCCGTTTGCCGGAACTGGTGCAATTAGAAGGCGTGGTGGTAGAGCGCGTACAGCCCAGTATGCTGATGTACATTAACTTGTTCAGTAAAGATAAAAACGCGGACGAAAAGTTTCTATTTAACTACGCCAACGTCAGTGTGATTCCTGAAGTGCAACGTGTAAACGGGATTGCTAGTGCAAAAATCTTAGGTAGCCGCCAATACGCCATGCGTGTGTGGCTTAACCCAGACCGTATGCGCGCTTATAAAGTCTCGATTGAAGATGTCATGAAAGCCATGGCAGAGCAAAGCATTATTGGGCGCCCTGGTCGATTAGGTCAAAGCTCAGGTATTGCAGCGCAATCAAAAGAGTATGTGTTGATTTACAAAGGCCGCTATAACAAACCAGAAGAGTACGAAAACATTATTATTCGTGCGGACTCCGAAGGTGAAATTTTAAAACTCAAAGATATTGCAAAAGTAGAGTTGGGTAGTGAGTTCTTTGATATTTACTCTAACAAAGATGGCTTCCCGTCGTCCGCGATTATCCTCAAGCAAAATTACGGCAGTAACGCCAGCGAAGTGATTGAACAAGTCAAAGCCAAAATGGAAGAGTTAAAAGGCTCTTTCCCTGCTGGTATGGAGTATGAAATTGATTATGACGTCTCCAAGTTCTTAGATGCCTCCATAGAAAAAGTGCTGCACACCTTGGTAGAGGCCTTTATTTTAGTGGCTTTAGTGGTATTTATCTTCTTGGGTGATTGGCGCTCCACTTTGATTCCCATTTTGGCAGTGCCAGTGTCCTTAATCGGTACGTTTTTTTGTATGCAGATGTTTGGCATCACGATTAACCTGATTACCTTGTTTGCACTGGTGCTCGCCATTGGTATTGTGGTGGATAACGCGATTGTGGTGGTTGAAGCAGTGCATGCGAAATTTGAAGAGCATGCCGACATAACGCCCTACCGCGCAACACAGGAGGTGTTGGGCGAAATTGGCGGTGCCATTGTGGCCATTACTTTGGTTATGACGGCAGTGTTTATACCCGTGAGTTTTATGTCAGGGCCTGTAGGGGTGTTTTATCGCTCATTCTCTATCACTATGGCGGCTTCTATTGTCATTTCGGGTATTGTGGCGCTGTCGCTCACGCCTGTTTTGTGTGCCATGTTGCTCAAAAATAACCACGGCCAAGTGAAGCGCAAAACACCCATCAGTTATTTCATTCATCTGTTTAACGTGTTGTTTGAGAAACTCACAGGTCATTACACCAACTTTCTTAGCAAGATTGTGACATTAAGGACGGTGAGCTTTTTAGCCTTAGTTGCATTTTCATTCGGCACTTTTTTAGTCAACAAGTCGCTACCAGCAGGCTTTATTCCAGGTGAAGATCAAGGTCAAATTTATGCGATTATTCAAACGCCACCAGGTAGCACATTAGAAGAGACTAACCATGTCGCGCGCCAATTACAACTAGAGGCAAAAAAAATCGATGGTATTGCATCCGTTTCTTCTTTAGCTGGCTATGAAATATTGACAGAAGGCCGAGGTTCAAACGCTGGTACTTGTTTGATTAACCTTAAAGATTGGTCACAACGCAAAAAATCAGTACATCAAATCATAGAAGAGTTGGAAGAAAAAACTAAAGACTTTGGTGCGGTGATTGAGTACTTTGAGCCGCCAGCAGTGCCGGGTTATGGCGCGGCTTCGGGCTTAGCCTTGCGTTTGTTAGATAAAACCAATGGCACTGATTACCATGAGTTTGACAGAATTAACCAAGACTTTATGGCTGCTTTGGGCAAGCGTAAAGAGCTTTCTGGCTTATTTACTTTTTACGCTGCTAACTATCCGCAATTTGAATTAGAAATTGATAATCAAGCGGCAATGCAAAAAGGTGTGTCGATTGGTAAGGCCATGGATAACCTCAATATCTTGGTCGGCAGTACTTATGAGCAGGGTTTTATTCGCTTTAATAACTTTTTTAAAGTGTATGTGCAGGCAAGCCCTGAGTTTAGACGTTACCCAAGCGATGTGTTGAATTATTTTGTAAAGAATGAAGAAGGCGAAATGGTGCCCTATTCTGCATTTATGAAGCTTAAGAAAAGACAAGGGCCTAACGAAATTACGCGTTACAACTTGTACAACTCAGCCACCATTCGTGCCGCGCCAGCGCAAGGCTACACCACGGACGATGCCATTAAAGCGGTGAAAGACGTTGCCAAAACAACCTTACCACATGGTTACGATGTAGGTTGGGAAGGCTTGTCTTTTGATGAAGCGCAACGTGGTAATGAAGCGGTCTTGATTTTTGCGGTGGTGCTGGTATTCGTTTATATGGTGCTGGCCGCACAATATGAAAGTTTCTTATTGCCGCTAGCCGTGATTCTATCGCTACCAGCGGGTGTGTTTGGCTCTTTATTCTTACTCAAGTCACTAGGTTTGGCCAATGACATTTATGCGCAATTAGGATTAGTGATGTTGGTGGGATTGCTGGGTAAAAATGCGGTGTTGATTGTTGAGTTTGCGGTACAAAAACAGGCGCAAGGCCTAACTATCGCGCAAGCCGCGGTTGAGGGGGCTAAGGCAAGGTTTAGACCTATTTTAATGACCTCATTTGCCTTTATTGCAGGTTTATTACCACTAGTTGTGGCAACTGGGGCAGGTGCAGTGGGCAACCGCACTATCGGTACTTCTGCACTAGGCGGCATGTTGTTTGGTACGGTATTTGGGGTGTTGTTAATTCCAGGCTTGTACTACCTATTTGCTAAATTAGAAGAAGGCAAAGCACTGATTAGAAATGAAGACTTCAAGCCGCTAACCGAGCTATATCACTACAACAAAGGTGAAAATAAAAATGATGAATAAACAAAATATCATGCAAGTGGCGGTGGTGGGTGCTTTAGCACTCATGCTGCAAGCTTGTGCAATTCCACAGTTATTAACAAAAAAAGCAGAAACCAAGTTGCCTGAGCAGTTTAATCAGCAAGCACCGATGACTGAAAACACCGCGAACATGAACTGGAAAACGTTTTTTGACGATCCACAATTACAAGGTTTGATTGATACAGCGGTTGCCAACAACAAAGAGATCAATATTTTAATGCAGCGTATTAGTATTGCCTCCAATGAAATTCAGGCACGCAAAGGTGAATACATGCCGTTTGTGAGTATTGGAGGGGGGGCAGAGATAGAAAAAGCCGCGCGTTACACCCGCAATGGCGCTGTTGAAGAGCAACTTGAGATTAAAGAAGGCAAAAAATTTCCAGACCCTCTCGGTAATTATCAGTTTGGATTGCAATCTTCTTGGGAGCTTGATGTTTGGAAAAAACTCAGAAATGCGACCAAAGTGGCGACCATGGAATACATGGCCTCTATTGAGGGCAAAAACTTCTTGGTGACTAACTTAGTGGCTGAAATCGCAAACGCCTACTATGAACTAGTTGCCTTGGATAATCAGCTCGACAATTTAGAGCAGAACATCAAAATCCAGCAAAACGCATTAGAAGTAACCAAGGAGCTGAAGCAGTATGCAAGAGCAACATCACTCGCGGTGAAGCGTTTTGATGCTGAAGTGAAGAAAAATCAGAGCAAGCAATATGTGATTAAACAACAGCAGGTTGAGCTAGAAAATCGCATTAATTTCTTGATGGGTAGAACACCACAGCCCATTGAACGGCTCTCTAAAGGCTTTATGGATATACAGCCTAAAGTGATTCAAACTGGCGTACCTGCCCAGTTGTTAGCCTTGAGGCCAGATATTCGCAAGGCAGAGCTTGAGTTGGCTGCGGCAGATTTAAATATTGAAGTTGCCAAGGCTAATTTTTACCCTTCATTTGCGATTAGAGCGGGCTTAGGTTTTCAAGCATTTAACCCAAAATACCTACTCAATGCACCTGCTTCGATTGCTTACTCCTTGGGTGGTGATTTGATGGCGCCTTTAATCAACCGCAATGCGATTGAGGCGGTGTATAAAAACGCGAATGCAATGCAAATTCAAGCGGCTTACGATTATGAGCAAACCATCATTAACGCGTATGGCGAAGTGACCAATCAACTTTCTAATATCGATAATTTAGATAAAAACTATCAGCTTAAAACATCACAAGTCAGTGCATTAAGTGAATCTGTTGATGTGGCGAATCAGTTATTTAAAGCAGCACGAGCTGATTATTTAGAAATTTTGCTCACGCAGCGAGAGGCACTAGAGGCTAAAAGCGAGCTGATTGAAACCAAGCAAAAACAAATGAGTGCCATGGTGAATTTATATCGCGCTTTAGGCGGGGGATGGCAACCTATCTAGTCTTAGTTCTGTGCGATGTATTGTGCCGCTTGGGTTGATAAGCTAGCTATACTAGGGAACACAAGCCCCTAAGTAAAAAGCAAGCAACGATTGAAAACCCTGTGCGCTTCAAAACAAGCTAGACTTAAGCATCTATCTATCGCCTACTGCCTTAGCTTTTAGTGCTATCACTGTAAAGCTAAGGCAGCCGTTGAGGCTATTTCCCCTTCACCCAAAATATAGGCTCGTCTTGTTTTGCGGTAAACACTACCATTTTGATGCGTTTTAAATTCTCTAGGGCTTCATCAATAGAAATATTGTCTTTTTTAGCAGTGACCTCAGCCATTGGGCTGGCGAATTTAAGCCACGCAGGGTTTTCATAAAATCCGTGGTCGTTCATGCATTGGCGCATCACGCGAACTTTGCGACCAGCAATTTCTAGCTTTTGAAACTCAACAACTGCCACCATGTGTGCGACTGATTTATCTGCAATCGCTACACACTCATCCCCTGCTAGTTCTAAGTCACTGGTTTTATGCGGCTCATCATCGTTGCTACAATAGTAATTTGCTGCCCATAAGCCCAGCAAGCCAAGTGCTAAGAGTAGTACGGTGATAATCATGGTGTTCTTTTTCAAAGGAGTAAGCTCCGTGAATGCGTTTGTTAATGTTTGCTTGTGCTTAGTTCCTTAAGCAATTTTGATACCTCTTGTGACGTTTCTACAGGTTTAGGCACGCCGTAGATTTTGTCATGTACGTAATCAATTGCTGAGCCACACATCCACGCGGCAAGATAGGCGAATACAAAAACTACCGTTGTGCGTGTGATGCCTTTTGGTATGCTCATTTCATCTAAATAGCGGCGTATACGCCAATTAGCCACAAAAAAGACCACGGTAGAAACTAAAATATTCCAAATAGATGGCAGAGTAAACATAGGCTCTTTTAATAATTAGTTACTTAGTTGAAAGTGAATAGTACGCCTAAATGCTGATGAGTTAAATGGGGCCTGTTAAGCGCAGTTAAAAAGTGATTGTTTTTCATCACTTAGGTTAGATTTATCACAACCTTACAAGGTGAATTTATAGTGATTAGCTTGGATATTTTAGTTATCTAATTGTTTTTAATAAAAATTAATACTTTTTTAATTTTGGCTAGATGCTTGCTAATACTTTATTGCAAAGAATTTTTCTTAAATTAAGGAGAGCGTGATGGTGATTTATCAGGTGATTGATGAGCGTAATCGTATTATTAGTGAGTTTCAAAGTGCAGAAAGCGCTGAGCTTCATGTAGAAGATTTGGCGCTATGGTTTGAGCATCACCATTTTCATATAGAGGCTTTACAGGCTGAGCAGTCTTATCAACATTAATACGTGTAAAACGCGCGCTCGTTTTTTAATGAAACAAAAGCGAGCATGACATAGTAATTATTGTTACAATAATTACTATGTCAAATTTTGATGATGCCAAAATAAGCAAAATTGCCCCGCGAGCTAGGCAAGCTGGCGCTGGGCGCAAGGTCGGAACTGGTAAGTTTGGCGAGTCTACTTCGGTGGTACGGGTGCCTACTAGCCAAGTTTCTGTGATACAAGATTTTCTGGGCGCTTATCAACGTAAGAAAATACATGCTGATTTAGATGTGGTGACTGATTTTGAACTGCCTTCATTACATTCGCAGCCTATTGCGCTACCTTTATATTCATCTAAAGTTTCCGCAGGCTTGCCCAATGCGGTAGAAGAGCATATTGAAAAGCGGCTAGACCCTAGCGAGTTTTTAATTGACCAAAAAAGTAGTACTTTTTTTGTCACGATACAAGGCTACTCTATGATAGATGTTGGCCTGTTGCCAGGGGATAAAGCAGTAGTAGATCGCTCTAAACAAGCAGCTATTGGCGATATTGTATTGGCAGTATTAGACGGTGAGTTCACCATAAAAACCCTTGCGCGTAAAAAAGATGGCACTCCGCGTTTGCTCCCGGCAAACTCTACCGGCGCTTATTCTCCGATTGAAATTCACGAGCATATGTCGTTTGAGATATGGGGTGTGGTGACGGGCTCATTTAGACGGTTTAAATAGTGCTCTTCGCCTAATAGAAAGTCTGGCTTTAATAGCCTAGCAGTTGGTAAAGCTGACCCAGACGCACATTTTTTTCTGCATTTAAAATCGTATCGTCTTGCTGCCAATCAGCAATGATTTGATGCAAAACAGGCCTAACTTGCTCGGCTGTCATGCCAACTTTTATTTGTGGGTGATAAAGCATTTTTAAGAGCAAGCTATCAAGCCCAGTCAGTAGGTCTTCAGGTGTTTTATCATTAAAAATAGAAGGGTAAACTTTTTCAGAGTCGTTAGGTAAGCCCATGACCTGCGTGAGTTCTTCTACTATGCACGCGACTAATTTTCTATGCATTTCAGCTTGGTCTACGGGTATGACCACCCACGCTTGGTCAATGTCACCTTGAGGGCTAAGTTTAAAACTTGCCATACACACGGCACTTTTAATTTTGTTGGTGGCGCCTTTCCCCATGAGCTGAGCGACATCTTGTGCCCAGCTTGATTGCTGCGTGAATACCACATGCACATTTGCAGATTTATTATCGACTACTAGACTGATAGGGTGGCCAGTGATTTGGCTTAAGTGTGATAGGTGCATTTGCACCAGTTGCGTGTGTTTATCAGCCTCAGCTACTTTGTGTGTTAACCACACCTTGACGGGTTTATTCCATTTACGCACAGGCATGGCAACCGTCTCATATTCATTATGTAAGGCAACTTCGTTAAAAGCCTGTACTAAAAACGCCTCATCTTGCCATGGCTCGGCTTCTACATGGGCGCTGAGACAAAGTAGGGTCAGTAATATTAATGAGCAAGTGGTTTTTAAAAACTTGGGCATATTAATTGATTGATGGCTGCATAAAAGTATCGCTATATTACAATTTTTGTCGCTTTATCTATCTATTTTTGTCGCTGTGAAAAAATGCACTGTTTTTGTTCATGTAATTTTGAGTAGTATTCTAGAAAGCGCTTTAAATGTGCGCTTTAACTTTCTGAATAAAATAAACCCAAAAAGAAAACATTAACTTAATGAATTGATAAGGTTTTTTGGTCTACTTTATGCTTGATAGTGGATGCGGAATGTATGACTTTTTCAACCCAAGTGTTTAAGGAGTGCATCATGACTATTTACCAAGTAATCAATGAGCAAAATTACCCAGTGGATGAATATGAAGAGCTAGAGATTGCTGAGAGAGAGGCTGAGTTACGCAATGCTTGGCATGAAGATCATTACTTTTACGTTGGCTTAGCGCAGGTAGAAAGCCACTAGAGCAGAGTTCCAGCATTTTGAGTGTGAAACTGTCTTTATTTTGTAGCAATACTGTCACAATGTGCTCGTATGATGCGCATACATTGATAGCGATTGCTTAAAGGTTGAATATGAATTCAGACGAATTTGAGTCAGAAGCTGAGCAACTAATACAAGATGAGCTCATGCAAGAAGTTTATGGAATAGAAATTGGAGAGCTTGATATGCTTGAGTTTGAGGATTACACAAACTTAGCGCCTATCAACGATAGTCAAGTGTTTGACGATAGTGATTATATGGTCGAACTCATCGAGGACTACAATTTCAAACTCGCTTAGCAAACTTAATCGGGTACTTGGCCGTAGCCTAAAAGTTTATCCATGCGGCTTAACACATAGCTAAACCCTTGCACTTTCGTGCTTCTGTTGCCTTCTGTTGTATATAAAAACCCATCCTTCACTTGGTAGACCAAGCCTATATGGCCTTTGCCGCTATTTGGTTGTTCACGCCACCACACGACAATATCCCCGGGTTTAGGTAGATATCCCGTGTTGGGTTTAAATGCCCAGTTGCGCTTTTGAAACTCACGCAAAATATTACGCGCGCCTACCGTGTAAGGGTAGGGCATGCCCGCAGCATGTTGTGAGAAGCAAAAGCTTACAAAACCAGCGCACCAAGGGTTGCCTTCAGG
>CAZAHP010000036.1:10601-18132 GCA_964484985.1 uncultured Methylophilaceae bacterium
GTGGCATTATCAAATATCCCAGTGATTTCTTCATTAGTTAAAAAGCCTCTTTGCATCAACAGCGTTTGTAACTCACTGACATCAACACCAACATCGCCTTTTTTTAAGAACCTCGCCATGACGTGCCCCTTGTTATTTTATTGGGATTAGTATGGACTTTATTTTTGGTGAAATCAAGTGTATGCAGTCACCCTAGCGGGTACTGTAGAAGCGAATGGGGCTTAGTCGCTGACAACTAAGCCCCCTGCAAGTTTAGCCTAGATTAACTGGCACATAGAGTTTTTCGTTGCCACGCATGACAAGTAGCGCAACGCTCTTTTTGTTTTTATCTACTTTGCTTAAAAGCTCATTTACAGTAGATATCTGGTCGCCATTGACTGCCAAAATAACATCACCAGATTTAATGCCTGCCTTGGCCGCAGGGCCTTGCATGACATTTTCTACAACTAAACCTTGTTTTACTTGTGCTTCGGCTTGCTCAGCTTCGCTCAAAGGTCTAACCACTATGCCTAGTTTGCCTTTGCCTTCAACAGCGGCCTCTACAGGAGCATCCGCAACTTTCATTTCACCTAAACGCACAGATAGCTCTTGTATTTTCTTGTTGCGCCACACTTCAACTTTTGCAGTTTGGTTAGGCAAAGCTTCTGCAACCAATGGTGGTAAATCTGAAGATTGTTCAATAGACTTATCATTAAACTTAGTAATCACATCACCGGGCTCTATGCCTGCTTTATCTGCTGGGCCATTTTTTTCTACACTACCCACTAATGCACCCATAGGCTTATCTAAACCAAATGAGGCCGCCAATTCTTGATTCAATGATTGTACGCCCACACCTAAACGTCCACGGCTTACTTTGCCATGCTCTAATAATTGCTGCTCAATTTTCATGGCAACATCAATGGGGATAGAGAATGATAAACCTTGATAACCACCGCTACGGCTATAGATTTGTGAGTTAATGCCTATCACTTCACCGTTTAGGTTAAACAGTGGCCCACCTGAGTTACCTGGGTTAATGGCAACATCGGTTTGTAAAAATGGTACATAACCTTCATCGGGTAAGGCGCGAGATTTTGCTGAAACAATGCCAGCGGTGACCGTGTTTTCAAACCCAAAAGGAGAGCCAATCGCCACCACCCAGTCGCCAACATTTGTATTTTGAGTGCTACCAATTTTGACAACAGGCAAGTTATTAGCATCAATTTTTAGTACGGCGACATCGGTTGTTTTATCTACGCCTAGTACTTTAGCTTTGAATTCACGTTTGTCTGTCAGTTTGACTGTGACTTCATCTGCATTGGCGACGACATGCGCGTTCGTTAATATCACTCCATTTGATTTAACAATAAAACCAGAGCCATTGCCGCTGATAGGGGATTGATTATCAGGGATATTGGGCTGAAAGCGTTTGAAAAACTCAAAAAATGGGTCATTAGGGTCAATTTGCGGCAGCCCATCAAGGTGTGGATTGTTTTTGGCTGAGCCAGTGACACTAATATTCACCACAGCGGGGCCTTGGTTTTTAACAATACTTGCAAAGTTGGGTAGCGTGACCATGGTAGTGGGTGCGCTCACCGTGGTGGGGGCACTGTTGTTGGTGATGGCCTGAGCTTCATTAATGGGCGTGTAACCTTTGTACCAATAAGCCCCACCAAAAATAGCAGCGACCACTAGAGTAATGCTGACATATTGCTTAGATTTAAATGCTGTTTTCGTTTTCATGATTAACCTCTTTAAAATACACTCAAAGTCAAAACTAAAGCGCACAGCGTGTTGCTGTACTCAACTGCTTAGAATCGTCTTTAAAAACGAAGTTTCATGAAATTTGTATCAATTTGTATCAGCAATGCGTGCTAAAGCTCTGGTGTGTGAGTTCTTACAAACCAGGGTGTTTTGTATGTGATGTGATGATTGATACTAGAAGTTTAGTCGTGTTTGTAAGGCACAATCACTTCTTGTGTGGCTAAAAGCACTTCTCTTAAAAAGCACAGCAAACCAAAAATCACAGAGAACATCGAGGTGATAAAAGAAATCAGGACAATATGTGACATATTGACGTGCATTTCAACACCGATAAACAATGTGGCAATAGAAATGCAAACAGACAATGCACCAAGGGTTGCCAAGGCAATTGCTCGCCTGAGCCATTTGGTTCTTCGCACAATAATATTGAGCTCGTCTCTAAATTTGTGACGTTTCTCAGGCTGCATCTCATTTATGATGCGGGCGCGGTCTATTGCTCTGCCTAAGCGATTGGTCATGACAGCCAAAATTGAGCCTATACCAGTGAGTAAAAACACAGGCGCAACTGCATCACGTATCGCAATTGAAACCTCGTGGATATTATTCATTGCATCTAACAAAATAATCCTTAACGCTTATCTATAACTGACTTATCTTACCTGATTTAGAGTGCCGCCTAGCTTTTTTGTGCTGTTGTTACGTAAAAGCCTGCATTTGTACATGTAGATTAAGTATGATGATGTATTGGTTTTTAACTTTAAACTCTATATGGTAGATGATACAAACTCAAGCTTGCGCGAGTTAACGCAGCAGTTTGCACAAGCTGGCACAATTCAGGCGATATATTTGAGGCCTGCACGTAGTGTGGGCTGTGTTTCTGTAGAAGAGGTTGAAGCGTTGAGTCAGCTGGGTTTAGTGGGCGATAGAACTAGCGCATCGCCTTCACGCCGGTCGCAAGGTAGTAAGCGCCAAGTGACGCTCATTCAAGCCGAGCATATAGCGGTTGTGAGTGCGCTTTTAGCTAAGCCCATACCTGCGGCATGGCTGCGGCGTAATTTAGTGGTTTCAGGCATTAATTTACTGGCGACCAAAAGCCTTTTTAAAGACCAAGTGATGCAGCTCAGCATCGGCGATGTGGTGTTAGAGGTTACTGGCCCTTGCGAGCCATGTTCTAAAATGGAAAAGCTGCTTGGGCATGGTGGTTATAACGCGATGCGAGGGCATGGTGGTGTGACGGCCAGAGTGCTTAAGAGCGGAAAAATTAAACTGGGTGATAAGGTTACTTGCTTAACATCAGTGGTTTAGCGCAATTAGGCCAAGCCTATAAGTTTAAGCTTTCTGTAGAGTGTGTTGCGACTAATGCCCAGTTGGCGAGCAACCGCTGAAATATTCCCCATATGCGCTTGCATGGCCTCGCGAATAGCAGCGTCGCCAACTTGTTTTAAATCCATAGCACTTGGTGCGTTAGGCGCTTGCGGCGGGCTGACTTTAACTAAAGTAGCTTCTTCTTTAAACAAATCATCCATAAAGTCTTTGGTGAAGTGCCTAATGCTAATGGGCTCGCCATCAGCCAATGCAATGGCTGTTCTGAGCACGTTGTGGAGTTGCCTGATGTTGCCAGGCCACGGGTGCTGCTCAAAAATTTGCATGGCCTCGGGCGAGATTTGCACATCGGATACTTGTTCAATCTGCACAATCATTTTGATTAAGGCTAATAAATCTGTGCGCTCACGTAGAGCGGGTAAATGCACGCTAAGGCCGTTAATGCGGTAATACAAGTCACTTCTGAACTCGCCAGAATCTGCTTTTTGTTTAAGATTTTGATTGGTGGCGCTCACCAGTACAAAATCGACAGGTTTAGATTTAGTGCTGCCAAGAGGCGTAACCACGCGTTCTTGCAATACCCGCAATAACCTTGCTTGCAGGGAAAGAGGCATATCGCCAATTTCATCTAAAAATAAAGTGCCGCCGTCGGCTTGTTCAATTTTACCCGGGCTGCCTTTACGTTTAGCGCCAGTAAATGCGCCTTCTTCATAGCCAAATAGCTCGGCTTCTATGAGGCCTTCGGGCAGGGCAGCGCAATTGACCGCTACCCAAGATTTATCGTGCCTATCGCTTGAATCGTGTATGGCTCGTGCAAACAGTTCTTTACCGGCACCAGTTTCGCCTTGTATCAAGATGGGGATGTTTTTAGAGAGCACTTGTTTGATTTGACGCACCGCAGTGGCAATCTGTGGGTCACCGCTGTTCAGCATGTCTAAGCTTGCCGCGCTGCTTCTTTGCACGCTACGTGGGGTGTGCGCCTCGGTCTTGCGCTGCTCTTGCGCTGCCTCAAGCCGTGCATAAATTCTAGCGCCGTTATTGAGCCTGAGCGGGAATATGAAGCTTTCATTTTGCCTGTATTGTTGCTTTAGTGCAGGCAGCGACATTTCAAACAGCTGACTAAATTGTATGTTTTGCGCCAATAAGCTGTGATGGTTTAAGTTAAGCCCGAGTTGAAACTGCCCGCTGCGGTTGATGCCAATCAAACCACCATCGGCAGTAAACATGCCTATGCCCTCCCATAATGTGCCGATAAACTCAGGGCGTACGTGGAAGTGTAGGGTTAAATCGGCTTTGTGGCTGGCTTTAAACAAACGATTTTCAATCATTTGCGCGGCCATTTTGACCAAAGCCAAAGTGTGTTGTTGCGGTGTGCTTAAGTCGTTTGAAACATCTAGTGTGGCGAGTAGCTCACTATTCGCGCCAAAAATAGGTACAGCGGAGCAACTGAGCGCATGGTGATGCGTCATGAAGTGCTCAGCACCTTGTACGGTAATGGCAGATTGCTCTACTAAGGCAGTACCAATCGCATTAGTCCCACGGTGAGCTTCGTTCCAAGAGGCGCCAGGCGAGAGCGAGGCTCTGTGTGCGTCATCCACAAACACTTGGTCACCCATGCTACGTAAAATCACGCCTTCATTATCGGTCAAAATGACCAAGCTTCTGGTGTGTGCAATTTGCTCGTTTAGCGTTGCCATTTCAGGCTCGGCGTGGGCAATCAACAGACGATTGTTTTCTTGCCTAAGCGCTAACTCGCGTGCGGTAACCACTTCAATATTGCGCGGCGCATCTGCATCTAAGCCAGTATTTAAACAGCGTCGCCAAGAGCGTTCTATTGCCTCTGCAATGGCGCCTTCTTGCACATTACCGTGCGTCAGAAACTCTTGCCTGATAGCAGAAATGTTAGAGAGCGCGTTTTTCATTTAAAAATCAATTCTTCAATATGCAATAAAACTAAACGGTTAAGCAGAACGTGCATTAAGGGAGGCATGAACAACTGTGCCGTTTTGACACAGTAGTGAACAGTGACTGAACAACTGGTATGCCCCCTGAAAGTTAGCAAAAAAGTGAGCTGTTTAGAATTTATCTGTTTGATTCTTATAAAAAATTAAACCTAAATTCATAAAGATTTCATGCTTGGCACGTGCATTGCAATCTTAGCACCAATAGCCTGCTCATTGCACATTTGCAGGTTATCAATTTTATAAAAGTTAAATTAAATCTATAAATTTTTGCTTTGGAGAGATCGTATGAAACATCAATTTAAACTCGCATTGGGTGCAAGCTTAATTAGCTTAATCAGTTTGCCTGCATTTGCAGAAAGCGAATTAGAAAAGCTTATGAAAGACGACAGCCAATGGGCTACTCAGCGTAAAGATTACGCTAACACTGGCTATAGTCGTTTATCTCAAATTAACAAAGGCAATATCAAAAAGCTCAAATCAGCTTGGACATTTGCAACTGGCGTTAATCGCGGTCATGAGGGCGCGCCTTTGGTAGTGAATGACATTATGTACATCCACACAGCTTTTCCTAACAATGTATATGCATTAGATTTAAATGATAACCAAAAAATTGTTTGGTCATACTTTCCTAAGCAAGATGCTAACGTTCAAGCGGTATTGTGTTGCGACAACGTGAATAAAGGTTTGGCTTATAGCGAAGGCATTATTTTCTTGCAGCAAAATGACGGCATGTTAGTCGCATTAGATGCAAAATCGGGTAAGAAAATTTGGGATGTAAAAGTAACAGAGCCTAAAACAGGCTCTGCCAATACCAATTCACCTCATGTATTTAAAGATAAAGTGGTTACAGGTTGCTCAGGGGGTGAGTTTGGTGTGCGTTGCTACATTACTGCCTATAACGTAAAAGATGGCAGCTTGGTATGGCGCGCATACAGCACAGGCTCCGACAAAGAGGCCTTAATTGGTAGCGACTTTAATAAAGATAACCCACATTACAGCGCGCTTTCAGTGTATGAAGATGTGAACGGCGGCAATAAGCAAGGCGGCTCTTTTAGAAATTTAGAAAAAGGCGAATTGAAATATCCTGAAACTGAACTAGGCATAAGAACATGGCTTAAACCACAAGCTCGCCAAGATGGCTGGCAAAATGGCGGAGGCCCTACATGGGGTTGGTACTCATATGACCCAAAACTTAACTTGATGTATTACGGCACAGGTAACCCAGGCACTTGGAACCCAGACGTTCGCCCGGGCGACAATAAATGGTCTATGACGATATTTGCCCGCGATTTAGACACAGGCATGGCGAAATGGGGCTACCAAATGACGCCGCATGATGAGTGGGATTACGACGGCATGAACGAGATTGTGTTGTGGGAAGCGAACGGTAAACAACTTGCCTCACATTTTGACCGTAACGGCTTTGGCTACACCTTTGACCGCACCAACGGTACTTTGTTAGTGGCTGAAAAAATGCACCCGTTTGTGAACTGGGCTAAGAGCATTGATTTGAAATCTGGGGTGCCAGTAAAAGACCCTAAATACTCAACGCACCAAGACTACAACGCAAAAGGCATTTGCCCTTCAGCTTTGGGTGTAAAAGACGAGCAACCATCGGCTTATTCACCTAAAAATAAAATGTTCTACGTACCGCTTAACCACGTATGTATGACTTATGAGCCGATTGAATCTAAATATGTTGCAGGTCAACCATGGGTAGGTTCTACACTCACCATGTTCCCAGGCCCTGATGGTGTCATGGGTGGTTTTATGGCGTGGGATGGCTTAAAAGGCAAAGCCAAATGGTACAACAAAGAGCGTTTTTCAGCTTGGGGCGGTGCTTTAGTGACTTCATCTGATTTAGTGTTCTACGGTACTTTAGACCGTTGGTTTAAAGCGCTAGATGCACAAACAGGTAAAGAACTCTGGCGTGCACAAGTAGGCTCTGGTGTTGTTGGTAACGCCATTACTTACTCACACAAAGGTAAACAATACGTAGGCGTACTTTCAGGTATTGGTGGCTGGGCTGGTGTTGCAATGAACTTAGGCTTAACTAACGAAACTGACGGCCTTGGCGCTGCAGGCGGTTATAAAGACCTAGTGAAATACAACGCTGCACCTGGTGGCGGCACCATGAACGTATTTAGTCTTTAATGGATATTTAAAGGAAACATCATGAATATGATTAAAACAGTTCTAATCGCACTAATGGCAGCATCAAGTTTGAGCGCGCACGCTACAGGCTCAGCAGAAGCGCTAGCAAAATCTAGCGGTTGCTTAGCTTGTCATAGTGTGGCTAACAAAGTATTAGGCCCTTCATATCAAGAAGTGGCAAAAAAATACAAAGGCGATGCCAGTGCTGAAGCTAAATTAATTGCTAAGGTAAAAGCTGGCGGCAGTGGTACTTGGGGGCCTATCCCTATGCCTGCTAATAGCCCTCAAGTTAAAGATGAGGATATTAAAACCATAGTGAAGTGGGTACTTACTCTCTAGCTAAC
>CAZAHP010000037.1:0-18054 GCA_964484985.1 uncultured Methylophilaceae bacterium
AAAAAAGCCGCTTTTCAGCGGCTTTTTACTATTTCAATTACAGCTTAGGATTTGCAGCACGTTTACGCTCATGCTCAAGCAAGAAACGCTTACGAATACGAATTGATTTTGGTGTTAATTCAACCAACTCATCATCATCAATAAACTCAACAGCAGACTCTAAAGTAAGCTGAACAGCTGGCACCAAACGTACCGCTTCATCTGTACCTGATGCACGCACGTTAGTGAGTTGTTTACCTTTAATCGGGTTCACAATCAAGTCATTGTCACGGCTATGTATACCAATCACCATGCCCTCATACAACTTGTCACCTGGCACTGAGAACATTTTGCCTCTGTCTTGTAGTTTCCATAAAGCATAGGCAACGGCTTCACCTTGCTCTGATGAAATCAACACGCCATTACGACGGCCTGGCATATCGGCTTTAACTGGCGCATAGTCATCAAAAATATGTGCCATTAAACCTGTACCGCGTGTGAGTGTTAAAAACTCACCTTGGAAGCCAATCAAACCACGTGCTGGAATACGATATTCCAAACGAGTACGGCCATTACCATCTGATTCCATGTTTGAAAGCTCACCACGGCGGCGACCTAATTCTTCCATCACCGCACCTTGAGTATCATCTTCCAAGTCTACAGTTAAGATTTCGTAAGGCTCACATTTTTCACCATTCACTTCACGATACACTACGCGTGGCTTACCTACCGCCATTTCAAAGCCTTCACGACGCATATTTTCTAGCAAAATAGTCAAATGCAACTCACCACGACCTGATACACGGAACACGTCAGCATCTTCAGTATCTTCAACACGCAGTGCAACGTTCACCAATAACTCTTTTGTAAGACGGTCACGAATCTGACGGCTAGTCACAAACTTACCTTCTGTACCCGCTAATGGTGAAGTGTTTACCATAAAGTCCATGGTTAAAGTAGGTTCATCTACGCCTAGATGTGGCAAGCCTACTGGGTTTTCTCTATCCGCAATAGTAAAGCCAATACCGATTTCATCTAAACCAGAAATAATCACGATATCGCCTGCTTCAGCATCTTCTACTGGCACACGCTCCAAGCCCTTAAAGCCTAGTACTTGGTTAATCTTACCTTGACCAACTTGCTTATCACCATTCATTACTGCTACTAATTGACCTGGTTTGACACGGCCATTACGCACGCGACCAACACCTAAACGACCTGTATAAGTTGAGTAATCTAAAGCAGAAATTTGCAATTGTAATGGTGCAGCAGGGTCACCTTCTGGTGGTTTCACATGGCTTAAAACCGTCTCAAATAGCGCGCGCATATTATCTGATGGCTTATTCATATCGAGCATAGCAAAACCATTCAGCGCTGATGCATATACCACTGGGAAGTCTAATTGTTCGTCAGTTGCGCCTAAGTTAGCAAACAAATCAAAGGTATGGTTAATCACCCAATCAGTACGTGCACCTGGACGGTCTACTTTATTGATAACCACGATTGGTTTTAATCCAAGCGCCAATGCTTTTTTAGTCACAAAGCGCGTTTGCGGCATTGGGCCTTCAACCGCATCAACTAATAGCAACACGCCATCCACCATACCAAGTACACGCTCTACCTCGCCACCGAAGTCGGCGTGGCCTGGGGTATCTACGATATTAATGTGCGTACCTTCATAGTTAAGCGCAGTGTTCTTAGCTAAAATGGTAATACCACGCTCTTTTTCAAGATCGTTAGAGTCCATCACACGCTCGGTAACGGCTTGGTGTGAGGCAAAAGTACCTGCTTGTTGTAGAAGCTTGTCCACCATGGTAGTTTTACCGTGGTCAACGTGAGCGATAATAGCAATATTACGGAGTGCGCGTGACATGAGTGAGTCTCTGAAATTTCAAAAGTGCGCGATTCTATCACATAATTGATGACAATCTTGCATACATTATGCATAAAAGATTTGACAATCGTAATTTCCCGCGTATACTGCGCGCTTCAATTGAAATGTAGCAACCCTACTTTTCAAAGATTCATCGCCCTGACCTCCTCTTGAAGCCGCGAAATTTTGGCCTTCTTTTGTTTTACCGGTTAGTGGCTATGCCCGTGCGCCGGTAAACACATATTCAATATTTTGTGTTTGCGCCTTTATGCTTTGATGCAGAGTTGATGTTCAACCAAGCTTTTGTTTGGCTTGAGATTAATCAATAATCTGATAAGCATGTTTGCGTCTGCTTGCGCCCTTTTAGCTCTATACATTTAAGGGATTTATTTTGTCTTTAGAAAACACCGAAGTAACGAATACTGAAACCTCTACCGAAGCTTCTAGCTTTGAGAAGTTAAACTTACACCCAACGATTTTGCGCGCGATTGCAGAATCTGGCTACACCAACGCAACTCCAATTCAAGCACAAGCAATTCCTACTGTCATGGCAGGCCATGACTTAATGGCTTCAGCACAAACAGGTACAGGTAAAACAGCGGCATTTACTTTGCCAGCACTTAACCTATTGGCAACACCACACCCAGTAAACAGCCGTGGTCCACGTATTATGGTGCTCGTACCTACACGTGAGCTCGCTACACAAGTCAACGATGCTGTACGTAAATACGGTAAATATATCCGCGCTCGTACTGTAAGCATTGTGGGTGGCATGCCTTACCCATTACAAAACAAATTATTATCACAACCTTTAGATATTTTAGTGGCAACACCAGGTCGTTTAATTGACCATATGGAACGCGGCCGTATTGATTTATCACGTTTACAAATGTTGATTCTTGATGAAGCTGACCGTATGTTAGACATGGGCTTTATGCCTGATGTTGAGCGCATTTGCAGCCAACTTTCTGCTGACAGACAAACTCTTTTATTCTCAGCTACATTAGATGGCAATATTGGCCGTATTGCGCACCAAATTTTACGCAATCCAAAAACCATTCAAGTTGCAGCACAGACTCAAAAACATGCCAACATTGAGCAACGTTTGCACTATGTTGATGACATGGGCCATAAAAACAAACTATTAGAGCATTTGTTAATTGACCCAGACGTCAACCAAGCCATTGTGTTTACTTCAACTAAACGCCATGCTGACTTATTAGCTGAAGATTTATATGCCGCTGGTCACAAAACCGCAGCATTACACGGCGACATGACACAAGGCGCGCGTAACCGCACTTTAACAAAATTGCGTCATGGCGATGTTAAAGTGTTAGTAGCAACTGATGTTGCAGCACGTGGCATTGACGTTCATGGTATTACACACGTATTTAACTACGATTTACCTAAGTTTGCTGAAGACTACGTACACCGTATTGGCCGTACTGGCCGTGCTGGTAACACAGGTATTGCCATTTCATTCGCTTCACACATGGATAGATTCCAAGTGAAGAAAATTGAACAGTTTACAGGTCAACGCCTAGAGCCTAGCGTAATTGCTGGCTATGAGCCACGTCGCCCAGCACCAAAAGCTGACGACCGCGGCCCACGTAGTGGTGGTCGTAACGGTGGTGGCGGTCGTAGCCACAGTGGTCAAGGCCAAGATAGCCGTCCACGTTCAAACGGTGACCGCTCATTTGATAACCGTGGCACTGGCAGCCGTAGCTTTAATGACCGTAACAGCCGCCCTGCTGCACCACGTACCGACAGTGGTTTTAAACCACGTGGCGCTAGCTTTGGTGACCGCGTGATTGCTGATGATATTGGCAACCGCAAAGACAGCAACTTCGGCAACCGTGACCAAGCGCCAAGCCCATATGCAAGACCAAGCCGTAACGACGCTCCACGCGGTGATGCACCTCGCAACCATGGCGCTCGTGGCGATACTCGCAATGACTCACGCAATAGTGGTGAAAAATTTGGCAAACCTCCAAGACGTGCTGAAAACAACCGCACTGATGGTGACCGTCCAGCACGCCGTCCACGTACTTTTGCTTAAACCTTAGGAAATACGCATATTGTCAGCTGAAAATAGTATGAATAACAGCGAAGTAACCAGCCCTGATTTGGCATTTACAGATTTAGGCTTAGCACCAGAAATCTTAAAAGCCTTAACAGAGTTTGGCTACACCAAACCCACCCCTATTCAAGCGCAAGCGATACCGCTAGCACTTGATGGGCGTGATTTAATGGCAGGTGCGCAAACTGGCACGGGTAAAACCGCGGCCTTTGCACTGCCTGTGCTGCAAAAATTGCTACCTTTAGCTAGCAGTAGCGCTTCTCCTGCACGGCATCCGATTCGTGCGCTGATTCTTACCCCTACTCGCGAACTTGCGATACAGGTAGAAGAAAGCGTACGCATCTATGCTAAGCACACCAATCTACGTTCTCTTGTAGTATTTGGTGGTGTAGATATTAAAACGCAAACGCCGCACTTGATGCGCGGCGTTGAAGTGTTAGTCGCCACACCTGGGCGTTTGCTAGACCATATTGAGCAACGCACCATACAGCTTAACCAAGTACAAATGTTAGTGCTTGACGAGGCTGACCGCATGTTAGACATGGGCTTTATGCCTGATTTAAAACGCATTTTGGCACTTTTGCCAAAACAACGTCAAAACCTCATGTTCTCTGCAACATTCTCAAAAGAAATTAAAAAACTTTCAGAAGAGTTTTTAACCAACCCAACATTAGTTGAAGTCGCACGTAGCAATGCCACTGCAGAAACCGTTACTCAAAAAATATATTTGGTCGATAGCCATGATAAACACGAGCTTTTAGCTGAATTACTTCGTGGTGCTGACGCTGCGCAAGCCATTGTGTTTACAAAAACAAAACTCACTGCCAGCCGTTTAGCACGTCAATTACAACGTGAAGATATTTTAGCCGATGCGATTCATGGCGATAAAAGCCAATTAGAGCGCATGCAAGCGCTAGAGGCGTTTAAGCAAGGCGCAGTAAAAGTACTCATTGCGACCGATGTCGCAGCGCGTGGCCTTGATATAGACCAACTGCCTATGGTGATTAACTATGAAATCCCTAGCGCGCCTGAAGATTACGTACACAGAATTGGCCGTACTGGCCGCGCTGGTGCATCGGGCATTGCCATCTCGCTGGTTGCACCTGAAGAAGTGAAATACCTTAAAGAAATTGAAAAGCTGATTAAGCGTGAGATCACGCCAGAACCTACTTTTGTTTCTAAAAAACCAAGTGCCGCAAGCTACCAAGATTCAAGCTACAGCAAATCAAACGCCTCTGCTAGCAGACCTACAAGCCGCGCAAGCGCGCCTAAGAGAAAACCTCATGATGAATGGTTTGATAAACCTTATGAGCCTAACCCAACTGCAAACACAAAGCCACAAGCAACATCAAGCTTTATTAGGCGCGGCAAGGTAAAGAAACCAGTTGCGGCTTTACTAGGTGGCACTACTAGAAATGCTTCAAGCAGAAACATCTAAAGTAGTAACTAGGACGAGAATTTACAGCAGTGAATTGAAGGACTTGAGATTTAAATAAGAATCAATACTTACCTTTACTGATTGCTGTTCTATTTAAGCGCAACTATTCGTAATGAGGTACAGGTATATTGAGCTTAAGCCTTACATCAGAAGCCAACATTACCAATTCAGTATCTGCTGAAGCCTCAATCCTCATCAATATTTCATGTGCATATTGGTGATTGGTCACAAACTGATTACCATCAATCACGCCAACCTCTTTTTTTGCTTTAAAAAAAAGTTTCGCTAGCAACATCAAGTGATCGTTTTCAAATGTCATACATTATTTCTACAAAGTCTCATTAATTTATTTCATGAAACACATCTTAAAATAAATCAAGGTTTAAGACTGTAAAAAAGTGATAACTAAACGTAACAAATGGGCGCTTCTATAAATTGAAGTTACTAAGCTAGGCAAGGCGCGATTAAAAAAATTTGACGCAGCATATACATGATATGTAAGGATAATTTTTTTATGAGCAACGCGGCATAGCAACGCAAACTCAATTTATAGAAGTGCCAAAATCTATAATTCTCTCAATGACTTACCCTTGGTTTCGCATAAAATCGGCTACACCGTATAGCTGCTGTGCAAGTTTGGTCATGAGATCATATTCAAACTTTAACTCATGCATGGCTTTTATCATGCAGTACATCCATTGGTCGCGTGCTGATTCGTCAATTGCAAACGGCATATGGCGACGGCGAAGCATAGGGTGTCCGTAACGCTCAATGTAAAGCTGAGGGCCACCTGTCCAACCTGTTAAAAACATAAAGAGCTTTTCACGCGAGCTGGTTAAATCTTGTGGATGCATTGCACGGATTGGAGCAGCTTTAGGGTCGGTATCCATAATATCGTAGAACTTCTCGACCAACGCTCTAATGTTGCTTGTTGCGGTTTCTGTGCCGCCAAGCAATTCAAAAAAAGTAGATTTATTACTACCAACTTCTTCTATTTTATCTAACATACTATTTTATCTACCATACTAGGCCACTGATTGCGGTTTTACTAAGCTAGCAGAGCGTTTTGCGCGCTCACGCGCCTCTTCAACACTATTACCTATAGCAAGTGCAACGCCCATACGGCGGCGCACAAAAGACTCTGGCTTACCAAAAAGCCGCACATCACTGCTAGCTACTGACATTGCCGATTCTAAGCCCGTAAATACCAAGTTTGTACTTTCTACACCACCGTAAATCACTGCGCTCGCGCCTGCATCACGTAGGCTCACATCAACTGGCAAGCCTAATATCGCTCTAGCATGTAAATCAAACTCGCTAAAACGTTGGCTTGCCATGGTGACCATACCCGTATCATGTGGACGTGGGCTGACTTCAGAGAACCAAACTTTCTCATCTTTTACAAATAGCTCCACGCCGAACAAGCCTAAGCCACCTAGGCTATCTGTCACCGCTTTTGCAATACGCTTTGCTTCATCAAGCGCCTTGGATTGCATCTGCTGAGGTTGCCAGCTTTCTACATAGTCCCCTTTTTCTTGCAGATGTCCTATCGGCTCGCAAAAATGTGTTTCAACCACACCATCTGCATTTTTAGCACGCACGGTTAGCAGGGTGATTTCATAATCAAAATCTATTTGGCCTTCTACAATCACTACACCTTGGTTCACACGCCCACCTGTAGCCGCGTAATCCCAAGCAGTTTTAACTTCGCTAGCTTGGGTAATGCGTGATTGACCTTTGCCCGATGATGACATAGTGGGCTTAACAAAACAGGGGTAGCCTATACCTGCATCGATTGCGGCTTGTAAACTCTCTAAGCTCTTAGCAAAGGCATAAGGTGATGTTGGTAGACCTAGCTCTTCTGAAGCTAGACGGCGAATGCCTTCACGATTCATCGTCAGTTGCACAGCTTTGACTGTAGGAATCACAGTCGCTAAACCCGATGATTCGATTTCTGCAAGAGTATTGGTATTGAGCGCTTCGATTTCGGGAACGATTAAATGTGGTTTTTCTTTTTGCACGAGCGCTAGTAAAGCCGCGCCATCTGTCATGTCTATAGTATAAGAGCGATGTGCGACTTGCATACCTGGTGCATTGTCGTAACGGTCAACGGCTATCACCTCAACCCCTAAACGTTGTAAGGCAATAATCACTTCTTTGCCAAGTTCGCCGCTACCAAGCAGCATTACACGTGTAGCGCTAGAACTTAAAGGGGTGCCGATTTGCATAGTAAACTCCGAGTTAATCTATGCAGCATTTTATCACGGCTGGGAGTGCTAGTTTTTGATAGAGATGAAGGTTTTTAAAGATTAAGCTATTAAATCTAATAAATAGCTTAACTTTTAATACCGTGTTTTTCCATGCGATAGCGCATGGCCATACGGGTAATACCCAGCTTACGTGCAGCTTCTGATACATTATGATTAGATTGCATGAGTGCATTGTCTATCATCATGCGCTCAGCAGCATCTAAAGTCACTTGTTGCGAGGCAACTTCTGCACCCAAACTGCTCATGGTCATCGACATGGGCACTTGTACTGGCAATGCCAAATCGTGTGCGCCTACAGTTTGATCTCGACAAAGCAATACTGCACGGCTAATTTGATGGCGCAACTCTCGCACATTACCAGGCCACTGATAGCTACGCAGCATATGAATAGCATCCGCTCCTATTGCTTTATGCGGTAAGGCATAACGTCGCTCAGTTTGACCAGCAAAGTGACGCGCAAGCACTAAAACATCATCGCCGCGCGCACGTAATGGTGGCATCATCAAGGTAAGAACATTGAGCCTGTAAAACAAATCTGAGCGAAATCCACCCTCATTCACCATTTGTTGCAAATCGCGGTTGGTTGCTGCTACAAATCGTGCATGAACTGGGCGCTCTTTGGTAGAGCCCACTCGACGCACCATACGGCGCTCAAGCACATTAAGTAACTTAGCCTGCAAAGCTAGAGGCAGCTCACCGATTTCATCTAAGAATAGCGTACCATCTTCTGCAGCTTCAATTAATCCTGAGCGTGAGCCTTGAGCACTGGTAAACGCGCCTTTTTCATGACCAAACAATTCGCTTTCAATCAACTCGGCAGGCAGTGAGGCGCAATCTACGTGGACAAATGGGCGATCACTTTTGGCACAAGATGCATGCAGCAAACGCGCTGCAACATCTTTACCTGTACCTGTTTCACCATTAATTAGCACAGTAGGTGGCACTGCGTCACCCACTGCCACCAATTGCGCAATACGTTCGATTTGCAATTTAATACTGCGCATGGCGTGACTGTCACCTAACATTTCCACACCTTCTACGGCATGGGCGTTACGCTGACGAGAGTAATCTAGGCTCGAATTGAGTTTGTTCGCATTCTCGGCTTTTTGAATAATGAGTAAGAGCTCTTCAAGGTCTACTGGTTTTTTTAAGTAATCAGTTGCACCCTGCTTAATGGCGTTTACTGCGTCTGACAGTTCACCATAAGCCGTCATGACAATGACACTGATTCCCTTAGCAATAAACTCACCTAGTAGGTCTAGGCCGTTGCCATCGGGCAAACGCATATCTAGCAAAGCAATATCTGGGGTAAATTGCTTCACTAGATTGCGCCCATCCTCTATGGTTTCTGCATGTTCACAATCATATCCTGCATTTTTTAAACGCTTAACAACAGCTCGTGCAAATAAAGCTTCATCTTCAACCACTAACACACGCAGCTTTTGTTTAAAAAGCCCAGCGGAGGTCTGGTTATATGAGTTATCAATTTCACTATACTGTTGCATATCACGTATTATCTGATTGTTAATCTACACTAGCAGTCGACTTCTTACCGCCAAATTCATAGCGCAGCCCTATCCAGCCTGCACGAGGTGCACCTGGGGCAAGCAATGTGGTATTGACTTCATTACCATTAAATTGCCCTGTGCTTGAATCAAAACGGTGCTCTCCTAGCAACCCACCATTGCTATATTCGCGGTCGAATATATTATTAGCCTTGGCAAACAGCTGCCAGCCACTACTACCAAAGTTATACCTTGTGTCTAGATTGACCACTGCATACCCTCCCACTTTGCCGCCATTACCTTCGTGGGCATTATTTTCATTGCCTCTTACGTATTGATCAGAGAAGGCAAACACATTGCTGCCTACTGTCCAAGAAGGTGTGATTTCATAGGCAACACGCAGTTTAAGCTGATGCTTTGGGATTCCTGTAATACGATCGCCTTTGCTCACTTGAATACTGTCTTCTTCGCCATCGTCATTAGTATCAATAGCTGCGCTATTCACTTCATTTGCAATAAGGAAATCTGACTCATAAGTGGCTTTGACATAGCTATAACCTAGAGACCAGCTAAATTGATTGATAACACCACTAATCGCTGCATCTAGGCCTAATCGTCTAGTTTTACCTACATTATCAAAAAAACCTGAGCCATTACTATCTGCATTAATGAACTGAATATCATCATAATTTTGTGCGCGATAAGCTGCAAATGACCATTGAACATCTTGGGATAGGCTTCCACGCAAACCACCTTCAAACGTCTTAGCAACCACTTGATCTAAGGGTGGATCACCAGCAAACGCATTGGGCAAGCGGCATGGCTGACTAGGATTAGCACAACCTAGTTCAATCGCTGTGGGAGCACGACTACCTTCGTTATAACTGGCATACGCAGTTAAGTCTTTGCTAGGCGTGAAGTTCAAACCAATCGCAGGATTAATTCGGTTGTAACTTTGATTACTGGTCAATGAAATATTGTTTGCAGGATCAGGGTCTGGAATCGGGTTGATTCTGTCATCATTTTCAACTTTAGTGTGGTTATAGCGGGCGGACATCGTTACATGCCACATTGAGTTCAGCGATAAGGTATCAGTCGCAAACACACTCCAAGTCTTGCTCACACCTTTTAAGTCGACTTCTGCTTCATCACCAAACACACCTATACCATTAATGCCTCTGCTAGAGTTCACCAAACCAAATTCTGTGCTTTGTTGGAAATTTGTTCTTCCATAGTCATAACCAAAACCAGTGATGAACTGATTTTTCATACCCATTAGGTCTTGCCCAAATGTTAACTGAGCATTAAAACCATAACCAGTACGCTTAGATTTGGTACGATTGATTGCGCCTGAACACGTACTTTCAGCTTCATCCTCGTCTGCATCAGCGACACATTTAGCCAGTGCATTTTGCAGTTCAAGCTCACTAACTTCACCGTCATTATCAAGATCCACATCAGGAATATCATCGCCATCTGCATCACTATCAAAATCATCATTGCCATCGCCATTTAGCGTGCTTGTTCTGCCTAGGCGGTAATAGGTATTTCCACTTAACTGAGTATCATCATTAAAAAAGTGACTCCAATTAAGATTAACAAATGAAAGCTTGTTCTCAGTTCTATCAGGTCTGGTAAGAATTGAATCACGCCCCAAATCACGTAAAAACTCTTCAGGCGCCAAACCATTACCGACTAGCTTATTATCTGCACCTGTAAAGCTTAAATTCAATGAAGTCGTTTCATTCTCCCAGCCTAGCTTAGCAAATACTTGACCTACATCACTTGGAGATGCATCACGCCAACCATCTTCAGAAAACACATTGGCTGAGACAAAGTAGTCTACTGAACCATCTTTAGAAACCCCACCGAACTCTGCTGAACCAGCTTTACGGCCAAATGAACCAGTATAGGCTTCTATGGCACCACCAGGGTCTGTACGGCCACTCTTAGTTTGCACAGAAAGCGCGCCACCCAAGGTGTTTAAACCAAACAGGGGGTTTGAACCTGGGATTAAACTGATGGTACGAATTGAGTTGGTTGGAATCAAATCCCAGTTTACAACATCACCAAATGGCTCGTTTACACGTACTCCATCAACAAAAATTGAAAGGCCTTGTGGTGTACCTAACAAGGGTGAAGCTGTGTAGCCGTGAAAATTCACGTCTGGTTGATAAGGGTTATTTTGTGTATCGTTGACACTCACACCCGTTAAATTTTGATTGATATAATCAGCGATACTTAAACTTTTTTGCTGTGTTAATTCTTTTGATTTAACCACCTGAACATTGGCTGGCACTTGCTCGAGAGGCAAACCTATTCCTTGCAGAGGCGTTGTACTAACGACCTCGACTTTATCTGTTTTAATTGCTTTTTCCTCTGCCATTAGCAAGCTAGGCGTTGCCAATAAACCGGCAACAGCAATATGTGTCAATTTTATCTTCAAATTTAATTTACTCTTGTTAGTACGCATGCAATCTCCCCAGACTGTTAAAAAAACAAGCACATTTTATGCTGTTTTGTACTTTTAGTACTATCAAGATTCATACCAGCAATCTCAATTTTAAAAACATCTTTTAAAAGGCGCTTATATCCATTGAAGTGACTAAGCTAGGCGGGTCGCATTTAAAAAAAGTTGACGCAGCACATGCATGATATGTAACGATAAATTTTTATTTTCAAGTTAGCTCAGCAACAAGAACTCCATTGACAAAAGCACACTATAGCCAAAGGCAAGCGTGTAATGAGAATGGACGCACCAAAGAGCCACATCAAAATGGCTGTATATAACCACACAAAATGGCTGTATACAACCAATTTGGGTGGTTATATACAACCATCTTTACCGATTAACTACTATGTAATAATTGCCTAGGCGGCTGATTGAGGTAGTTACGTATCACCAACCAAGCGGCGACAGGAACAAGTAAAGAAGCACTTGTGACAGCAATAAGCGCGTGTGAAAAGTTGAATTGATAGTGGATATTGAGCACTTCTACACTGACATAATAAGCCAAAGCCGTGGCTGCCATTGTAGCGACCATTGAGGCTAGCAAACCTATACAGAAAAACTCAGCCAAACTGGCAAGCGTGACTTGTTTTCTTGACGCCCCTAGCACTCTAAGCAAAGTAGCTTCGCGAATACGCTCATCTCTGGTCGCCACTAGCGCTGCGTATAACACGGCCACACCTGCGAGCACGCTAAATACAAATACATACTGAATCGCACTACTTACTTTATTCATAATGTCTCGTACCTGCTGCAATAAGGCCGCAACATCTATCACCGTAAAATTAGGATGCGCTTTAACAAGCTTTTCAATCAAAAGCGTCTGACTACTAGGCAAATAAAATGCACTCATATAGCTTGCACTAAACTTATCTAATGTTTTAGGTGGAGTCACTGCAAAAAAGTTAGCGCGCATGGTATCCCACTCCACTTTACGCAAACTAGTCACTTTGAGCGCGATTCGCGTACCTGCGATATCGTAAGTAAGCATATCACCTAGCTTAAGATGCAAGGTGTCAGCCAAGCCTTGCTCTAATGAGACATAAGGCTGTGCACCTTCATTTTCTAGCCACCAGCGCCCTGCCACTAGCGTGTTATCCGCTTGCATATGAGCAGCAACTGATAAGTTGAACTCTCGCTCTGCCAACTTACGAGCACGTTCATCTTGAAACTGTTTAGCCTCAAAAGGCTGACCATTCACCTCGACTAAGCGCCCTCTTATCATAGGGAATACTTGCGCTTGCTCAATACTAGCTTGCTTAAAAAACTCATTCACTGACTTAATTTGTTCTGGCTGTATGTTAATCACAAAACGGTTAGGGGCATCAGCTGGCAGTGAATCTTTCCAATTTTGCATTAAGTCGGCACGCATAAAAGCGAGCAGCATAAGTGCCATGAGACCCAAACTTAAGCCAACGCATTGTGCAACAGCCAATGTGGGTCTGCGCTTTAAGCCTGCAACACCCAACTTCCAAATACTACTTGAGCCATCGGGTAGTCTTTTTAAAACTGTTAGAAGCAGCCATGCCAGTATAGAAATCACGCTAAACAAAACCACGAAACTAAGCAGGGTGGCAGTCGCTAATTTAATATTATCGGCATACCAATAGACCATGCCTGCAAGCACGGCTAGTAAAGGCGCATATCGTAGCCAAGAGCTAGTTTTTTTATCTATGTCGTTTCGCAAAATTCGAAGTGCTGGCACGTGGCTAAGCTCGGATAAATGTGGCCATATCACTGCTAGCATCGTAGCAAAGCTCACCAACATACCCAGCTGTAATGGTTTGAGTGTCATGCTGCTAAGTGATAATGGTGGAATATCTTCAATTAACAAACCACCAAGCAATGAAATCAAACCCATTTGCGCAAAGAATCCAATTAAGCAACCAAGAAGGCCGCCAATTAGGGCGATATAGGCGGTTTCTGCCAGTAAAACACGTGTAATCAATGGGCTAGATGCGCCAAAACAACGCATCAGCGCAAAGGTATTTGCGCTACTTTGTACATAAGGGATACTTGCCAAAAACATAGCGACTATAGATAAAATCACACTCACCATCGCCGACAAGCCCAAAAACTGCTGCGACTTATCTAAAGCACTGCGCACTTCTGGCCTAGCACTGCGCACATCTTCTATGCGCTCCCCATTTTTCAATTTAGGCTCGGCCCAAGCTAGGTATTGAGCTAGCTGCGAGGTAGTGCCTGTCATTAAGAATTGATATTTAACGCGGCTGCCGTACTGAATCAGTTGTGTCGCTTCAATATCAGCCACATTCATCATAACACGTGGCGCGAAGCTAAACATATCGCCGCCACGTGAAGTTTCACGCACTAAAATTGCGGCCACCTTCAAATGAATCTCACCTACTTGCAGGCGGTCACCCACTTTCACGCCTAGTAAGTGAGCCAATCTAGGCTCAACCCATATCGTGCCCGGACCAGGCGGATGTTTAACAAGCACCTCTTTGTTAACAGCGCTACTTACAGTAAAGTCACCCACCAGTGGAAAGTGATTAGAGAGGACTTTAATTTCTGCTAATTGGCTTAACTCACCAAACAACACCATGCTCGGGAACTCCATAGTGCTCGCTGTTTTTAGCCCCATTGCTTGTGCCTTCTGGCCAAAATCTTCAGGCAATGCATGGTTGGCTGTAAGCACCAAATCACCTCCCAGCAGCAATCCACCTTGCCGATTGAGCGTGCTTGAAACACGGTCGGTAAAAAAACCAACGGCACTGGTTGCAGCCACAGCTAACACTAAAGCTAGCATCAACACACGCAGCTCACCTGCCGCCCAGTGACTTTTAAATTGTCGCCATGCTAATAAAAACGCCATTAGCGAGCCACCTCAGCCAACTGACCATCTTGTAAAGTGACAATACGTTGGCAACGCTCTGCAAGTTGCATATCATGCGTTACCAGCACCAAGGTTGTACCCGCATCTGCGTTCAATGCAAATAACAAATCAATAATCTGCGCGCCTGTAGCTGCATCCAAATTACCAGTAGGCTCATCAGCAAACAAAATGGCAGGCTTGGGTGCAAAAGCGCGCGCTATCGCCACACGCTGCTGCTCACCACCTGAAAGCTGTTTGGGGTAATGCGTCAATCTTGCACCCAAACCTACCTTTTCTAAGGCCTCTAGCGCTAAATGCTTGGCTTTTGCGTTTCCATTCAATTGCAAAGGCAGCATCACATTTTCTAATGCGGTAAGTGATGGCAGTAACTGGAAGGACTGAAAAATAAAGCCCATATAATTTGCACGCATTGCTGCACGTCCATCTTCATTCAGCGCACTAATGTTTTCAGCATGAATGAGCACTTTTCCTGAGCTTGGTGTGTCCAACCCTGCTAACAGACCAAGCAATGTTGACTTACCAGAGCCAGAACGCCCCACAATGGCCAACTGCTCACCTGCTGTAATGCTTAAGTTCAAATTTTCAAGAATCACCAGTGGTGTATGATTACTTGTTACAGATTTACCAAGCTGCACAGCTTCAACCGCATAAGGAGCATTCATTACATGTTTTTCCGATTCAATAGTCATATCACAAAATTCTTATCACTCAGCTTACTATTATTCACATTTAGCCTAAGTAGCCAAGCTGAAACTCACTCTAGCAACATATTAGTGTACGGCGATAGTCTTTCAGCCGCTTACGGCCTTGCTCCAGAGCAAGGCTGGGTTGCACTACTGCAAAAACGTCTTCAGACGCAAAAGACACCTTACCAAATAGTCAACAGTAGCGTAAGCGGCGAAACTACAAGCGGCGGCTTAGCGCGATTTGAACAAACATTAAAGCAACATCAGCCTGGCATAGTCATGCTAGAGCTAGGCGCCAACGATGGTTTGCGGGGTTTATCTGTTCCAGAGATGCGCAACAATTTAAGCAAAATGATTAAGCTCGCTCACAATGCCAAAGCCCAAGTGATATTACTTGGCATTATGATACCGCCCAACTACGGGCCAAGATATACAAGTGACTTTAAAAACGTCTACCCTCAATTAGCAGACGAGTTTAAGCTTAAATTAGTTCCATTCTTTTTAGATGGCGTAGCAGGAAAAGCAGCCTACATACAAGAAGACGGCCTACACCCCAATGCCACTGCTCAAAGCAAAATATTAGACAATATTTGGCCTACCCTGAGTGATGTACTGAAAAACAAGACCAATAAACGTTGAAATATTCACCCCATTAGCCCGTTTGGGTAGTTGATTGACGAATAAATACATTGATGTCCAAAAAAATCATTGGTATAGTTATGGACATCAAATGGATTTATTACCACACTCACCAACTTACTCTAAGGGGAAACATTATGAAAAAAATCACTGCCGCACTAGCATTATCTCTTACAGCTTTATCTGCTAACGCAGCTAACATGGCAACAGTTTCATTAACTAACTTCATTCAAAATGGCAGCATCACCAATAATGCAGCCAGCACCGCAAGTGTTACGTCTATAGTTTACGATCTTGGCACACCAAGCAACGGCAATGCAACCTGGGATAGCAATTTCGGAGACACCTTGGCTGCAGGCGTAGCCTCAAACTTTTTAAGTGATACCAGATGGTTTCAAACCATTACTATTAGCGGCTTAAATGTAAGTGCTGGCAGCAGTTTTCAATTCAGCGGTTTTCTTAATGGATTAGATATTGACCTAATCCAAACACTTGTTCCACTCTCAGTAACAAGTGACATTCTTGATGAGGTTGGCACTAGTTTGGTTGGCGCATCAATGACTGTATTTTGGAGCAATGGAGATAGTGCCAGTGCCAACCTCACACCAAAAGCTTGGAGACTTTCTCAAGACTTAAACTTTAGCGCAACTACCTCTTCAGTGCCTGTACCGGCCGCAGCATGGTTATTTGCAACAGGTTTAGCAGGCTTTGTTGGCTTTAGAAGAAAAAGCTAAGCATATAAATTATCAGCGCTATTAGCCTTTTCTATCGCTGCATACATCAACAGGCATAGACATGGCGCAACTTAAAACATTGGGGCTTTTTTATGATTTTATATATCGCTTACATCTAACAGGATAATTCAACATGAAAAAAATAATTACAGCACTCGTTTTATCATCTGCAGCCTTATCTGCTAACGCAGCTAACATGGCAACAGCTGGTCTAACGACTTTCATTCAAAGAGGTGAAATCACAAACGATGCAGCTAGCACTGCAAATATCACCTCTATTGTATACACGCTTGGCGCAGCAGGCGATGAAATTGCGACTTGGGATATTAACGGAAATGATGGCGTAGCTGGCGGAGTAGCTTCTGACTTCTTGAGCAACGCTCGACATTTCCAAACTGTAACTTTTAGCGGCCTAAATATTGCTGCTGGCACCAGCTTCTTTTTCGGAAGTTTAGACATTGAATTAATCGAAAGTTTGTCACCACTCTCTGTACATGAGTTAGTTCTTGATACAGTTGGCACCAGCCTAGTTGGCGCTTCAATGAGCATCTTTTGGAGCAATGGCGACACAGCAACTACTAGCCTAGTACAACAAGCATGGCAAACCCCACAAAACTTAAGCTTTACTGGCACAGGCGGCACATCTTCAGTGCCTGTACCAGCAGCAGCATGGTTATTTGCAACAGGTTTAGCTGGGTTTGCTGGCTTTAGAAGAAAAAGCTAAGCATTTAAAGCACACTAAAGCTATTAGTGCCATTAGCCCGTTTGGGTAGTTGCGTACATCGAAATGTAAAGGTAACATTAAATTTCAAACGTTAGTATATTTATTGATTTACATTTCGTTTTACAAACAACAGGAGATTTCAACATGAAAAAAATAATTACAGCAATCGTTTTATCATCTGCAGCTTTATCTGCAAATGCAGCCAACTTGGCAACAGCTAGCTTAACTAGCTTCATTCAAACTGGCACTATCTCAAACGATGCAGCTAGCACAGCAAGCATCACATCTGTTGTTTACACACTTGGCACCGCAGGTAATGGCATTGCCACATGGGATAGCAATAGCGGCAGCAACTTGGCTGGCGGTGTAGCTTCAGGCTTCTTGAGCGACGCTCGCTATTTCCAAACCATCACTTTTGGCGGCTTAAATGTTGGTGCGGGTAGCAGTTTCTCATTCTCAGGCTTAGACATTGACTTAATTCAAACTCTTACACCACTCTCTGTAACAGGTGCCGTTCTTGATGAAGTTGGCACAAGCCTAGTTGGCGCTTCAATGAGCATCTTTTGGAGCAATGGTGACTCAGCAACCACTAGCCTAGTACAACAAGCGTGGAGCCAAACACAAAGCCTAAGTTTCACTAGCGCTACCTCTTCAGTGCCTGTACCAGCAGCAGCATGGTTATTTGCAACAGGTTTAGCTGGTTTTGCTGGCTTCAGAAGAAAAAGCCAACTCGCTGCTTAATTTTAATTAAGCTGTTGGT
>CAZAHP010000038.1:0-1939 GCA_964484985.1 uncultured Methylophilaceae bacterium
CCTGTTGAAATTCGCTATCGCCCTTTGGGTAAGGCTGGTTTTCGCGCTAAAGAAATTGCACAAACTGAAAATGCACAGTTTGATGTTGATGATGAGACTATTTTCGGGATTGCCCGTAAAGCTAAAACCGAAGCCCGTTGGCTAGAAGAAGATGACGAAGAAGAGGCGATTGAAGAAGCCATTTTAGATGCGGCAGATGATTTGCTACGACAAGGTGATGGCGATATTTTGGTGTTTTTACCAGGTGAACGTGAAATACGCGATGTTGCTGACCATTTAAGAAAATATCAAGGACGTTCGGCGAAATTAAAGCATATTGAAGTGCTGCCACTTTTTGCGCGCCTTTCAATTGAAGATCAGCAGAAAATCTTTAAGAGCCATAGTTCGCGCCGCATCGTGCTAGCAACTAACGTAGCCGAAACCTCGCTCACCGTGCCCGGCATTAAATATGTGATAGATGCAGGTTTGGCGCGGGTGAATCGCTATAGTCCACGTGCAAAAGTAGAGCAATTGCAAATTGAAAAAATTAGCCAAGCAGCTGCTAAACAAAGGGCAGGGCGTTGTGGGCGGGTTTCAAATGGTATTTGTGTGCGTCTTTATGCTGAAGAAGACTTTAACGCGCGACCAGAATTTACTGAGCCTGAGATTTTACGTAGCTCGCTTGCTTCAGTGATTTTGCGTATGGCGGCACTTAAGCTTGGCGATGTCGCTGAGTTTCCGTTTATTGAAGCGCCTTCGTCACGTTTGATTGCCGATGGATATCTGCTACTGCAAGAGCTTGGCGCGGTCGATGATAATCGGCAAATTACAGAAGTTGGTTTGCAGTTATCTAAGTTGCCGCTAGACCCACGCGTTGGACGCATGATTTTGGCCGCTAAGCGGGAGGCGTGCTTAAAAGAAATCCTCATGATTGCCAGTGTGCTCAGCATACAAGACCCGCGCGAGCGCCCGATGGATAAGCGCGAAGCGGCGGACAATGCTCATGCTAAGTTTGCAGGTGAAGGCTCTGATTTTATGAGCTACCTCAAAATATGGGATTGGTTTGATGGTGCGCTTAAAAATAAAAAATCCAACAAAGATTTGCTGAATCAATGTCACACCAATTTCCTTTCGTTTTTACGCCTAAAAGAGTGGCGTGAACTGCATGGGCAACTGCTGGAAATCGTTGATGAGATGGAGTTTAAGCTCAACGATAAAGAAGCAAATTATGAGCAAATTCATAAGGCGCTACTGGCAGGCTTACTCGGTAATATTGGCTTTAAAGATGGTGAGAGTGATTCATACGCGGGTGCGCGTGGCATACGCTTTCACATTGCGCCAGGTTCATGTTTAAAGAAAACACGGCCTAAGTGGGTAATCGCGGCCGAGTTAGTCGATACCACTAAACTGTATGCGCGCTGTGTGGCCAAAATTGAGCCAGATTGGATAGAGCCGCTGGCTCGCGGCCTTACCCAAAGCACTTACACTGACCCGCGCTGGGATAGAAAGCCCGCGCAAGTGGTGGCTTGGGAGCGTGTTGCCTTGTATGGGCTGACAATTATTCCTAAGCGCCGAGTACACTACGGACCTATAGACCCGCAGGAGTCGCGTGAGATTTTTATACGCGAAGCGCTCGCTAATATGGAGTTTGATACCAGAGCGCCATTTTTTGAAGCTAATCGCCGCATGATAGCCGAAATTGAAGAGTTAGAGCACAAAGCGCGTCGCCAAGATGTGCTGGTAGATGAGCATCAATTATTTGCGTTTTATGATGCGATTATCCCGCCAATTAGCGGCCAATACAGCATTGTGAATGGGGCTGGTTTTGAAAAATGGCGTGAAGGCGCAGAAAAAACCAACCCTAAACTGCTGTTTTTAACACGTGATGCTTTAATGCGTCATGGCGCTTCAAGCATCACCGAGGCACAGTTTCCTGAAACCTTTGAGCTTGACGGTGCAA
>CAZAHP010000038.1:2039-4756 GCA_964484985.1 uncultured Methylophilaceae bacterium
GCTTTGTTGCCTACTTTAGCCGAGTATATACAACGTAAAACAACATTAAAACTAGCCGTTTCAGATTTTGATTTATCAGTGCTACCAGTTCACCTGCTGATGAACTTCAGCGTTTTTGACGAAAAAGGTAGCGAGCTAGGCATGGGGCGCGATTGGAACGCGCTTAAAAAACAATTTGGCCAAGCCGCACAGCTCACATTCCGCAGTAATTCGCCCAGCATAGAAAAAACTGGCTTAAAACAATGGGATTTTGGTGATTTACCCAAAAACCTCGCCTTTAGTAAAGAGGGGCATCAACTCACTGGTTACCCTGCGCTTGAAGACAATGGTGATAGTGTGTCGGTGAAAATGTTTGATACTGAGCAAGAGGCTTTGCTTAATCACCGTAAGGGTGTGTGCCGCTTAATGCGCTTTGAGCTTAAAGAACAAATGAAGCAGCTAGAAAAAGGCCTGCCCAATTTTAATCAATATGCACTACTACTCAGAAATATCGTGTCAGCTGATGATTTGCGTGATGACATACTCACCGCACTTTCAGATAGAGCATTTATTGGTGAAGATGATTTACCCAGAAGTAACGCCGACTTTATGCACTTAAAACAGCGCGCAAGAGCGAGATTGCCAGCAGTGCTTGATGCCATTACCCGCCAAGCGCAGGCGATTGCCAATGAGTACCAAGCCTTGGTCAATCAGCAAGCTAAAATGCCTGCAACGCTTAATCGCTTAAAGCGTGATGTGGAAAGTCAAGTGGCTTTGCTAGTCTATAAAGGCTGTTTTAACCAAACACCTTGGGAATATTTGCAACACGTTCCGCGCTACTTAAAAGCGCTTAACTTACGCATACAAAAACAGCCTTCAGCACCAGACCGTGACGGTAAAAATGCCGTTAGCGTAGGGATTATTTGGCAACGCTGGCAAGATAAAGTATCGGCCATGCATAAAGCCAATCTTGAAGTGCCTACAAGCTTATTAGAGTATCGCTGGCTCATAGAAGAGCTTCGCGTTTCTCTGTTTGCGCAAGAGCTTAAAACGCCATTTCCAGTATCAATAAAACGTTTAGATAAAGCATGGCAAGATTTAGCCTTATAAAGTTTTTAGGTTTATAGGCGTAAAAGAAATTGTAAAGAAGGGTTAACTGGGGCACATACGGTGGTTTTTAAGTAAACGTAAAGTTAACATTCACGTTTTTATTCTTGGCTGCCAAAGAATATGGCAGAATTCTGTGATTTTTTATTTGAGGGCATTATGAAATATTCTTTGAAAACTTCTCGTTTGATTTTGGCAGTGTTAGCGAGCTTGCCATTTGTTGCTAATGCGGCGATTACATTAACATCAACGGCTGATAGTAAACCTTTAGCCGCACCAGCAGAAAGTTTTGATACGCCAGCAGCTAAAGAGTTTTTAAAGTCTGGTAAAAATACCTATTTAGGTAATGCGGATGCAATTAAAGCGGGTAAAAAAGTATTCCAACTTTATAGCTGTACTGCTTGTCATGGCGCACGCGGTGAGGGTGCGGTAGGCCCTAACTTAATTGACGACAAATGGAACTATGCTAAAAATGCTAATGACCAAGGTATTTTTGAAACGATTTGGGGCGGTACAGCTGGTGGTATGGGTGCTAAAGGTAAAGGCTTAATGCAAGCTGACGATCCTAGCCAAGGTTTAACTGCCGATGAAGTGTTAAAAGTAGTTGCTTTTATACGTAGTAACGCTTTGGGTGCAGAAAAGCCAGCAGAAGCAGCGCCTGCTCCAGCTGCTACAACAGAAGCGCCGAAAGCAGATGCTGCAGCTACTGCCGCAGCTGCTACTACTGGAGCTGCGGCTGCGGCAGCTACAGCAACTAAATCAGTTAAAAAGAAAGCTAAAAAAGCTGTAAAGGCAAAAGTAGCTAATTAAAGTTGTTTGATTTCACAGGCAATAAAAAAGGGGCATAAGCCCCTTTTTTATTAATTAAGCTAGCTTATTGAGCAGCTGCTGGTGCGGCTTCAGCTGGCGCTGCTGCTGGGTCAACCACAGGTGCAGGTGCTGGAGCATCAGCGGGCGGATGGTATCTTTCAGCTTCAGTTGGTACATAGCCGCCTGGCTCATTTACCACTGGAGCTGGCTCTGCTGGTGCAGCTACTGGTGCAGCTTCAGGTGCGGGAGCAGGTGCTTCTTCTTTTGAACATGCGCTTAATAGCGTTGCAGCTACTAGCGCGGCTGCTAGTGTGTAGTTCCAAGTTTTCATTTGAGTCACTTTCTTTTGGATTAAAAAACTGAAATAGGGCGATATAGTGCTATCGAGCTTTATATTCTACATTAAGTCACTAATGTAGAAGGTGTAAAAATATGTTAGTTACTAATTGTTATGACTTTTTTACAGTTTGTAACAATTTTGACATAAAACTCATCGACCAGTAACTATACTAGCTTCACTTTGCTAACTTATCTTTAAAGAACGCTTATTGTAACGTGCTCTTTAAATCATATTAAATCTGCATCAAAGCCTCTCTAATTTTTAGCTCATCTAGCCCTTTTCCTATGAGCACAATGCGTGAGATAGGTTCATCTTCATCCCAGCCTGTAAGTAGGGTAGGTGGGTATATTGTATTGTGCACGGCGTGTATCGCCAGTGGAGCGGGCGCGTCTTCTGCGTGGATAATGCCTTTTAAGCGCAGTAGTTGTTCGCTATAGTTTGTAGTGAGCCATTGTAAAACGGGTTCAAGTTGGCTCCATGT
>CAZAHP010000038.1:4856-8284 GCA_964484985.1 uncultured Methylophilaceae bacterium
TTACCCATAATCGGGCCAGGGTCAGCCATACCTGTGGTTTCAATCACTAAACGTTTAAATTCAGGTATACCTCCTAATGCACGTTTAAAAAACAAATCGCGCAGGGTATCTGCCATTTCATTGGTAAGCGTGCAGCATAAGCACCCAGAATTTAATAGCACGGTATTGTCAGCAATATGCTCACTTTCCACTGTGCGGGCGAGAATGTGGTCTAGCCCTGCCTCGCCAAGTTCATTAATTACCACAGCTGTGTCTTTCATGCCGCTATGGTTAAGTAATTTATTCAGAAGCGTGGTTTTGCCTGTCCCTAAAAAACCAGTGAGTAGGGTGACGGGTATGCGGTTGTCCATATCTTTTCTCAGTAAAATTTGGGTTTAATTATAGGCGTTTCGGGTAATAAGCGCATTCATTGATGTTTTATATTCATCATGGTTGAGAAAAAAGGTAGGGCCGCAAAAGCTTCAGGCATCATGGGTTTTTCCTCAAAGAGATAGGGGTATAGAGTATGTCTCAGTTGCGTATGAAACGCTGTAATGTGCTGACGATGGGCAAGTAAGTTGGAAATGTCACTTTGGGCGAGTCCTTCAAATTGGCGTTGCGCCCATAAGCTAGGTAGCGCATAACTTAATTTCTCATTAGCATGGTCACGCGCGCGTAAGCTTAGTTCACGTTGTTGGATTTGTTTGGCTAAATTGACATCTGCCATGTGCTGAAAGGCGTAATACCATTTCCAATGGAAACGACCCGTCACAGGTGGTGTGTGTTGCCATTGCGGATAAAGCTTGTAAAAAGGGTCTAGCGTCGCTTCTTTAGGTAAATCCCAAGCGCCATGGACTAATTGACGATGTTGCAGCGCTATTTGACTGCCTTCTTGTACGGGGTGCTGTTGATGTACCCAAAGTTGTGCCAAGTTTGGCAATATGACACATAACAACAGCCACAAACTTGTTAGCAATATGGCGTTATAAGTAGCGTTAAGTGCATGCGTGCGCAAGCTCACCAATGCACAAAGCACCGTCCAAAATAATGTATAGAGCACTGTCACTAATAACACAGTGAATAGACCAGTGGCTGGCAATGACTGACTCAGCGCAAATGCAATCACAGGCAAAACAAGTGTGCTGGTAATGAGTAGCCAGCGCAATAGTAGTCGTTTTGCCCAAAAGCTTCGTGGATCTGACACAAGGCTATTTAAAAAAGACAATCGTTGCGCTTGAAACTCACTGGCTTTCAGTTCATGCATTAAGGCTAAACATAGCAAAGGCGAAAAAAATACTAGCCAAAAACTATAATCAAATGCACCCAGCATGACATATTCTGGGTGATGTGATTCGCCGTCATACAGTTGGCTTTGCAAGCCCAATAAGCGTATACGTTGTATATATGGTGTCACCAAACGGTTACCTAGGGCGATAAACGTCCAATCAGAAGGGTGCTGATACACATTGTGAAAGACGTAATAACCGACCTCACCAGCATCCACTTTACCGTGACGCGCATATTCCGCAAGTTGCTGTTGTTTTTGGCGTGACTCTTCGAGTTGTGCATGGCAGATTAGTGCTCGAATATGGCGGACGTTTTCCCAGCCATTCAATAAGCTTAAATAAGACAGCAACAGGCTGATGAAAAGTAGCCATATCACACTACGTTGCTTAATGAGTAGTCGAAATTCTTGTTTCATATGCGTTGTATGACACGTTTAAGCAAAAGTAGAGGCAGTAATAGCCATGCAGACAGCACTAACAATGCGGAAAGTATCGAAGTTTGACTGACAGACAATGGGGCTAAACCTATAGGCTGACGTGGTGCTTTTGCCCAAAAATCAGCGGATACACGGGTGTTTTTATCATCGTGCTGATGCACTTTGTGCGTGTGTATTTGGTTAAGGTATTGTATGAGTTGAAAACGCCTATGCTCCGCTTGCTTGATGAATGCTTGGTGATGGGTAATATCATTGCCACTGCTCGCCATCTGCAAGTATTGCAATGCTAGCGCTGGGCTTAACCAAAGCCAGTGTCTAATCATTGTGTTTTGTTTAGCCAGTTGTAGGTCATGCAAAGCTTGTTGTTCACGGTAAACTTGCGTGGTCAAGCGCTCGCCTTCTTGCAGCAATAATCCATTGTAATTAACAGGCAAATTTTCAGTATTGCTGACGCCATATTGTTTAAGTATCTGCGCCTTAAACGCCGCAAAATGTGGGTCATCTGGGTTGTGACTATCACCAATTAGTTTCAGTTTTTGCTCAGCGTGATACTCAGCCTCGGTGCGGGGTTGTGTTGGGTAGGCGATTTGAGCGATGTTGGCTAGCCCTTTGGGAAAGATAATACAGATGCAGACCCAGAATAATAGCAACGTAAGAAGCGCGCTGTGTAGTTGGCGACTTTGCCATGACACTGAAATCACCAATAAACACCAGCCAGAGATATACACAATTTGTCCTGCTAACATACTTAATAACCTCAGTAGTGCTTGGTCGCTACCCAAAGTCCATACTAAGGTGATTGTTGCTTGTATCAGCAATAAGGTTAATAAAGGAATAAATAAGGACAAATATTTGCCTATAGCAATGGTCCAAGCGGATGTGCCATTGCCTCGCATGTAAGCCAATGCACCAGTAATTTTTTCTGAAGTAATACAGTGATAGCCCACCATGATGAGGAATAAAGGCATCCACCATTGCACAATCATACTTGGTGTAATCAGTGGAAAACGCCCCAAGCTGGTGGCCTCGGTTGCTGGGTTAAAGTTGGCACTGTTTAGACGGTGTGCTTCCAAATAAACCAAATAACCAGACTGATCAAGGATGCCAGGTTCTATTACGCTTAGTGGGTGCAAGGGCTTGGCAACAAAGTCGCCATAGTGCGACACGCGGTGTGGGTGACGCTCAGGTTGTGAATGCCAGTCTTGTTGGCTTTTTTTTGTGACTTCGGCTACATGGCGAGCATGTTCTTGCCAATGGTGATATGCTGCAAAAGTGGCAATCACCCACAGGCTCACCAATATCAATAGCAATAAAACGGGTGTGCGCGTATAGGTTAATCGACGCCACTCATTACGAGTCACACCCCAAACAGCCGTCATATTCATGCTTGACCTAAATACAATTGCTTAAGATGTTCTAGCGATAGATTGCTTTGGTCTATTGTCACCGCTTGTAAATGCCCTTGCGTCAACATCTGCAAACGGTCTGAAAATGCCAAAGCTGAGAGCACATCATGCGTAACGACTAGCACGCCCATGCCATTGTGTTTGCAAGTGATAATTAGCTGGTTAAGTTCTTCTGTCGCTTGCGGGTCTAGGCCTGAGTTAGGTTCATCCATCAGTAATAGTTTGGCTTGTTTAGCTAAAGCTAGCGCCAGCATGACTTTTTGTTTCATGCCTTTGGAGTATTGTTCACAAGCTTGTTGCCATGATGTTGATTTAAGCCC
>CAZAHP010000038.1:8384-17941 GCA_964484985.1 uncultured Methylophilaceae bacterium
CTAATTAAAAGTCCAAGGTGGCAGTTAGCATAAAGTTACGACCTGCACCTGGCGAAAAGTTCAAATCGGTGGCATTGCTAGTAAAGTCAAAAACATATTCATAATACTTATCAAAAATATTATTCGCTAGTAAGCTGACTCTGCCCCAGTTAGTTTTGTAGTCCACATTGGCATTGGTGAGGGTATAAGCACCATATTCGCCACCGATATTATTTTCATTCACATAGTAAGCGCCTTGCCTGTCTACATGCACACGAGCAATCCATTGACTGTTAGGTGTAAACTGCAAGCCCAGTGATGCCGTATGGTCAGGAATACCACGAATACGGTTGCCATCTAACGCTCTTTTATTATCAGGCCCTTTCGTGATTTTTTGATTGACCATCGATAAGTTAGCCCATAATGACCACATATCGCTCAATGTCATGTCTATGCTTGTATCCACGCCCTGACGTTTGGTTTCGCCAATCAGTTGTCTTGTGCCATCCACGGGCACAAACTCATCTTCTGCAACCTGCTGCCAGTATGAAACACGGGTGTTGATGTGCTTGTTCCATGTGCTTTTTAGGCCTAACTCCCAGCCATCGTTGATTCCGACATCTACTGCAACTGTGTTATTTAATGTGTTTAAATCGCCGCCCGTTGGCGTTTGAAAGCTTCTACCAGCATTAAAAAATACTGTTTGTTCATCAGTGACATTTGCAAATACGTTGAGCTTAGGTTGTACGATGGTTTGAGAATCATGCAAAGTTGTGGCCACAGCGCGGGCCGGGCTGGCATTAGTGCCAGCAATAAATGGCTTGTTCGCATCTGCATCTAGTCTGTCAGCACGTAAGGCAAAGTTCCAACGTAACCAATCGACAGGGGTGTTTTCAATTTTTACATAAGCACCTTGTGCGTCAAAATCAAAATCGTTGCTACGTCTGATGATATTCACGCCCCTAGCATTCTTACGTTGGCGCACTTCTTTCACGTCTTGCAACTCAATGTCATAGCCCGTTTCAAGCGACCAGTTTGGGTGAAAACGCCAATTTAATTTTGCAATTAAGCCTTTTGATGTTTGGTCATCCTCTCTAAGTTCGTCATTAGGGCTAGCAACAAAACGCACGCTTCTGAATCGATCGAAATTTTGCCAATAAGTTTTTACACTCAAATCAATATCATTATTCACAAAATAATCATAATGCAAACTAATGTGCTTAAACTCTTTCTCACCACCATCGTTTTGCGCGTTTATGGCAGAGCTGGTGCGACTTGATCTTGCCTGTGCTTTATTTAAGTAACCTGGCGCTTCAAAAGCATTGTATTTGCCATATTTGGTGCTTAAGGCCAAGCTGGATTTTTCAAAGTCATATTGCCAGCGGCCTGAGAGCGCAATTTTTTCTAAATCAGTATTGTCACGAAAACCATTGCCTGCACGATAACCTATTGCATAGTTCTGCTTGAACTCACCTTGCTTATCACCATAATATCCCTGTAGTTCACGAGTATTAAAGCTACCATAGCCGAGTTGCAGTTGTTTACCAATATCTTTACGCGTTTCAACTTTGTAACTACCTGCTGTTGCGAACAAGCCAGTTGTGGCGTCACTAGTGCCTTTAAATACTTGTATACTTTCAATATTAGTCGGGAATAAATAATCCAACTCGTTATAACCGTTAAACAAATTGGATGGAATACCATCTACTAACAATTTTGCATGAGGTGTTTCACCGTCACCACTAAAGCCACGAATGGAAAGGTCGGTATTGATAATGCCTTGGTTATATCGTGAAAGTACCACGCCTGGTGTTTTGGTAAATAGCTCCAAGGTGTCGGTGACATGCTCATATTCCAGCTCGTCGCGAGTGATGACATCTACTGAACCAGCCAAGTCTTTATCTATGTTAAATTCTTTTTTACCAATCACAACAACACTATCTAGTTGCAAACGATTTTCTTCTGCAAATAACATCAGTGGTGATTGCAATAAAATTGCCGACACCAAACTGTAAATGGCTTTTTGCTTCATTTTCTTTCCCTTTAATGAACTGATATTTGAATTAAGTTTAATCTAGGCATAACGCTAAGCCTTGTTGAAATCTATCTTGTGGCAGATTTTTACCTATAAACACCATGACAGATTCGCGCTTTTCGTTTGGTTTCCATGCGCTGCCTTGTTCACCTCCCATGAGCATATGCACGCCTTGAAACGCCCAGCGCTTGTCATCGCCAGCTACATGCAATATGCCTTTGTAACGCAAGAGTTGTACGCCATAAATTTCTAGCATTGCACTTAAAAGCACTTCTAATTTGTCCATGTTGAATGGGCGTTCAGAGCGAAATACGAATGAAGCAACATCATCGTCGTGCTCATGGCTCACATCTTCTAAAAAGTCTGGTTCAATTTTTAGAATTTCTTCTAGTGAAAAGCCTGCAATATCCAAAATATCATTGATGTCTGTTTGGCCGAAATGCACCTGCTTAATTGGCGCGCGAGGGTTCATTTGGCGTACTCTTGTGGTAATGGCTTGTGTTGCTTCTGGGCTCACCAAATCAGTTTTAGAAAGTAAAATTCTGTCGGCGAAGCCCACTTGCTCCAGTGCCTCATGATGCTCGTCCAGTTGTTGCATGCCGTGCACAGCGTCCACGACTGTAATAATCGCGTCGAGGTTGTAATGCTGCCGAATCTCATCTTCTACAAAAAAAGTTTGTGCAACGGGCGCGGGGTCAGCCAAGCCAGTTGTTTCAATAATGACGCGGTCAAAACGTAATTCTCCAGCCAAGTTGCGCTCTGATAAATCCCCAAGTATGCGCACTAAATCACCACGCACAGTGCAACAAATGCAACCATTGTTCATTTCTACAATTTGTTCTTCACCTTGAATGAGTAATTCACCATCCACGCCTGCTTCCCCAAATTCATTCTCAATCACGGCAATGCGCTTACCGTGATGTTCGCTTAAAATTCGGTTAAGTAAGGTGGTTTTACCAGCGCCTAAAAATCCAGTTAATATTGTCACAGGAATCATGGTTTGTGTTGTCATCTTATGCTCCTAAATGTTCTAAGGCTTTTGCAATGGTTACTACACCAAGCCCCATTGCCATTAAACTCAGTTGAAAAAACATGTCGCGTGGTTTGCGATGGTGATGTAACTCGGGCACTAAATCTGCCACTGCAATATAGATAAAACTGGCTGCGGCCATGGTGAGTACATAGGGAATAGCAGCTTGGGCATTGCTTAAGCTTAACCAGCCTACCACACCGCCAACGGTCATCGCTGCGCCTGAAATGGCATTCAAAAATAGTGCCTTTGATTTGGTGACGCCTGCATCTAACAACACCATAAAGTCAGAGACTTCTTGTGGTATTTCATGTGCGGTAATAGCAATCGCGGCAGCCCAGCCTAATTTCCAATCCGTCAAAAAGGCGGCGGCAAGTAAAATGCCATCCACAAAATTATGCATAGAATCGCCTATGATAATCATTGAAACAATCGGTTTTTCTTGGGTGTGACCTAATTCGGTCGCATGGTCATGTCGCCATAAAGCCATTTTTTCCAAAAGGAAAAACCCCATAATGCCGCACACCAACACCCAACCAAGCTCGGTGATGTCTAGACCAAGATGCACTGCTTCAGGCAACAAATCGGTTAAGGCAAAGCCAAGCAAAACACCCACAGCAAATGCCACCATACGATTGGCAAATTTGGCTAGAAAGGTTAGCGCAACGGTGGCAGCCAACAGCACTGAAAATACGCCGCCTATCAAGGTCGCCAAAATAATTTGTAATAAGGTCATACTGCTGATTCGTCTAAATTGAACGCAATATTAGACTTATCAAAGCAGGCGTTCTTTTCAAAACATGCAACATCACCATATTGCATCTAGCGCTAATAAGATTCTGGTTTGATTATTAATGATGGCAGGAGAACGATGAATAATGCCGCGCATATGGTTACCTTGCCATAAACTCCCCTTTAATAGGGCAATCGCAAAAGTAGGTACTTGATGTACGCCGCACTGATTTAATATTAAGCCAGAATCGCTATCGTCCAACTTCACAGCCGCCATGCCTAACTTGCTTCTATCTGCGTAAGCATCATCTAGCCACTGAGTTCCTTGACCAACATAGGTACAAAGCATACGTATACCCGTTTTATCCACATGAAATTTAGGGCACATCGCTGCGTTTAATACTTCTAAGCGTATGCCTATTTGTGGGCAACCAATTAAATCTAAATACAAGGTGCTCAAATAATCTAAATCTGCTAGAAATGCGTCACGGCCCGCGATGTCAGGTAGCGCGTTGTTCAGTAATAGTTTGGTTGATGGAGTCTGGTTGGCCTGCAATACGTATTTAAAACCCTGATTTAATTGAGCGCTTGCCGCTGTTAAGTATTGCATGATGATGGAGTTGCTCGGTCGTTCAATCACTTTAATTTGACGGTCGTGCTCAAAAATATCCAACATCTCAAGTGGGTTAAATGCACTGGTATCGATAAAAGCTAAGTTTTTAAAGACAGTATCACTAAACTGCAAATGGGCTTTTGACTCATGCAACTGAATAGAAGGGGCTCGATATGAAATCATGGCTATGCTGCCTCCGTCACTTCTTGCTCAATATTTCCATAGGCTGGAAATGGGTCTGGCAAGTTTCGCCAAGCATCCATGCCTAATGCGATTTCAGCCTCTGACATCAAGCAAGCGTCAAATTTTGTAATCAATGCCTCTTTATCCATGTGCATACCAATGATGACGATTTCCTGTTGTCTATCGCCATAAGGCTCTTGCCAACGCGACCTAATATGGTTAAAACTTTCTTCGTCGTCAGGCCAATCTTCGTTTGGTGTTTCTACCCACCACATGCCAGCAAGTTCGGTGCGGGTGACTGCGCCTGCTTGCGACCAAGTGGCGCAAAACTCTGGACGTGAGGCAATCCAATATCTGCCTTTAGAGCGCACAACTCCTGGCCACTCAGTGTTAAACCACTGCCACAACCTTTGTGGGTGAAATGGCTTGCGGGCGCGGTAAACAAAGCTTGAGATGCCATATTCTTCTGTCTCAGGTACGTGCTCGCCACGTAGTTCTTGCAACCAACCAGGTGCTTCAGCGGCTTGGTCAAAGTCAAACAAGCCCGTGTTCATGATGCGGTCGAGTTGCACTTTGCCAAAGCTACTGTGGGTAATTTGCGCACGTGGATTGAAGGTTTTTAAAATACCTTCTAGCTGAGCAATTTCGCTTGGTTTCATTAAGTCGGTCTTGTTGATTACCAGCACATCGCAAAATTCAATTTGTTCAACCAGTAAATCCACCACGGTACGTTCATCTTCTTCACCCAATGATTCGCCACGCGCAGCCAGCATGTCTTGTGAGCTATAATCCTTTAAGAAGTTATAGCCATCCACCACTGTCACCATGGTGTCGAGTTGTGCGACATCGCCCAAAGATGTGCCATCTTCATCGGCAAAGGTAAAGGTTTCCGCAATTGGCAATGGCTCTGAAATGCCAGTGGTTTCAATCAGTAAATAATCAAAACGGTTTTCTTGGGCAAGGCGGGTAATTTCTACCAATAAATCTTCACGCAGGGTGCAACAAATGCAACCGTTGCTCATTTCGACCAATTTTTCTTCTTGGCGTGAAAGCGCAGCGCCACCTTCACGCACCAATTGTGCGTCAATGTTGACTTCTGACATGTCATTGACAATGACAGCTACGCGTTTGCCTTCGCGGTTATTGAGAATATGGTTGAGTAGGGTGGTTTTGCCTGCACCTAAAAAACCTGATAACACAGTGACGGGTAGCTTTTTCATGGGGTTTCCTTATGTAGCAAGTGAATTGCTAAATTTGCGCTCACGTCGCTCATGACGTTCTTGCGCCTCAATACAGAGTTTTGTGGTGGGGCGTGCAATTAAACGCGCAACACCAATCGGCTCGCCAGTTTCTTCGCAGTAGCCATACACCCCATCTTCAATGCGTTGTAATGCAGAACGAATCGCCTTTAAATGTTTGCGCTCACGGTCTCGCGTACGTAGTTCTAAGCCGCGTACTTCTTCTTCCGTGGCACGGTCTGCGGGGTCTGCCGCATCTTCAACTTCTCTTAGATGTTCGCTGGTGCTGCTAAAGTTGGCTTCAATTTGTTGCTGGTTTTGCAATAACAAGGCTTTAAAAAATGCTAGTTGCTCAGCATTCATATAGGCGCTTTCAGGCATGGCAAGTATTTGAGATTCTGGGGTGGGCATGAGATATTAAAATGCAATTTTGTTGCATTTTAATATTGTTTAGCTAAATATGCAACAAAATTGCATATTTAGATGTGGCTAGAAAAATATCTGAATGATAGCTGGTAATTATTTAAGTTTTTTATGCTTATCAACTAGTTAATTACTTGGAGCGTTTCGGCTTGCATTTGATAACCTGCATCACCTAAGCCCGTACTAGATGCTTTTACTTGCAGCACACCACTTACTGTGACGAAAGAATCCCAATTAGTAAATGGAATTGCCAGCCCCTTGATGCGCACATGGATAATTTGGTTGCTTGGTGGGGGCGGGGAGTGTATGCAAGCGCCAAAATAAGGCACTAATAAAAACTCTTTAATGTGCGTGGCGTCGCCATCTAGTGGGGCAATATAGCCCTTGATGCTCACAGCATGACCATCCCAGCTTTTAACAACAGGGGCATTATTCCATTGCTCACGTACATTTTTTAACAGTTCAACGGCTTTAGGGTCTGAGTCTTGAAGCTTACTTAAATCAGTGCCTTTGAGTGAGGACATCGCGTCCCATTTAGGCGGTGTGAGCATGCTCCAGTCAATAATAGGGAAGTCATGCGAGCCAGCTTTACTCTTGTTTTTTGATTGATTGCAAGCCGAAATGCAGCACGCCAATAGAGCAGCTAAGGCAATTTTAAGTAAGGTAGATTTAATCGACACAGTTTAGATTCGCGGAGTTAAGCCATCAACTAGAGAGAGCTGATAAGCGCGGTAAGCAGGGATGATGCTAGCCAATACCCCCACACCTAGTACGAGTGTGATGAGTTTTAGCTCAGCAAAAGATAGCATGGTGTTTTGTATGACAATGCCATATTGTGCTTGCGCCATAGGTGCTAAGGTCAAGCTGAGTAATGCTAGCAATATCAGGCCAAAAACGATACCCATAATAGTCACTAATAAGCCCTCACTCATCAGCAGAAAAAATAGATGGCTGGGTTTTGCGCCCACAGAGCGCAAAATGGCAAGCTCGCGCCTACGCTCGTTTAAACCCGCGAGTATGACAGCAACCAGCCCACTTAAGCCTACCACGACCACCATGGCAGATACTGCTAATAAAGACTTTTCAGCTACATTCACCACTTGCCATAATTGCGTTAATGCTACCCCAGGCATGACAGCTATTAAAGGCTCTTTGCTATAAAGATTAATTTCGCGCTGAATTTTAAACACCATAGCACGGTTGTGTAAGCCCACCAGCGTTGCTGTAATCTCTTTAGGGCTTAAATCAAATTTTTTTACATACTCGGCTGGGATGCTAAACCCTGGCATAGGTGCGCCGCCGACCCAATCAAGGTGTATAGCATTCATCGCCTCTAAACTAATATGCACAGTACGGTCTACAGGCGTGCCTGTAGGGCGCAATATGCCAACAATTTTAAAGGGCTTATTTGCATGCTCATGTAAATGCGCCTCTTGCATACCATGGCTGAGTATCAAACTGTCGCCAAGCGAATAACCAAGCTGCTTGGCAACTTCCGCACCAATCACCGCATCAAAAACCTCGCTAAAAGGTCTACCTTGTGAAAAGCTTAGCGCTTTGCCATCACCATAATGAAAATGCTCAAAATATGCCCCTGTAGTACCCAGTACAGGAAAGCCGCGGTGCGAGTCACCCAGTGAGATAGGGATAGACCAAGCCACCAAAGGGTTTTTAGCAACCGCCTGATAAGCACTCCAGCTCATATTGCTATCAGCCTCACCGATTCTAAAAACAGCATATAACATTAATTGCACAGGGCTGCTTTTTGCCCCCACGACTAAATCTGTACCCGCAATCGAATGGCTAAAGCTTTGGTGCGCTTGGTCGCGCAGACGCTCCACGCCCAGCAACATCGCTACACTTAAGGCAATCGCAAACATAGTTAGGCCTAAGGTAAAGCGGCGGTTAAATGCGCTCTTAATAGCAAGTTTAAGTAAATACTTCATCAACTATTTACCTGATGATGCGCTTGATTGATCACGCTTAAATCAAGCTCACGGCTAAAAGACGCAGCAAGGCTGCGGTTATGGCTTACAAATATCAGCGTAGACTCTGCATCAATACACTCACTCAACAACAACTCAAGAAAAGCATGTTGTCTATCAGCATCTAATGCCGAAGTTGGCTCATCAGCAATCATCAATGCAGGCTTACCTATCAAGGCACGCGCAGCAGCAACGCGTTGTTGCTGCCCCACGCTCAAATCAGTCACAGGCTTATGCCAAAGAGATGGGTGCAAATCTAAGTGGCTTAATAAACGCTCCGCCTCGTTTTGTAATGAATGCCCATGTGCCAAAGCTCGCGATAATCTAAGTTCAGAAAAGTGGCAAGGCAACACCACGTTTTCAAACACTGAAAGATAGGGGATAAGATTGAATTGCTGAAAAATATAGCCAATATTATCTGCACGTAAACAATCGCGCTGCGACTGGTTAAGCAAACTAAGATCATGCCCAAAAACACTCAGCAAACCCTGCTCAGCCACAAGCACACCAGCTAACAAACCCAACAAGGTGCTTTTGCCGCTGCCACTTGGCCCATACAAAAAAATGCGCTCGCCCGCTTGCACCTCAAACTGTGCAATCTCAATACATGCGGCAGCAGCTTTAGGGTAGCGAAAACGCAAGTTCTGTAATGCAATCATTTAACTAAGACCTTTGCACAAAGCCCAAATACCAATCAACTTTTACAGCCGCACATGCAGTAATCTAGCCAAATCAAATTCTTAACTAGGTTTTTATTAGGCGAGAATGACAAAATTCAGCAGTTTTTACACAAATAAATATACGCGCAAAAAGCTGATTAACTACAAAGCGCACACAAGCCTTTAATGTTGATTTCTATAGCACTAACATGATATTTTTTAAGCACATCGTCAGGGAAATGCGGCTCAAGCTCATGAACGCAAGTGATTTTTCCGCAAGCAGTGCAATGCAAATGTGCATGCTGATGGCCATTATCTAGCAACTGCCTAGGATTCGATTTTGCTGATGGTGATGAAAACTTGGTTTGAGAAAGCTGAAACTTCCAAGCGCGATTCTCGCCCGAAATTTTATGAATAAGGTGGTGTTCAGTCAGCCAATCTAACACACGATAAATCGTCACGCGGTCAAACTCTTTACTCGCTGAAAGCTGCTCTAAAATCTCAGGATGACTCAAAGCACTACTCGCGTCCGCAATAATACCTAAAACCGCCAAACGCGCTTTGGTCGAGCGCAACCCTGCTGCTGTAATTAATTCTTGTGCATTCATAGCATAAGATTATGAACTACAAAAAAACATACAACAAGCTAGCAAAGCATCTATATTAATTAAGTACTCAAT
>CAZAHP010000039.1:0-4570 GCA_964484985.1 uncultured Methylophilaceae bacterium
AAGCTTCAGGTCTCGATAAGATTCCTCAAGGCGGTACATTGTTTACATTCCGTGTGGACTAATTGAAATTGAATTAGTACTTCATGAAATAAATTAAACCAGTGGGTGGCTTATGCCACCTTCTGGTTTTTTTGTTTGAGATATTGAGTCTATTGGATGTGAGATTTTAGTCAGTCTGACACGCAATATACTTAATGACGATTAGAACTATTCAAAACACGAATATTCTAAATGTTGTTAAATGTATTTAAAGTGTAGTTAACTTTAATTAAATAACGTAAATTTAATCATTTAAGATAAAAGAGGTTTAGATGTCTATGCAATTCAAAACGATGAAAACTCAATTTAAGCGTTCAGTCATCACCACTGCGGTTTTGTTAATTAGCCAGAATATTGCCTTAGCAAATGCAAATGATACCGTTGAAGATGAAACCTCTAAAAAAGCAGCTCCTTTGCGCGTCTGTGCTGACCCTGGCAACCTGCCTATGTCTAACGACAAGGGTGAAGGCTACTCAAACAAAATTGCACAAATCATTGCTGAAGGCATGGGTACTTCGGTGAGTTACTTTTACCGCCCCTATTTAAACCGCGGGCTAACACGCCAGACATTTGATAATAATGAGTGCGATATTTTGATGGACATGACGCCTGAAGATGAGCGCATGATGACCACAAAACCGATCTACAAAAGCACCTTTGTATTGGCTTACCGAAGCGATAAAGGCATTGATATTAAATCATTAGAAGACCCTAAGTTACTAAACGATTATAAAGTAGGTGTATTTCAACACTCGGCAATCAGAACAGTATTGCAAGAACATGGCATTAATCGCGCCAATACCATCGTGCGCACCATTGCCCATGATGCTGATTTGCGTCCAGAACGTCAGCCGCATATGGATGTGCAAAATATGCTAGATGGCAAACTAGATGTGGCTGCGCTATGGGGGCCAATGGCGGGTTGGTATAAAACCATTAAAAAAGAGCCTGTGACGGTTGTGCCAGTAAATTTGATGGATGATAAAACACCCATGGAGTTTCCATTGGCGATTGGTATGCGTAGAAATGCTAAAGAGCTTAAAGCCAAGATTGAAGCTGTTTTAGAAAAAGAAAAAGATAAAATCAAACAAGTCTATGTGGACTATGGCGTGCCTCTCGTTAAATGTGATGAGTGCGTTGTTTCAGGCGACCTACCCTCTCACGGGCCTTATAAGCCGATTGTGAGGCATGAAATTCTGCCCCCACAATCTGATGTGGCCGCACTCCCTGCAATGATAGATGAAGCTTTAAGACAAGGCTCAACTTTAGATCAAGAGCTACACAACGCCACCATCGCACGTGACAACCCACGCATTGAGTATCTATTAAAACGCGGGGCAAAAGTCGATGCCAGAGATACCGACAACCAAACACCTTTGATGGTTGCGGCAAAAAGTGGGGATTTAAGCGTGATTAATGGCTTACTGGCCTACAACGCAAAACCCAATCTACAAGATAACGATGGCTGGACTGCTGCGATGCACGCTGTAAAGCTTAACGAACCTAAAATTTTTAGGTTGCTTGGTAAATACAAAGCCGATTTTAATGTATTGAATAAAGACCATATGAGCGCCTTGGCAATGGCCGTGTTTGATAACAAGGCCAACGCAGTAGTGGCAATGTTAGATAACAATGCTAACCCAGACTTAGCCATGGGCAGCGCCAAATATAACGCGCTCATGCTGGCAGTTAAAAAGGGCAATCAACAATTAGCGCAAACTTTATTGCAGTACAAAGCAAGCCCAAACGCTAAAAATGCAGGTGGTTTAACACCACTTATGATTGCTGCTTTTGGTAACCAAGACATGATAGTCACTCTCCTACTCAAATCAGGCGCTAATGCTAATTTGAAGGACGATGAAGGTAAAACAGCGCTGATGCTTGCTAAAGAAAATGAGGCAACAAAAGCGATTGCAGCTTTAGAACAAACCACACACTAATCAACAACCATATCGGGAAAAAGTCCTATCACCTGATGGGACTAACTCCGTAATCTATATAAAGCAATAAAGCGTTTAATGCTGGACGCTGTAAATTTTGACAACACAGCATTTTGCGATTCAATTGAAAGGCACAGTATGAACAAACGCAGTATATACACTATTTCATTATTCACTTTAGGCATTTTAGTCGCATGCGCAAATGCTGCTACAGCCCCTGTGCCTAGTACTAAGGCCAGCAAAGTTGATACACAAGCAACAAGCAAACAAGTTGCTGCGCCTGCTCCAATCGTACTAGCTGCGGCTGATGAGCCTGCCGCAGAGCAAGCAGTAGGTGCAGATGGCTTTAAAGTGCCAGAACAAAAGAAAGCCATGGGTGAAGCACCGCCGCCGCCTGCGGATGTGATGACACCTCTTGAGCGTGTAAAAGCGACACCAATTGGCCAACTAAAAAACCCTTATGCCAATAATCCTGACATGGCTAAGTGGGGACAAAAACGCTATATGAGTAACAGTTGCAATGGTTGCCATGGCGGCACAGGTGGTGGTGGCATGTGCCCTCCTATATCGAATGAAACATGGGTATATGGTAGCGATGATGACACCTTATTCCGCTTAATTGCATTAGGCAGCGATGAGTTACAAAAACATTTAAGCACAAGCAGAAAAGGTCGTGAAAATGTGGTTGGCCCTATGCCAGCATTTGGCGGCATCATCAAAACAGATGATGAACTATGGAGAATTATTACGTTCTTAAGAACGACATACCGTGGTGACCCTGCGCGTAAAAACTGGTAAGTAAACCCTTAATTTACCAACAAAAATACTGAAGCAAGCCAAAAACTTGCTTCAGCTATCTTACAAAAAATGAAAAACGCAGCGTTATTTGTAGTATTTCTTTTAGTGCAATTGCATCTAGCAATTTGCAGCGCAGCCCCAGTAGCCTATATCACCAACCAAGGCGCTGACAATGTCTCTGCCATAGACCTCAATAGTCAGCAAGTAGTAGCAACCATTCCAACAGGCAAAGCCCCTGTAGGTGTCGCTATCGACCACTCTCGAAATCATGTTTACATCTCTAATGTTGAAGGCCGTTCAATCAGTGTCATCGATATGAAGTCAAATACAAACATTGGGGAAATCAAATTAAGTATTGCCCCAGTAGGCATAGCCCTAAGTAAAAACGCATCACAACTGTTTGTGGCTGATTGGTTTCATGACCAAATCATGGTGTTTAATACCGACCACATTTTAGACAAAGATGCTCAACAAGCATTTAACACCATACCCATGGGTAAAGCCCCAGCGGGGATGGTGATTAGCCGAGAAGGTGCAAGTTTGTATGTTGCAAACCGTGACAGCAACGAAGTGGGCGTCATTGATATTCGCAGCCTAAAGCCTATTCATCATATTGCCGTAGGCAAACACCCTTTTGGCATGGCGCTTGGCGGTGAAGGTAGAAATTTGTATGTGGTGAATGTTGAAAGTAACTCAGTCACGGTGATAGACACCCATAGCGATAAAGTCATCGCCACTATACCAGTTGGTGAGCATCCCTATTGCGTAGTGAGCAATACTGACGGTTCACGCGCTTATGTCACCAACACGGGGGCTGATAGCGTCTCTGTGATTGATACCAAAACATTTAAAGTGATTACCACTATTCCTACTGGTGGCTTCCCTGAAGGCATTAGCTATGACAGCAAACACAACCACGTGGTGGTTGCGAGTTGGATGGATGATGAAATCAACATTATTGATGCAAAAACACACCAAATTATCAAGCGCGTAGCTACGGCATCAAAAAGCCGCGCATTTGGCCAGTTTATAGGTAACCCATAATGAACTTTACTCGTCTCGCGGTCTTGGTGTTGGGCTTAACGCCTATGCTTAGCCTAGCTTGCGGGCCAAGCCCGCAAAGGGTTTCTAAAGAAATTGTGATTGAGGCGAGCCCTAAAGAGGTATGGGCATTATTAGGTCAATTTGGCGGCATGCATCAATGGCATTCAGGCGTAAAAAGCACCACGCTAGAACAAAAAACCGAGCCTGACGGAAAGGTTGTGAACTATCGAACCTTAGGACTCAAAAATGGTGGGACTCTCGTTGAAAAGCAGCGCGAAACACAAGAGTCAGACATGAAAATTGGCGTCACACTAGAACAAGGGGATATGCCTGTTAGTAACTACTCTGATGCAATTTCTGTTAAGCCTAGCCCTGATGCAGAAAAGTCGATTGTCACTTGGGTGGGTCGTTTTAGTAATAAAGCCAATCAAATGCAAGCCCCAGAAGGCCAAGATAATGTGGCTGCAATTGCAGCGATAACAAATTGGTATGAAACAGGCTTGATGAGTTTAAAAGAGCAATTAGAAAAAAAGCATGTAGTGCTTAAGCATTAATGAAGAAGCTGCTGTAAATAAACCATAATTTTTTATGCTTGTAATCGTGTAAGTAAGTGCTGTTGTAATTATTAATTTTTTAGGAGTTTTGTGTATGAAATTGTTTTCTATTTTGTTTTCTGCTGCTCTGTTATTACCTATTGCAGCCTCTGCCGCCAACGCGCCAACACAACAAAAGGTGATACGTGAAGTGGT
>CAZAHP010000039.1:4670-17872 GCA_964484985.1 uncultured Methylophilaceae bacterium
AGAAAAAACACCTAGCCCTAAAAAATAAAGTCGATTGGAGATTGTATGAAACGTATTCTGAGCATGTTGGCATTGGTTTGTTTAATGCCTCTAAGCGCCTCTGCACATGGCCCCAGCGGCCAAAAAGTAGAGAAAAAATTTGATGTAAAAGCAACGCCAGACAAAGTTTGGGCAGTGGTAAAAGACTTTGGCGCTATTGGCAAGTGGCATCCAGATGTGACCGATGTTAAATTAGAGGACAGAAAAGATATAGAGTCCGACAAAACATTGCCACATCGTTTGGTGACACTTAAAAACGGTAAAACATTTTTAGAAAAACTTCGTGAAGTGAATGACGAAGAGATGAAGCTTGATTACAAAATGATAGATGGCAAAGAAAGTACTATTGCAGTCAGCAACTATCGTACAGTCATTCAAGTTAAACCAGCAGCTACTGCAGGGCTTACTACAATCACGCTTACTGCTCGTTTTTACAATAAAGCCAACACCATGGAAGCCCCTGAAGGTGAAGATAACCCAGCCGCAAATAAAGCCATTAACGAGCTTTATAACGCAGCTGAAGTGGGATTGAAAAAGGCGATTGAAAAGTAGTGAGCATTATCAAAGCTTCGGGAGATTCTCCTATCGTTTTTTAGGAGATTGTTGGTAGGTCAGATTAAAAATTGAGCCTAATATACATATCAAGAAATTAGCTAGAGTTTGATTGTTTAGCGAGTATCTTGATCTCCATAGTTAATAAAGTCAGGTAGTCTCCACTACCTGACTTTTTTTTGCCTATAACTTACACAAATTTATAAGGTCATCACACAAATCATAGGTTTAGCCTCACATCTTAGGAATTTTTCCCTATTCCTAATTGAGCAAATCAGGATAATTCATACCCAAACACAGTCAAATTAACAAAGATAAAAAGAGGCTGGTAAACAAAAAAAGAGGACTCACTAAACTATGCCTGCAAGCCATGAAACGCTCTCTGATTGGCGCAATCGCGCACTCACATTAGAAAAAGAGTTAAACAGCATTATCCTAGGCTTATCTCCTGCGATTCGCTTATTAATTATTTCGATATTTTCACGCGGCCATGTCTTACTAGAAGGGAATGTGGGGGTAGGCAAAACTACGCTATTACGCTCTGCTGCACTAGGCTTAGGTGGTGGTTATCAACGTATAGAAGGCACTATTGATTTAATGCCTCAAGATTTAATTTATCACACATATATTGACCATGAGGGTAAACCAAAAGTAGACCCTGGCCCTATCTTAACGCAAGGTGAAAATCTCTCTGTATTCTTTTTTAACGAAATCAATCGCGCGCGCCCACAAGTGCATTCACTTTTATTGCGCGTCATGGCAGAGCGCAGCATTACTGCATTTAACCGTGAATATCACTTTCCTTACTTGCAAGTATTTGCTGACCGCAACGCAGTTGAAAAAGAAGAAACCTTTGAGTTACCTGGCGCTGCGCGTGACCGTTTTTTAATGGAAATTGAAATTGCTCCAGACGACAATAGTGAGGTTCACAAAGCTTTAACCTTTGAAACGCGCTTTCATAACACAGACACCTTAATTAAAGCGGTGACGCCAGATACGATAGACTATAAAGCCTTAGCAAGTTTCGCCTCTAAAATACAAACTGAAGTCACGGCTAATGCTGCAGTGCAAGACTTTGTAGAGCATTTACGCAAAGCCACTCACCGCCCGCAAGACTATGGCATTCAACTGCCCGAAGTTGAAATGTCGGAGTTAATGGTGGCGGGCATGGGGCCTCGCGGAAGCAGCATGCTAGTTCGCGCAGCAAAGGTGGCGGCATGGTTAGATGGACGATTAAACTTGACCCCGCAAGATGTTGCGGCCGTGTTTCACGAAGTAGTGGCGCATCGGGTGTTTTTTACACCGATTTATGAGCTGCAACGTAGTTGGCTCGCGCGTGCTTATACACAAGCCATATTGAATCACGCACCAAGCCCTTAGTTTTAAACTTTATATGGCCACTAAGTCATTGATACATTATCGTATACAGTGGAAACCTGCTGGCAACCAACCTGGTGCCAAAAGAGGTTTATCTGCTGGCGTGGGCGACCAATTGCGTGCGCTGGTCATGCTTAGGGATCATCCAGACCCTAGAAGGCTAGATTTAGGCACTTCGATGCGCGATCCATTCGAAAGATTATGGGTCCGAGACTTTTATCTGAATACTGCTTTTAAAGTGATTGTATTGTTAGATGCCTCGGCTTCTATGGGCTATGTTGGCGCGGTCAATCGCATGCAAGTTGCGCAAGACATTATTTCGCAAATTGCGCTTTCTGCCTATCATTCAGGTGACCCGTTTGGGCTATACACCGCCAATGAGGCCACTATTAAATCAGCGGTAATGCCTACTCGGCTTAACCGTTCTGCATGGCTATGGGTAAAACAACGATTATCTCAGCTTAAGCCAAGCGGCAGTAGCGTAGAAGGCCTCATCAAACTCACTGCGCAACTTCCTAAACGCAGAAGCTTGGTTTTCATCGTCTCAGACTTTAGATGGCCTAAAGGACAATATCAGCAAATACTTAAACAACTCAGCCACCATGATGTGGTGCCTATGATGCTGCAAGACCCAGCAGAAGTTGATGCGATGCCACATAGGGGTATCGCCACAGTTCGAGACAGTGAAACAGGTCAAACGCAGTTTGTTTGGATGCGCAAAAGCTTAATTTTGCGCATTAAGGCTGCGCGGCAAGCACATATTGATGAGCTTGCAAGCATTAGTAGAACCTATGGATGTAAACCTTTTGTGGTGAAAGGCACATTTGAATCTATGCAACTCACACGGTATTTTATGGAGCGAAACGCATGAATTTAAGGATAATTGCATGCTTAGTTCTATGGCTGTTAGCGCCTTTTGCATTTGCGCAATCTGCGTTAGCACAGACACCCGCCCTTAGAGTTGACTTGCCTAATGTTGCTTATACCATGGGTGATTTAATGCCCATGCATGTCACCATCGCGCTTCCGAATGGGCACTCTTTAGACACCGATAGCCTGCCACTCGCAGGCCGTATGCGCCCTTGGCTTGATTTGAGGTCGGTAGAATATACCGAGCATGGGCAAACGCTAGAGATTTCATTGGTTTGGCAACTTTTTGCTACCGTAGAAGTTGCACAAAGCCTTAAAACCCCAGAAATTCAGCTAAAAACTAAAGGCAATAAGCCTGTAGTGATTACCATTCCTCCACAAGCATTTTACTATGCGCCTAGCTTTCCTTTTCCACTACCTGAGATTAAGCGCGCACAAAACCTGCCGCCATTTTTATTTGATACGCATACCCCCAAAATAGCTATGATTTTAAGCTTGAGTTTGGGTATATTGGCGCTCTTCATATGGGCATGGCTAAAAGATTTATTACCATTTTTACCTTTTAAACCAGGGCCGATGACACAACTTGCAAGGCAGCTAAACCGCGAGCGACCTAGCCAATTATTGCCGCGTCATCTCAAAAGCATACATGCAGCACTCAAGCAAAGTGCAGGCATGACCTTATACCCCAACACTTTGCAACAACTATTTGATAAAGCCAGCTATCTTAGTGCAGAAAAAGACGCGATTACTGGGTTTTTTAATGCCTCATGGGCGCAGTTTTATGGACATGATTACTTTGCCAGCCACGAGCCAAACGAAGTGAGCCTAGATGTGAATACCTGCTTAGCTTGGATTAATCGAACCGCTATAGCAGAGCGCCTGTGCTTGCGTTTACAACGTAAGGCATTAGCTAAGCCTTTGTTTAAATTTTTCGCTAAGTCAGCTTAAGTGATAGACATTCATACACTACATTTAAGTAAGCCTGAACTGTTGTGGCTATTACCTTTGGCGCTTACGCCATTGGCATTTCACGGGATTAAGCGTTTTAATTTACCCGGCCTCGAAGACTGGCCACATGACTTGAGCTCGCAGTGGATCAAATGGGGCATTCGTGCACTTGCGTGTTTAGCCATCATCAGCCTTATTTTGGCAGCCGCAGCGCCTTATACTGAAGGTGGAAAAGATAGCCGTGTAGGCGTTGGTGCAGAAATTGTAGTAGTACTAGATAGAAGTGGCAGCATGTCTGAGGGTTTAAAAGGAAGAGACTATAACCGCCAAGACGCAGAGGCGCTTAAATCATCCTCACACTTTTTAAGCAAAATTGAAGCTGCTCGCAGCGTATTGTTAAAGTTTATGCAACAAAGACCCGCTGACACCTTTGGCTTGGTGGTCTTTAATGCCGCGCCCATCAGCGTTGCCCCACTCACGAATGACCGCGCTCTGGCAGAGTCAGCCTTACTTAGCGCACAAAGCCAAAGCACAGGCTTTACCGCATTAGGCCGCGCCTTAGCATTAGCTTTAAGTTACTTTGAAGATAAACCTTACACGGCCTCGCGCCTGATACTGCTAGTTTCTGATGGTGATGCGGTGATTGAAGGTGAAGACCAAGAAATTTTAAAGCAAGCTTTTATGCAACAACGCGCGGAACTCATGTGGATTTATGTGCGCGGTGAGCGCGAAATTAGCATCTTAGACACTGTAATTGCGGGAGATAACGAAATAATCACTGAAGGAGACAAAGCATTTGCATCAAAAAAAGAATCTGCCTCTATGCACCAAGTGTTTTCGCAATTAGGTATGCCCTATAAAGCCTTTGAGGTAGATAGCGAAGAAGGCTTTAGACAAGCCATGGCCGCTGTATCAAGCGCCACCAACAAACCAACGCGCTACACCTATCGCTTACCTAGAAAAGATTATGCGATTCATTTGTACATATTGGCTGTTTTGATGATTTCAGGGCTTTTTATGTGTAAACAACTTGAACTGCAACAATGGAAGGTCTAAGCCATGCACACTAAATCATATCCTGCCCAAAGCAGCTCAACCCCATCCAACCCAAGCTGGCTTATGAGCAAACTGTTCTTAGTTTTGATGCCCTATTTACCTACAGCGATGCTGTTCTTGTCTGTGATTTTTTTTAGCCTTACTGCTTATTACGCCTTGGTCTGGCAAGAGGCAGCAAACGCTAATCAAGCTTATTTGAATCGAAGCATACTCAAGATGCCTTTAGATGCCAGCAAACCCTTACATGCTTACAGTATTGGCTATTTAAAGGCGGCAAAAATTAGCAGGCGAAACGATGTTGAGGAGTCGGCAAAAGCCTTTAGCATGGCAGAAATCACAAACCAGCCAGCACTGCGTGCGCGCGCAAAATTTGCTTCAGCAAACTTATATTTTGATTTGGCCATACAAGCTAGCAAAATTGCTGAAGGCGGAGCACACCAACAGGCAGTCGCACAAATTGAACTGGCTAGAGAGTCTTACAAAAATGCCTTAAGAATTGACCCAGATTTACACGTAGCTAAATTTAATCTGGAACTGCTAGACCGCATGAGCCCGGAGAAACGCACCCAAGGCTGGCAAGCCGAGACTGATGGCGTCACACTTCAGCCGTTTAAACGCAATGGCACGGCCATGATGAAAGATAACACGCGCAGAGGCTTACCCTAATGCAACATCAAGCTAACTACTGGCTAAAGCGTTTACGCATCGCTATACGTCACAGTTGGGCCAATGGCGGGCTTATCTTTTTACTCGCCATCTTGGCACTAGTACCTGTGCTATTTGAGCCCAAGATGCAATTAGAGAGCGTAGTACAAGACACATTATTTGTTATCGACATCAGTGAAAGCATGAATGTGCGTGACGTGGATTACCCCAAGCCACAAAGCGATAGATTAACCCTAGCCAAACATGCGGTAAGCGCTGCCATGGCAAGCTTACCCTGTGGGTCTAAAGTTTCAATCGGCTTATTTGCAGGCGATGAAACCATAGTCTTGTTTGAGCCCTTAGAAGTTTGTGGGCATTACCCAGCGATTGAAGAGGTCGTCATGCGACTAGATAGCCGTATGCGGTGGATTGGTGATTCATGGGTCATTCGCGCTTTGGTTTCTGCCATTAAAGAAGCTGAAAAAAGAAAATTAAATCTTGTCATGCTCACAGACGCTGACGAAATGCCGCATAAATCCGCACCAAGAATCAGTGAATTACTTGAATATAAAGGCAAGCTAAAAGGCTTGTTATTAGGTATAGGTGGTGAAGCGCCGCAACCTGTGCCAAGGCTAGACGGTCATCAGCAAATCATGAGCTATTGGACGCCAGAAGAAGCCGTACTTGAAGGCAACCATCCTAATTTATTGGCTTACGTGAAAGCGTTAAAGCCTGGAGAGAAAGCGCCTGAGGGCATGCTAGACGAAGTAGGCGAGCATCTTTCTGCCTTTAATCGCTCCTTATTACAATCTGCAGCGCAAGCGACCGCATTTAGTTTTGCACATATCAAAACGCCTAGCGATGCTGTGCAATCTATGCATCAAGCAAATTTTGAGAAAACTGCCAGCGCAGAGCGCGATGCGCGCTGGATATTTGGGCTTATCTCTATCTTATTAGTGCTAATAGCCTGGTTTTGGCAAAGCATATCCTCACGCTTTGCTGCAAAAACTCAAGCTTAGCATCACCTAGCAGTAAAGAGCCCAACTTCGGGAGTAAATCCCATATCAAATCAGGAAATCATGCACAGGTTTAAAGCAACCCTATGACCTATGATGCAGTCAAACATTTCAAGGTCACTTTTCTCTGCTTGCATCATTTTCTAGTTGTTTAACACTAAGGTTCTATATGAAATTTACAAAAGTAATCACGCTGGCTTCTTTAATCACATTAAGCCATGCTGTTTTGGCGGCTCCTTTTGCCTACGTGCCAAATGAAAAAGATGGTACAGTTTCAGTCATTGATACTGCTACAGATAGCGTAGTCAACACCTTACCCAAAAATGGAAAGTTTGGTAAAAAAATTCAAGCGGTAGCGATGAACCCAGATGGTAAGAAGCTTTACGTAGTTGTGCGTGATAAAAATGCCGTAGCGGTTTACAACTTAGAAACGAATAAGCAAGAGCGCATGGTCAAAGTTGGCGATGAACCAGAAGGGATTGATGTGTCACCTGATGGCCAAACACTTGCTGCATGTTTAGAAGAAGAAAACGCGATTTCTTTTGTAGATTTAGCCAAAGGCAAGGTAAAACATAGCGCAAAAACGCAAGGTCGTAACCCAGAGCATTGTGTATTTTCTACGGATGGTAAGTGGTTATTAGCCAGCAACGAAGAAAGTGGCGATGTGGATGTGATTGATATAGCCACACATAAATCAGTGCACCTGATTAAAGCCACAAAACACCCGCGCGGTATTGGCTTTACGCCAGATGGCAAGTTTGCTTATATTGCCAATGAAGCGGCCAATTTAGTAGAAGTGGTTTCAGTCGGTGATTGGGCTATTTTGCACCGCATTCCTGTAGGCTTACGCTCAAATGGTGTCAAAGTGTCTGCTGATGGTAAACGTGTTTACATCAGCAATGGTGGCGATGGTAATGTAAGCGTGATTGATACAGCCAACAACACGGTCATTGCTACTGTGCCAGTAGGTAAACGCCCTTGGAATATGGCGCTCACCCCTGATGGCAAAAAACTCTACGTTGCCAATGGTCGTAGCAATAGTGTCACCGTCATTGATACGGTTGAGAATAAAGCACTGACTGAAATTGCGGTTGGGCAATTACCTTGGGGTGTCGTCATACACTAAATTGATTAAACCACTCATTTAGCCCGCCTAAAAGCCATGCCAAGCTACTCTATTAAGCAAAGTGCGTGGCTTTTTTTATGCAGCCTGTTTTTATTAGGTAATGTTACTCTAGCGCATGCCGCCAATATCGATGAAAGCTACTGGCCTGTCATCAAAGCGGCCTTTTTTTCAGATCAACAGATTAAAGATGGCAGCGATTTTATTGCTATTCAAGCACCAATAACCGCAGAAGACGCGAGCATTGTACCTATTACTTTTACACTGAATCAGATGCGCAAGACAGAACTGAACATTTCTAAAGTGTACCTATTTGTAGATGCCAACCCAATTCAATTAACTGCCACTTTCCATTTCTACCAAAAACAGCAGCCAATACAGGTAGCTACCAGAATACGTCTAGAAAAAAATACTTTTGTTCGTGTCATTGCGGAGAGTGAAGATGGTCATTATTTTATGCATAAAGTCGCTATCAAAACCCCTGGCGGTGGCTGTGGTGGTGGCGCGAGTGGTGATGAAGCTAAATTAAGGGCTGAAGCAGGAAAAATGAAACTAGTACTCAGTCAACATCAAGATGCAAATACTACACATCTCACGTCAGCTGAAGATAGCGCAACCTTCAGCCACCACATTCGTTTTAATATCAAACACCCCATGCGCACTGGCTTTGAGCGCACCACGCAAGGGTATTATGCGAAAGCTTATCATATCAAGCGACTAGATTTTAGTAGTGCATCTGTACCAATATTATCCATTGATGTGGGTGTGGGCATTAGTGCTGACCCGTTTTTTGATTTTGCCGTATCACATACGCTTGAACAAGGCGTTCAAGTGAAGGCATTAGATAATGAAGCGAAAATGTATGATCAAAGCTTTTAATTGAGCACAGTGCATTTTACTTTTGCACAATACCAAGATTAATAGCCAAATGCACCAATTGCGCGGTTGTCTCAACACCTAGTTTTTGTCTGATTTGCGTTTGTACATTGGCAGTTGTTTTGTAACCAATATGCAAGCTTTCAGAGATATAGGTTAATGATTCCCCTTGTGCTAAACGCCTAAATATTTCAAATTCTCTTGGCGACAATATATCAAGCGGGTTATCGGAGCTACTAAACTGCTCCATTGCCATGCTTTGTGCAAGCTCAATACTGATGTAATGCCCACCTTTAACAATGGTTTTTGCAGCATCAATTAAATGTTCTGGCGCATCAGTTTTGACCACATAGCCTTTTGCACCCGCCTTCATAGAGCGTGTTGCATATACACTGTCATCATGCATGCTAAAAATAAGGATTTTGGCATGTAAATCTCTATTGAGAATACGATGTATGGTCTCTAAGCCGCCTATGCCAGGCATATCCAAATCTAGTAGAATCAAATTGGGCTGCGTCTCTAACCACACGTGGTATGCGCGCTCTCCATTTTCTGCCTCACCCACTACTTCAAAATTTGCTTGTGTAAATAATGCCCTTAAGCCTTGCCTCACCACGGCATGGTCATCAGCAATGACAATCGTATTGGCTTTCAAATTGTTTATCCTTATATATCATTTGATGGGGATAGATGCATTAACCACCATTCCCTGTTGCGGCTCGGATTTAATCAGCAATACACCATCAAGACTTTCAATGCGTTCGCGCATGCCTATTAAACCAAACCCCGATTTTTGAGACGCCTTATTCACCCCTACACCATCGTCTTTAATATGAATGAGTAATAACTGTGACTGTTCATTCACACTCACAAATACATCTACAGTGCTAGCTTTAGCATGCTTGCTAATATTCGTTAGCGCCTCTTGCACTACCCGATATGCCGCAATACTGATGTCGTCTGAAAGCTCAAGCTCCGAATCTTCTAGTACGCAATTACATAGAGTATTCACATTGGCGGCGCGCCACTCAGTAGTCAATAACCTAATGGCCTCAATTAAGCCGTGTGCATCAAGCACCGAGGGGCGCATTTGATGCACTATCTTTTTAAAAGCAGCTTGTATATGTTCTGTATGCGCGGCAATACGTTTGCCATGTTCAGTAATAGCCTCGACCCCTTTTTTGGGAATAGAAGATGCGTCTAAGCGGATTGCGGTGAGATACTGCCCTAAGTCATCATGAATCTCTCGCACCAACCTGCGCCGCTCTTCCTCTTGCGCTTGCATGGCATGCCTGGCTAGCGCTTGATTCTCTTGCATTAAGGCCGTCACTTGCGCCTCAGCTTGTGTGCGACGCTCAACCTCCGCTTCAATTTCGTGTATACGCCTATGCGCAAACCATGTAGCAGCGAGCGCCGCCACTAAAAGCATCAAAGGAATCTCATCAAGTTGTACCGCTTCATGCTGCGCTGCCCACGCCACAAAACGTTCTGATAAGTTAAAATAAAGCGTTGCCAGATAGGCAAAAAAGACTGCAATGGAAGATACAAGAAAATCGAATTTAGCTGGGCTAAGCTCTTTGAAAAAGCGCATGTGGAGTCATCAGCATTGAGCAACAGAGGCTCAATTTTGAAGCATAAGCTTAGTTTGAGATAGTGAATTTTTCCCGAAAACTAAGACCATCTAAAAACCTAGTCTATTTAAAAACTAAGGTTTTCTATAAGTTACGCCAACCCTTAGATTTCCATAGCCAAGTTGCCAGCACAGTAAGTATGGCTGGTAGCAAGATGACATCAAACAAATTAGACATAAACTGCATTTTTTGAGCATCAGTAGCTACTGGATTAGGGCTCAAAATACTATTAAATAAAGCAATGGCATGGCCTTCAAACATAAAAGCTTTAATCCATGCAAAGGCAATAAATTTGGGGGCTAGCGCAAAAATAACGCCCATCAGCATGAGGTAACAAAAGCCAACTAAGCTTGCAGTGGTTTGTGTGCGGTTTAGGCTTGTAATAATGGTAGCAATCGCGACAAACCCCAAGCTAGGCATGAGAATGATGATAAGCATCACTAAATTAAACGGAAACCACCATAGCTGAAGTGGCGTTAATATCGATATGATGATGACACTGGCCACTAAAGATAAGCTTAAGTGGAAGACTATTTTTGAAAGTAATATTTCTCCAGCGCTGGCAGTAGTAAGCGCCATTGCTTGCAAAATTCCACGTTCGCGCTCATGTGCCGCAAATGAAATAAACAATGCGCAGCATAAGAAATATTGCACCGAATAAAGCAGCATAGCACCTACCATTGCTTTGGCACCTGCGGAGGCTAAATCGATACTGCCTAAAGTTTTAGTGGGGGCTTTATCTTTCATGCTATGCATACTTTGCTTTAGTTTAACTTTAGACTCAAACTGCGCAAAATGCCCTAAAACCCAGCGTGAGGTCGCATGAATTTTGGGGTTATCTTTACCAACCATTCTAAATTTAATTGCGCGGCTACGTTCACCATCTATTTTTAACTCTGGCGCCACTTCAACCGCACAGCGAATGTTCTCAGGGTAATCGGGCGTTAAATCTGCATTTAAATCAGGGTCTATTTGCACAATACGATGTTTTTTGGCATCGGCTTGTGCTTTAAGATATTGTATAAAGTCATCTTCAGTGTTGTAGACAATGGCACAAGGTTGGTTATCTTGTTTTTTAGCTTTTTTACTGGCCTTATTTTCAATATTGACTAAGAATGCCATGAAGATAATTAAGCCTACTGCCATGAGTGCAGCAGGATTGCGCTTTAAACGCATCCACTCTTTGGCGTAGAGGGTCTTTAATCGTGAGGTTCTTGTACTAGCCATTTTGTTCACTATTAATTAGATGCATTGCAAATACCTGAAATTTATCCTAATTTATAAATAAATAGACTAATGCAACAATCTGTCTAATTGAACTAAAAACACACCAACTCAACTTACTCTCCACTTTGTTCAAGTGCATATTCCTCACAACCTAAAATAAAGTCGCCCTGTTTGTCCTGATTTGAACACCATTCAGGGTTGATAATTTGATATTTTTGTGCCCATTCATATCCTTCTTTAAAAGCAATTGAAGTTAGACCAATGGCATCCTCACGCACTAAACCTTCATTGTCTGAACTGAGCAAAGCTTCAGCCTGATTTGGTTGGTATTGATTTTGTTGGGCTTGTTGCAATTGTTGAACAGTTTGCACATCCCCATGGTTGTTATTCCTGTGCTTAAAATAATACTTAATCTCTTTCAATCCAAAAAAAACCAATACGATCAAGATCGTTGTGAATACATTTTTCATTGATAGGCCTCTCCCGTGAGCTTTTTGAATACATCCTCAAATCTAAACTCTCTGGAATGCACTCTCACACAATGTTCATTGAGGACAATTTTTGAAAGCATTTCTCTGTCTTCAGGTTGATCTAAATGCAAAGTCTGTCTGTGCATTTCACCATTTTTGTCAAACTGCACATCACAAAAACGCTCAGCGTGGCGGGTAATAAACGCGGTGGGGGTATCGCACTCTAACAACTTACCTTTGGCTAAAATAGCTACTCTGTCGCAGATTTGCTCGACTTCATCCATATCGTGTGTGGTAAGAAATACGGTGGTGCCTGCATCCACTAACTCTCTTAACAGTTTTCTCACTAAACTAATGGAGTGTGCATCAAGATTAGCAGTAGGCTCATCAAAAAAAACAAGTTTAGGTTGATGCAAAAGCTCACGTGCAATCAATAGCTTTTTTTTCATGCCTTTTGAGTATCCGCGTACTTTGACGTCGGCCGCTTCTGTCAACTGTAAGCGCGCCAACCATTCATCGACTTGCTTTAAAGACACGCCATAGAGCTTTGCATAGAGATTTAGATTTTCACGCCCAGTAAAATCATCATAATGATTTTCAGTGTCTGGCACATAGCCAACAATTTCTTTAATCGCATGAAGATGCTTGGTAATATCAAAACCTGAGATTAACACCTTGCCAGCGCTTGGTTTTAATGCGCCATTGAGCACACGAATTGTCGTGGTTTTACCTGCGCCATTTGGGCCTAAAAAGCCAAACAACTCGCCTTGCTTGACCGATAAATTAAGCTGATTAACCGCAGTAAAAGCGCCAAATTGTATGACAAGGTTTTCAATGGATATCATTATTGTTGTTAAGTCTTTAATGAAGCTTATGCAAGTTGAATATGATCGCCAAGTTTAATCATCGAGGCTGCACCAGCAGGAAGTTCTAGCACGTGGCTAGCCGCTTTAATAAACTTAGTCATTTTCCAGGGTTGCATGCTGTTGACCACAAAACATACTTTGTAATCACTGTCTAAAAACACAACATCCAATGCATAAGTCATAAAATGCGTGTGTATTTGCTGGCATGGGCTAATGATAATGGCCTCACCTGCGGCTAATGGTGCCCGAAATAGCATACCTCTTAAACGCAAGAAAAAGTTATTAGCCACAATGACTTTATTAGAAAGTACCGTTTGGCTAGCTACGTGGATAATTGTGATGTTTTTAAATGCCATTGATTAAGCCTTGCCCATAATATCTCGCATGATTTGGAAAATACGTACCATACTCGGCCCAGCCGCCACAATCATTACCGCGGGTAAAATCATGCTCGCCATGGGCATTAACATACGTATAGGTAAACGCTCAGCGCGTCGTTGAAT
>CAZAHP010000040.1:0-17654 GCA_964484985.1 uncultured Methylophilaceae bacterium
TTTTTACTCGGCGTTGCTTTTGGCAACCTCTTGCTAGGGCTACCATTCAAATTTGACGACACCTTGCGCAGCACCTTCACTGGCAACTTTTTTGGCCTACTACAACCTTTTGCTATTTTATGTGGGCTAGTCAGCCTCAGCATGCTTGTCATGCATGGCGCAATTTACCTTAGCCTGCGCACTGAAGACCAAATTCAAGCGCGTGCCATCCGTGCAGCCAACACCGCAGGCTTGATTACTATGATTTTATTTGCCATAGGTGGCGTATGGGTAGCAACTAGCATAGAAGGCTACCAAATTGTCAACATAGGTGACGTCAACACAGCACTCAACCCATTAAGCAAAGTGGTGAGCAAAAGCACAGGCGCCTGGCTGAACAATTACAGCGTATACCCATGGATGATGCTCGCCCCAGCCATGGGTTTTATCGGTATTGCCCTCGCGTTATTTTTTACAAAACTAGGCAAAGAAACTCTAAGCTTTGTGTTGAGCAGCACAGCAATTGCAGGCATTATTTGCACTGCAGGCTTCTCTATCTTCCCCTTCATATTGCCCTCTAGCATAGACTTAAACAGCAGTGTCACCTTATGGGACGCTGTCGCAAGCTATAAAACTTTAGGTTTCGTACTAGTGATTGTTTCATTTTTGATTCCCGCCATGCTAATGTACACCTCATGGGTGTACCGTGTGATGCGAGGCAAGGTCACGGTAGAACATATTCAACAAAACACCTACACAGCATATTAGGAGCAGATTATGTGGTACTTTACATGGGTATTAGGCGTAGGCTTAGCCGTTGCTTTTGGCATTATCAATGTCATGTGGTTTGAATCTGAACAACCTTTTGAAGGTGAGGACAGACGTAAACGCTAGAGATCAAACTTGAAAACGCCTGCGCCTACCGCAAATGAACAAGAGCGGCTTGCCGCACTTAAACGCTTTGGCATACTAGACTCTGCCCCTGAACCCATATTTGACGACCTCACTAGCCTCGCATCGTTCATTTGTGGCACTCCTATTGCGCTCATTTCCCTCATCGATGAAAATCGCCAGTGGTTTAAAAGCAAGGTTGGACTCGATGCTAGTGAAACCCCGCGTGACATCTCATTTTGTGGGCACAGCATACACCAAACAGAGATTTTTGAAGTCCCTAACGCCTTAGATGACGAGCGCTTTAACGACAACCCTTTAGTGACCGGAGCGCCCAATATACGCTTTTATGCAGGCATGCCTCTTACCACATCACAAGGGCTTAACCTTGGCACTTTATGCGTCATCGACAGCATTCCCAAGCAACTCTCTAACGAACAACGCGACGCCTTAAAAAAACTTGGTCGGCAAGTCATATCGCAAATTGAAAACCGCCAAGCACTCTTAAGAATATCAAAGCTCAACCAAGATTTAGCTGAAACTGGCGCACTCGTCAAAGGTATTACAGATGCTGTACCCGCTATCATCAGCTATTGGGGCACTGATATGCGCTGCCGCTTTGCCAACAACCAATACTGGGAGTGGTATGGCAAGCCACCCAACACCTTAGTTGGCACACACCTTATAGACTTGCTGGGTAAAGAATTATTTGAAGAAAATTCGCCATACGTGAGAGCCGTACTCTCAGGTCAAAAACAAACCTTTGAGCGCTCTATGCGCAAAGCTAATGGCAGACAATGTGAAATACTAGTCAATTACATTCCCAACTTCAACCATCATGGAAAAGTCATTGGCATATTCGTGCACATGACCGATGTCACGCTAATCAAACAAGCTGAATCAGAACTAAAACTGGCCTCAAGCGTATACCAAAGCACCAGCGAAGGTATTATAGTCACTTCGGCTGAACGACTAGTGCAATCAACCAACCCAGCCTTTACCAAAATCACGGGCTACAGCGCAGAAGAAATCATAGGCCAATCTAGCACAATACTCAGGTGTGACCGATATGACAGCTCATTTTACACCACCATGATGGAAGATTTTTATGCGCATGGAGAGTGGCAAGGTGACGTTTGGATACGCCATAAATCGGGCAAGCACGTCTCAGTTTCTCTCTCCCTTAATGCCATCAAAACAGAGCTAGGTGAGCCTACACGCATTGTTGGCTTAATGACGGAAAACACTGAGAGCTTGCATATTAAATTAGCGCTTACACACTTAACTGACATCTTACAACGTACTGGTGAAATGGCAAAAGTAGGTGGATGGGAGCTAGATTGGGCAAGCAAAACCATACAATGGACAGAGCAAGTATTTACCATACACGAACTAGAAAACAACACACCACCACTTTTAGAACAAGCTATTGAATATTACGCTGCAGAAGCTAGGCCAACTTTAATTGCAGCCATCGAAAAATGCGTAACAGATGGCACCCCATGGGATTTAGAGCTCCCTTTCATCACCGCAAAAGGCAGAGAGATTTGGGTACGCACACAAGGTGCAATGCATAGCGCCGAAGGAGAGCCCATTAGACTCATAGGTGCATTCCAAGACATCACTGAACGCAAACAACAAGAGCAAAAACGATTATTAGATGAAGCTGCTCACCGTAATGCTTTAGTACGAGAAGTCCACCATCGCATTAAAAATAACTTGCAAGGGGTCACTGGAATGTTGCGCAACTTTGGCAACACCAACATGCACTTTAGTGAAATCATCAACAACGTCATCACTCAAATACAAAGTATCGCCATTATTCATGGCTTACAAGGCAATAATAAAGATGGTGAAATAGAATTCGCAAAACTCATCGAGTTGATAGCCAGCAATCACAGCTCATTATGGCAAAAAAACATCATAATCAAACAACCTCCAACCTGGAAAAATTGCTTGATTTCAGAATCAGAATCCGTACCGATTGCACTAGTGCTTAATGAGCTCTTTGCTAATGCCGTTAAGCACGGAAAGCCCTACACAAGCATCAGTGTAGAACTATCACAAAACAATATAGATAAAAGCCTTGAAGTGCATATTGTCAACATCGGCCTTTTGTATCCGAATCAAGAACAGCAGAAAAACCCAATCTCTGGCACAGGCCTGCAACTCATAGACTCGCTACTACCCCGCCGAGGCGCTAGCTTCGCTATCACACAAGAAGAAAATAAGGTAATAGCTAGACTAAAGTTTAGTAAACAAGTTATCATATATCCAAATAACGCTGAAACTCTTGATAATGACTGAACAAAGCAAACCCACCACCCAAAAACGCTCCATACTCATGGTAGACGATGACAGACTTATTTTAACCACGTTGCGCAGAGGCTTGGAACAAGAAGGTTATAAAGTGAGCACCGCTGAATCTGTTGATGAAGCAGAAGCGTGGCTCAACGAAAACGACCTGCCAGATGTTGTCCTACTTGATGTCAACATGCCTAATCGCAGCGGATTAGAGCTCGCAAAAAGACTCAACGCGATGAATCATATCGCCTTTGTACTACTTACCGCTTACAGCGATGGTGAAATCATCGAAAAAGCAAAAGAACTAGGTGCGACCGCTTACCTAGTTAAACCAGTAGACACCAAGCAACTCATCCCCGCCATTGAAACAGCTATCGCGCGCTCAGATGAAATGCGAAAGCTACGTGAAATAAAAGGTCACCTACAAACAGCCTTAGATAGCGATCGCACCGTCAGCGTAGCCGTAGGCATTGTTATGGAACAACTAAGAGTTAATCATGAAGAAGCCTTCCAAGTGCTTCGCCAACATGCCCGCAGCCAACATTTCAAACTCATAGATGTCGCCACAAACATCATGCATGCCAGAGAAGTGCTGAATATTGGTAATACAGTCAAAAACAAATAATATCGCAAGCCGATTAGCATCAGAATCAACTAAAAGAGCTCAACTTACCGTAAGCTCTTTTATTTTATCAAGCCTTCCTTAGCCATTATTCAAGCTTCAATCCGTCAATAGTCTTGCCCATGCTGATATTTGTGTGTACTTAAATCTGTGCACTTAAATCAATATGCAGTGCGTCAGCACTTAAGTGTGCACTGATGCTATATCACCCCATTATCTAGCAATCTAAACAAAGTTTGCATCTCTGAGCTCCCAGCCTGAGACTCAAGCTCCGAGCGTGCAGGCTTTGCTGTGGGCTTATGCTCACTAAATCCCTTAAAATCGATACGAGTTGCAGGCAATAGAAAACTCACAGGTTTATTTGATGCTTTTGCTTTGAATAAATTTAATCTCTTAAAAAGTATACTTTTCATATCGCGACTTCCTAAAAACATATTGTTATTTCTTGTTGTTGTTAACGTCAATCACATATCTAAATCTAAATCTATTTAGTAAAATCCTTTTACACAATAAATGCTTAAGTACTAGCGCATCTAGTAATTTGCTGTGTACAATACCGTTAATATGTTGCAAAAACAATAATACTATACCAACGTTTAAGTTTAATACTCATTTTAAATTAAAGTATTAAAAAAACAAGTGAAATGTAACTGTTTTTTGAGATTGGGGATGCTATGGAGGAAAGACGTTCAAAAGTTAGGCTAAAAGCAGCTAACAGAATGGATAGAATTTTAATGCTTGCTGAAAATGAAATACTTAAAGTAGGCTTACCAGAATTTAGACTTGAAAATATCATTCCCGACAGCGGATGCTCAAGGGGTACGTTTTACAGCACGATTGCTTCTAAAGAGGATTTGTTTGCTAAGTTAGCCATTAAGGGCATTAACTTCTGGCTAACATTAATTCAAAAAACTAAGAAATTTGAAGGCAACTCGCGCGAAAAATTACTCGCGGTACATATCAGCCACATCTTATTCATTAAGATGCACCCAGTGTTGTATGAAAGCCTATACATTGCCAACCTCAACATGACTCGCTCACTGTTAGATTTGCAAACCGTCACTATTTTAGATGAGCGCATTAGCCAGCTCATTGGGCATATGCAAGACTGTATTGATTTAGGTGTGGCCACTAAAGATTTAACATTGCCGCCTGATATTACATCTCATGACTTAGCTTTGCTGATGTGGTCTGGTCAGTACGGTGTGATTGTGATGTCTATGCGTGACAAACTTAAAGCTGCTGAAATCTCACTCAAGCATAAACAATATATGCGCCATGTATATGACACTATGCCTTGGCACCCCATCTCTAGCAAGCATGACTACGAGGCTACTACAGCCAGGGTACTTAAAGAGATATTCCCATCAGAGATGAAGCAAGTTAAAGACTTGAACTTAACTTTTAATTAGCAGATTAAGCAAGAACTTTTGCTAAGCAAGTGTTAGCGTTAGATAAAGCCAGAGCTGTTACAGCTCTGGCTTTCTTATTTTGTTGTGCTGCGCTTTTACCAAGATATCCATCATCTTTAGGTTGCGCTCACTGATATTGAGTGCGGTCTTAACCCACAAGGCGGCAACATCTTTAAGTTCTTCATGCGTAATATCATTGATAAGCTTTTTAGTGCGCTTAATGCCTTGGAACGAGTTTAGGTTGGGATTCACTTCACGTATCCAATCATATACAGCTTGCTGGCCTTCACCCTGCTTGGCGACAACGTCAACAATACCCATTTCATGCAACTCTAATGCAGTATAGACACGGCGATTACTTATCATTTTTTCAGCCGCTGTCATTCCAATATTTCTCGACAGAAAGCTTAGTGCGCCCATACCTGGGAATAGATTGAACATGACTTCTGGGAATGAAAATCGAGAGTGCTCTTCAGCAATAATCACATCTGAAGAGAGCACGCATTCAAAGCCGCCGCCAAATGCAATGCCTTGCACCAGCGCAATGGTAGTAACAGGCTCAGCACCAGCGTAACTGATCCATAAGTTTTCTATGCATAAATTAGCATACGAGCTTAACCATAACTCATCTTTACGCAAAATAGCTTTTCTAATTAAAGCTAAATCGCCGCCTAAGCTAAAAATATTTTTAAAGTTTGATGAGTATTGAATGAAGCGTACAGGTTCATCTAGGTTTTCAAGTAAGCCATTACCTAGGTAATGGCCTTGATTAAGCTTCAAATTATATTGAAACGCATATAAATCTTTTAGCAACCCACGATTAAAGCATGGCGTCGCAGCAGGGTTGATAATCGCCTTAAGTAAACGCTTATCTCTTTCATACACAATTTCTAGTTGCGATTTATGTACCTTTTTAGGGGCACTCACCGTTCTAGTAATAGTCGTTAACTTTCGCATAACTGCCTTTTTTATTGGATTTCAGGGTAGTCATCTGCATCATTTCAATCGTCTAAATTGTTACATAGTTGACGCAAGTAGGGGATACCTATTAATCATTGTTTACGACACTCTACTCGCAACTTTAACTTTAAAGCTGAAGAACAAAGCCATTAGCACATCGCTAATCATGGTATAGATAACCTCTACTAAAACCACATCTCAATACATTGACCCAAGCACTGTGACCACGGTGTGTCACAGCAGTTCAGACAACAAACCAATCCGCACATATGTATTTAAGTGTGCCCGTAAACACCAACGCCTATCATACGCAATGAATGTAACATAATTATATCAATATTCAACCTTAGTATTAAAAATCTTCATTGAGCATCTTAAAAAATGTCTGAACGTCGGCTAACTCCCTTGTTCGCTTAAATGGTGGCAAACTTTGCCAAATGCGTCTACCGTAAGGTTTTGTAATCAAACGTGGGTCGCATATCATCAGCACACCCTTGTCTGTTTCATCACGTATTAGGCGGCCTGCGCCTTGTTTTAGGGTAATCACGGCATAGGGGAGCTGGTACTCCATAAAGGCGTTTTTGCCTTCTTCATTCATTTTATCGATACGCGCTGCCAGCACGGGGTCATCTGGTGGCGCAAAAGGTAGTTTATCGATAATCACACAAGACAGCGCTTCGCCGCGCACATCAATGCCTTCCCAAAAGCTTTGACTGCCAACCAAGACTGCATTGCCTAATCTACGAAAGCGCTCCAATAGCTCACTGCGAGAGCTTTCACCTTGCATCATGAGTGGATATTCCATGCCATTTTGGCTAAAAGCTTCTTTAAGTAAGGCATGAATTTCTCGCATAGCGCGCAAGCTAGTGCACAGCACAAAAGCACGCCCTCCACTGGCTTGCAGCACAGGCAAGGCGACCGCAGCCACCGAGGCAATATAGCTGGGGCTATTGGGGTCAGGCATTTCTTGTGGCACGTAAAACAAAGCCTGCTTATCGTAATCAAAAGGGCTGTTCCAATAGCCTGTAGCAGCGTTGCCCAAACCCATTTGATTGATGTAGTGGCTAAAGTCACTCTTTACTGCGAGCGTGGCAGAAGTGAAAATCCAAGCGCGTGGTTGGGCATTGAGCTGTTTACCAAAGCCTTCAGCCACTGAAAGCGGTGTGGCGTGTAATTGCACGCTTTGTGTAAACACTTCCACCCAGCGCACCAAGTTAGCATTTTCAGCCGCTAGCCAGCGTTTTAGTTGCACTTCTAAAGCCATACTGCGCTGCCAACAATTTTCAAGAGCTGGGTCGCGCGCAGCTTGGCTTTCTAACACATTGCTCAAATCTTTGAGCTTGTCTTGCATTTCAGTGTAACTAGGCTCAAACCCCTTGAGTGCCAGTGCTTTTTGCACAGGCATTCTTGCGCCTTCGTATGCAAAAATAAGCCTAAAATCTCGCACGGATTTTTCTAGTTTTTTTGCTGCTTCTTGCAGTGCTGGGCAATCTTTTGCGGTGGTAACAAACTCAGCTTCTGAGTCTCTTGCCAGTTCCATAAGCTGGCTGGTAGAAACATCCTCGCCAAAAAACAAACCTGCCACTTCTGGCAATTGGTGGGCTTCGTCAAAAATCACCGTATTTGCACTGGGCAAAAGCTCTGTAACGCCTTCATCACGCAACATTACATCTGCAAAAAACAGATGGTGATTCACCACCACCACATCGGCTGCTAGCGCTCGCTTACGCGCCTCCATGACAAAACAGTCTTTATAGTAGGCACACTCCTGCCCCATGCAGTTATCGCGCGTTGAAGTTACAGCGGGCCAAATAGTTGCGCTTTCAGGCACATCAATAAGCTCTGACTTATCGCCAGTAGCGCTATTTTCGACGAAGTTACGAATCATATGGACGTATTTAGCGTCATCTTTTGAAATGAAGCGCCCTTCATTGGATGCCCGCTCAAGATGGAAATGACACACGTAGTTAGCACGGCCTTTGAGCATGGCAACGGTTACGGGCACTTTGAGCGCATCTCGCACCGCTGGTAAATCTCGCGTAAAAAGCTGGTCTTGTAGTGTTTTAGTGCCTGTAGAGACGATGACTTTGCCACCTGAGAGCAAAGCTGGCACTAAATAGGCAAAGGTCTTACCTGTGCCAGTACCAGCTTCTGCAATAAGTTGTTGGTTATTTTTAATCGCATCTTCAATCGCCAACGCCATTTCTAGCTGTTGCTGGCGTGTGCGATAGCCAGAAATGGTCTGCGCGAGCGGACCTTCTGCTGAGAAAACTTGGGAGAGGTCTGACATTTACAAAAAAACTAGTCGCGACCTGAGCGCCAGATTGAAATCATCAAACCTATACCAATAATGAATGCTAGAAAGAAACCCAAGAAGCCAAATGCAGGCAGTCCAAACAGGGTTGGGCCACCTTTTACGGTCATCACAATAGATGAGCCCACAATTAAAGCTGCTGTAATCATGGCGACAGTTAAACGATTGGTGCTGTGGTCTAGCTGATGTCCAAAATGGTCAAGCCGCTTCAAATCTAAATTCACCTTCAAACGACCACGTGCAGCCTCTCTCAGCACCATAGATACGTCGCCTGGCAAACCAGCCACAGCAGTAGCTAAACGACCAGCACTACGCTGCCCACGCTTAAATAGCGCTTTAGGCATATAACGGTCTATGATGATTTTTTTCACAAATGGCGTAAGGTGCTTCACAATTTGAAAATCTGGGTCGAGTTGTCTTCCCAAGCCTTCTAAAGTAATTAAGGCTTTAAATAGCATGGTTAAATCTGGCGGAACGGTCAGGTGATTGTTGCGCATAATACTGCTTAAATCATTCAATAAAGCGCTAAAACGCACATGCTTGAGCGGGGCATTATCGTAGTTGCAGATAAACTCATCAACATCAGCACCTAGCTTTTCTTCATCAATTTGTACGTCACCAGCCCATGAAATTAATATATCACGTAGTTTGTAAATATCTCTAGAAACCAATGCTGCTAGCAGGTTAGCGATCTCACCTCTGCGCTCCAAGGTAATTCGCCCCACCATGCCACAATCGATAATGGCTAGTCGGTTTTCAGGCAAAAAGAAAATATTGCCAGGGTGCGGGTCGGCATGAAAAAAACCATCGACCAACACCATTTTTAAAATCGCATTAGCGCCACGTTCGCCCAATAACTTTAAATCCAAATTGGCCGCACGTGCGCCATCTAAATCATTGCCTGCAATGCCTTCAATGTACCCCATGACCAGCACACTTTCGCTCGTGTAATCCCAATGCACTTTGGCAAACTCAACATTGGCATCATCTGCAAAATTACTAACAAAGCGGTCTGTGTTACGCCCTTCTAAGGCTAAATCTAGCTCACGTTTAAGTGATTTTGAAAATTGCCCAATAATTTTGCCAATTTGAAAGCGCTTAGCTTGTGGCATTTTAGCCTCTAACAAGCGGCCTAAATGTGACAGCAGACGTAAATCAGCATCAATACTTTCACTAACATTCGGCCTACGGATTTTAAGCACGATAGGCGTACCATCTTGCAACTTAGCCAAATGCACTTGAGCAATAGATGCGCCAGCAATCGGCTCTTTTTGAAAATCTCTGAACACTTCAAATGGAGACTTGCCTAATGCCTTTTCTAAGTCGGGCAGCAGCTCTTCAAAGTTGACTGGGGGCACTTGGTCTTGCAGTTTAGAAAACTCAGCAATCCACTGCGGAGGGAAAATATCTGGCCTTGTAGCCAGCACCTGCCCTAATTTAACAAAGGTTGGCCCAAGCTCTTGAATCGCCATGCGAGCACGCACTTCGGCGGGAAGCAAAAGCACCTCTGGTGCCATTTCTGGCGTTAGCCACTTGCCTGCACGGCTAATTAAACTACCCTGCCCCAAGTGCTGGGCAACATCACCCCAACCGTAGCGCATGAGTATGCTTGCTATTGCGCGCAATCTTTTAAAATCACGCATCACTGAAAATGTTTGACGAATCATAAAGGTTTAATCATTGTTAAGAGTTAACTTCAGCCACCATGCACATGCTTGGCTCAAAAGCATTACCCAATTTAAGAAGACTTATACTTAGCTCGCAGCCCAGATTGATTGATTCCGTCGGCATTCACTGCAACTTTTTGTGCAATTTTATCTAACTTACGGCTGGCACTACTCGCCACTTTAAAAACTGCAGCCTTCACCACTTTACGGCAGCGACGCTTACTCATCTTAGCTGCATCTCGCAACTCTTGCATGAAAGCGACTTTAAGCAACTTGGGCCGCTGCGAGCGAGTAATTTCAGCCTCATAAGCGTGGTCAACCAAGGTCTGATTATCAGAACACTCAAGACCCGCAGATAGTTGATTAATATGCTGATGGCTATTGCGCATCATGCCTCCTAATTAAATGACCTCATTCGAATAAAAGCACCGCTCATCTTACTGCCTATTCTACACACACAAAATGACATCGTGCAAAAGCAAGTTTACAAAATACATCAATTACACTTAGAATCATGGCATGAGTGAGACCATAAAAATAGTTAAGTGCTTGTTGTATATTACTTTGGTAGCTTGTAGCACATCATGCGCAGCCAATGAGCCCAAAGCTGAAAACACAGAACTGGCGCAGACTGCCTTACACGAGTCGGAAGCATCTGAGGCCGCAAACACCAAATTAGGTTGGTCTGAAAAGGCGCAAGAAGTGCTTATCAATGCGCTTAGTTTAAGCGGCATACAATACAAATACGGTGGTAGCTCACCCGATACAGGTTTTGATTGTAGTGGATTTGTCCGCTATGTTTTTAAACAAGCGGCCAATCTAACCTTGCCACGCACCTCTTACGGCATTAGCCAGCTAGGTAAGCAAGTTCGCACTGGCGACCTAAAGCCTGGCGACTTGGTGTTTTTCAACACACTCAAATCTGCATTCTCACATGTCGGCATCTACGTAGGCGACAACAAGTTTATACACTCCCCTAGCAGCGGCGGTGGTGTGCGTATTGAAAGCATGGACAGTCAGTATTGGCAAAAACGCTTTAATGGCGCAAAAAGGCTAGAGGCTCAAGAGTAAGCTAAGCTGCAGTTAGTTAGCTGACTCAGATTTATCACTATGCCCAAGATGGCGCTCTGGGTCTATTTTATCTCTCACAAGTTGCTTAAGCTCTTTTGACTCAGGAAAGCGCTCGGCTAGCTTGCGTGAAAATATCAGTTCACCGTTTAATCTCACATCAAATATTCCACCCGTACTTGGCACTAAACTCACCCGCCCCAAATCTGTATCAAAGGTCATCAGCAGCTCTTGCGCCATCCATGCTGCGCGCAGCAACCAACGACATTGCGTACAATATTCAATTTCAAGATGATGTGTATTCATCAAAGCACCTGTAAGTCTAAATAGTTGATGCTACCACTATGCAAGCACAGGTCAAATAGCGCAAAATAAACCAATTGCTGAATTGCATGTCTACGCTTAAGATGTTGGTGCAGTTTTCGATTAAAATAAAGATACATCCTAAATTAGGAACCCTTAATAAATGCGCGAAAAATTTGAAAAATTTGGCTTAATTGCAATCGGTACAGTATTAGGCCTTACCTTGAGTTTAAACTACTCTGCGATGGCAGAAAAAGCTGTAGCACCGCAATTACCTCTAGAAGACTTGCGCGTATTCGCTGAAATTTTTGGCAAAATTAAATCCGACTATGTAGAACCTGTTGCAGACAAAAAGCTCATTACTGAAGCGATTAATGGCATGCTCACTGGCCTAGACCCACACTCCAGTTACCTGGACGCAGATGGGTTTAAAGACCTACAAGCAGGTACACAAGGTGAATTTGGCGGTCTAGGTATTGAAGTTGCAATGGAAGACGGCTTAGTCAAAGTCATGTCACCCATTGACGACTCTCCAGCAGCAAAAGCTGGTATTAAAACTGGTGACCTCATATTCAAGTTAGACGATGCTCAAGTAAAGGGCATGACACTCAACGATGCGGTTAAACGCATGCGCGGCAAACCAGATACCCCTATCGTGCTCACTGTTTTACGTAAAGGTGAGCCTAACCCGCTCACATTCACATTGGTTCGCGCAGTCATTAAAAGCAAAAGCATTAAGCCTAAGCTTGTTGAACCTGGCTATGCCTATGTGCGCATCACTCAGTTCCAAGAGCACACAGGTGAAGATTTAGCAAAAGCACTTAAGACTTTACGTACTGACAACAAAACCGAGCTAAAAGGCATGGTGCTTGACCTACGCAACAACCCAGGTGGCTTGCTGAATGCTGCCGTTGGTGTTTCTGCTGCCTTCATCCCTAAAGACGAGCTAGTCGTGTACACAGAAGGTCGCACTGAAGACGCAAAAATGAAGCTCACAGCCAACCCTGAAAATTACTCTCGTGGCAGTGATTACATGAAAGACTTGCCAGCAGAATATAAAACCGTACCAATGGCAGTCATTGTAAACGGCGGCTCAGCATCAGCCTCTGAGATTGTTGCAGGCGCATTGCAAGATCATAAACGTGCAATTATTGTGGGCACACAAAGCTTTGGCAAAGGCTCAGTACAAACTATTCTGCCGATGAATAACGGCTCAGCCATTAAACTGACAACAGCACGTTACTTCACACCTAAAGGCCGCTCTATACAAGCCAAAGGCATTGTTCCAGACATTGTGATTGAAGAAGACCCAAACACAATCTCTGACAAAACTTTTAGCCTACGTGAGGCAGATTTAGCTGGGCATTTATCTAACCCCAAAGAAGCTGAAGAGCCTAGCAAAGCAGTGGATGGCAACAAACCTGCAAAAGATTTAAATAAAGACCGTTTTGCAGACAAAGTGGGGCCAGTTGAGTTTGGTAGCAAAACCGACTATCAACTTAACCAAGCGCTCAACCTGCTCAAAGGTTTGCAAATCATGCAAAAGAAATAAAGTGATGTTAGATAAACTCATTGTAGAATTTGATAAAGGCCTGCGCACACTGCTCGCTACTCCGCACAGTGCAAGACCACATCCTGATGTTCATCATGCTGAAACAATGCTCAGTGATGATGAGAAACGTCATGCTGCTGCGCTAATGCGGGTTAACCACTGTGGCGAAGTCTGCGCCCAAGCCTTATACCAAGGCCAAGCGCTCACCGCTAAAAATCCGCACACCAGCCAAGCCCTGCTACAAGCAGCGCAAGAAGAAACAGAACATCTTGCATGGTGCGAAAGCAGAATCAAAGCACTAGGAGGCCGCACTAGCTTGTTGAACCCACTGTTTTACGCAAGCTCTTTTGTAGTGGGTGCAACCGCAGGTGCGCTGGGTGACAAATGGAACTTAGGCTTTTTAGCTGAGACAGAGCGCCAAGTAGGAGCACATTTAAGCAAACATTTAACAGAACTACCTGAGAATGATATTAAAAGCCGCGCTGTAATTGAGCAGATGCAAGTAGATGAAGCTGAACATGCTAAATCTGCTGTTGAACACGGGGCTGCAGAACTACCAAAACCAATTAAACATTTGATGCAAGCAACATCAAAAACCATGACAAAAACCAGTTACTATTTATAAGTTATCAAATGATTAAATTTAGCGAAAACCTACAAGAACTCGAAAGCACTGACCACCTTTTACGCTTGGAGCTTTATGACACAACTGGCAAACTTATCGCCACGATTGAAAACAAGCCTGGCAGCCAAGGCTCAGTAAAAGTCTACCACCATCTTTTTCAAAAATACGGCTGCATTAACGCCGCAGCAGCTGAAGAAGGATTGGACATTTACGCTGAACATACCGACGATGCAGCAAGCAGCCCTAATAAGCACCCAAACATCGACCGATTATTTGAAATACTCGAGCATGATTTAAACTTAAGCGTAAAAATCTACTAAACTGCGCCGCCTTTTAAAGATTTTACTCATTTAGTCGTAATACTACATATCACCAGTAAGTAAGTACTGGCAATCAATTTCTCTCCATAGAATTTGAGTAAACCCGCTCGATCAATTGAGCGGTTTTTTTTGCCCATCACACCTAAGACACTTTTACTGTTTGGCATTAAACTCTATTGGTATGGATTAATTTCTAATAGTTACAGAGTTTTACTATCTTGTCTTTATACATCAAGCTCAACCCTCACCAGCTTGCTATCTTCGAACACTACTTGAAAACAAGCATCGCTATGCGCTTCATTTTTAAAACTATAAATCAATGCAAACTGCGTGGTCTCATCCATATTTAGGCCAGTCATTTGCAAAAGTCGCCACAACTCGGGGGCTGAGTCTATCTTTGTAAACTTGTCTTCAATGCTAAGTTTTTGCTCTACCCAAGCATCAAAGCATGCCTGTTGAATTTCTCTCTCAAGTCGCTTAGCGACTTTTTTAATGTTTTCTACTCGCGCTCTAAACTTATCGTCTGGTTTATTTTTACTGCGATAAAAAAGCCCTGCAGGATATTCATTATTCGGCCAGTCTAGCTCACCACTCCACCTATCGTCACGGTATTCAAGCCGACCCAAAACGGGGTCATTCACACTATCTACACCAAACAAACTAGAAAAAAATCCCATAGCTTCTCCACTTTAAAAGTCCAAGCCTTTAAACAACCTAGCAAATTAGTCAAGAATTTGCCTTTATGGCATAATTCTTCTTTTGGAAAGTATCATGTTCAATCATATCAAAGAAGACATTGCCATAGTATTTGACCGCGACCCTGCGGCACGTAACCATTTTGAAGTACTAACCACTTACCCCGGGGTGCATGCACTACTATTGCATCGCATTTCACACAGCTTATGGGGTATGGGTCTTAAATGGCTTGCTCGCTTTGGCTCTCACTTTACTCGCTGGTTTACAGGTATAGAAATACACCCAGGTGCCACAATAGGCCGCCGCGTGTTCATAGACCACGGCATGGGCGTTGTTATAGGTGAAACCGCGATTATTGGCGATGATTGCACCCTCTACCACGGCGTCACACTAGGTGGCACTTCTTGGAACAAAGGCAAACGCCACCCCACGCTAGAGCAAGGTGTAGTCATAGGTGCGGGCGCAAAAGTGCTAGGCCCTATCACCGTAGGGGCTGGCGCCAAAATCGGCTCTAACGCTGTTGTCGTTAAAGACGTACCCGCTGGCGCAACAGCGGTAGGCATCCCTGCACGTATTTTAGACGTAGAAGCCAACAAACAACGTGAAAACACCGCCAACAAAATCGGCTTTTCAGCTTACGCGGTCAGCGACGACAACAACGACCCCATGACCAAAGCTTTACACGCCTTGCTAGACCACGCCAACAAGCAAGATATTGAATTACAATCACTTAAAGCTCAACTTGAAAAACTCAGCAGCACTGAGAGTGACGCTGATGTTGGCAAAGCATTTGATGTAAAACACTAAGTCTATCACTCCTTAATAAGCACTCCTGAACTAAACACCCTAATAGTTGACTAAACTGTTAGGGTATTATATGATTCGCCTTCGCGTTGATTGATGTTTTACCGCTTTTTCTCAGGATAAAAAATGCGCTTAACCACTAAAGGTCGCTTTGCAGTCACAGCAATGCTAGACCTCGCCATACATGAAACTGACAAACCAGTAACACTCGCTGATATTAGCGAGCGCCAATCTATTTCGCTGTCTTATTTAGAGCAGTTGTTTAGCCGTTTGCGTCGCAGTGGTTTGGTAAAAAGTGTGCGCGGCCCTGGTGGTGGCTATCGAATCGCGGTAAAACATGCTGATATTTCAGTATCTTCAATCATTAATGCTGTAGATGAAGAAATTGATGCGACCCAATGTGGCGGTAAAGAAAACTGCCGCGACGAGCGCCGTTGCATGACGCATGATTTATGGTCTAGCTTAAACCACAAAATTTTAGAGTACTTATCGAATGTTTCATTGGCAGACTTGGTCAATTCGCAACAACCGGGTCAGGCGATTGTATTTAAAGAGCGCTTAGGTTGCTCAAGCAAATCTGCTGCTAAAGAATCAGCAGAAGTTGTTTAGTGCAAGATGACCGAGCAACACATTTATTTAGATAACAATGGCACCACGTTTTTAGACCAACGTGTGTTAGAAGCCATGCTGCCTTATATGTCGCAGCAATATGGTAACGCTACCAGCCGCCATGTATTTGGACGCTCAGCGCGCCAAGCCATAGAGCGCGCTCGTGAGCAAGTGGCAGATTCCGTGGACGCGCATCCATCGCAAGTGGTGTTTACGGCCAGTGGCACAGAAAGTAATAATTTTGCCGTTCGTGGCATTGCAAGTTTGCAGGCTGACAAGGCCATTGCGATTAGCGCGATTGAGCACCCTTGTGTTAGCAGACCTGCTGAGGCCATGCGCCAACTCGGCTGGCAAGTGAATGAAATTGCAGTTGATAGCACTGGGCTGTTAAACCTTGCTTCATTGCAAACATGTTTAAAAACGCCAACTAGCCTTGTTTCTGCGATGTTGGCTAACAATGAAACTGGCGTGATTCAACCAGTGGCTGAAATGGCAGAATTAGCCAAGCAACACGGCGCTTTTATGCATACCGATGCAGTACAAGCTTTAGGTAAAATGCCTGTCAGCTTTAGCGATTTAAACGTACAAGCGATGACGATTTCGTCACACAAAATTGGCGGCCCGCAAGGTGCAGGCGCTTTAGTGCTAGATAAGCGCGTAGATATTCAGCCTTTAATGATGGGCGGCGGGCAAGAAAAAGGCCTGCGCAGTGGCACTGAGAACTTAGCCGCAATTGTAGGCTTTGGCGCAGCTTGTGAGTTAGTGCAAAGAGAGTTAAAAACGCGCATCAGCAACACCCAAGTGCTGCGCGAGCATTTAGAGGTTGGGTTAAAACAGTTAGGCGCTACGATTTTTGGCAATGCTGTACCGCGCTTACCCAACACCAGCTTTTTCGCGTTTGAGGGCATAGAAGGTGAAACCATGCTACTTGCGCTGGATAGAAAACATTATGCTATTGCCAGTGGCTCAGCCTGCTCTAGCGACAGCACCGAGCCTAGCCATGTGTTATTGGCCATGGGCGTAGAAGAATATTTGGCGCGTGGCGCATTACGCGTTAGCTTTGCTAGCCACAACACCATGCAACAAGTTGATGGCTTTCTAAGCGCGCTTGCTGGCGAGTTAAATAGATTAAAACAGATGACTGCCATAGCAGTCTAAAATTGAACACATAAGGATTAAGCATGACCGTTCACACCCCGATTTATTTGGATTACTCAGCAACGACACCCGTTGATAAACGTGTGGCCGCCAAGATGATTCCATTTTTAACCGAAGACTTTGGTAACCCTGCTTCACGTAGCCACCCTTTTGGCTGGACCGCTGAAAAAGCAGTTGAAGAAGCACGTGAAGAAGTGGCTAAATTGGTAGGTGCTGACCCACGCGAAATCGTGTGGACATCAGGTGCAACCGAGTCTAACAACCTCGCCATTAAAGGTGCAGCGCACTTTTACAGCGGCACTAAAGGCAAACACATCATTACTGTAGCAACTGAGCACAAAGCGGTGATTGACCCTGTGCGCGAGCTAGA
>CAZAHP010000041.1:0-17583 GCA_964484985.1 uncultured Methylophilaceae bacterium
ATTGGGCGCTCTCAAGACATCATGATGTTTGATGTTGGCTCTCAAATCCCCGTTTTTGCAGGAATATTGCTATTAACAAGAGGTGTGCCTGCACTCAAAGCAATGTGGTTTCCTCTGTTTTTCATTATCTTTATGCTGCCTTTACCTTTAGACAGCATCACTATGCCAATGAAAATGGCAGTTTCTTATGTGACGGAGCATATTTTATTTTGGTTTGGTTACCCTATCGCGCGCTCTGGCGTAGTGCTGCAAATAGGGCAGTATCAATTGTTAGTTGCGGATGCATGTGCTGGAATGCACACACTGATATCTTTAGAGGCGCTAGGTTTGCTGTATTTAAATATGGTGAAGCACGACTCCATGCTACGTAATATTTCGCTGGCACTGTTGATTGTGCCCATTTCATTTACAGCCAATGTGACGCGTGTCATAGCACTTACCCTGATTACTTATTATTTTGGTGATGAAGTTGGGCAAGGCTTTGTGCATGGCTTTGCTGGCATGTTTTTATTTATTATTGCGCTGCTTTTCATTATGGGTGTTGATTCGGTATTGCAGTATTTGATTCAACACAAAAAGACGGTGAGCTAAAGCATGCGTATCAATCATTACTATGTTTTATTTGGCTTTATGCTCTTAGCCGCCATATTAGGCGAGAGATTGCGACCAACGCATTTGATGGCGCAAGATGTTGCACCCATAGAGTTAGAGCGTTTGATTCCTACGCAAACTAAACATTGGCGCGTACAAAACATCAATGCGCAACTGGTTAACCCACAAACTGAAGCTGCCATTAAAAAAATATATGCACAGACTTTATCGCGTACTTATGTGAATGATAAAGGCGACGTCATCATGCTTTCTATCGCTTACGGCAAAGACCAAAGTGATAGCGTCGGCGCTCATTTGCCTGAAGGGTGTTATGGCGGGCAAGGCTTTACGGTGAGTGGGAGATTACGTACAACATTAAAGACTGCATTTAATGAAATACCCGTTACTAAGTTGCTTGCTACGCAGTCTGAACGTGTTGAGCCTATCACCTACTGGTTGAGAACAGGTCATCACGTCGCTTATCCAGATTGGGATACTAAATTGTTGAAGCTGCAATACGCCTTTAACGGTGATATTCCAGATGGTTTGTTGATGCGCGTTTCTAGCCTTACCCATAGCAACTCACAAGAAGAAGTAGCGGGTTCTTATAAGCTTCAAGCGCAGTTTATCAATGAGTTGCTTGTAGCTGTATTGCCCAGTCAGCGCCTGTCGCTCATTGGTGAGTATCAATAAGACTAACAAGGTAGTGTGCTGTATATCAATAATAATCGGCAAAATATACCATGCAAAACTCAACCCATAAAACAAATAAAGTGCTTATTGAACAGCTGCAGCTTAAGGCTAAAAACATTTTGGATGCACTTATCCCTGATGATGCCGAGATTATCTTGCTTGACTACCCACACCACCCGAATGTGGGGGATAGCTTAATTTGGCTGGGTGAAATTGCCTATTTAAAAAGTCGAGGCATGTCTCCTAAATATGTCTGTGATTTTGAAAACTATTCAAAAGAGCATATCCAAAAGTCTTTAAATGAAAAAACGATTATTTTATTTCATGGGGGCGGCAATTTCGGCACAATATATAAGCACCATCACGACTTTAAGTTAAAAGTGATGAGTGATTTTTATGATGTCCCCATTATTCAGTTGCCTCAGACGATTAAGTTTGAAGATGAAGAGGCCACTAAAGTAACGGCAGCGGCAATCAAAAAACATGGCAACTTCACACTTCTTGCTAGAAGCCAGAAAAGCTTTGATTTTTCTTTAGCATACTTCTCTGCTAAGTGCATTTTATGCCCAGACATGGCATTTTTTATTGGCGCAATCAAAACTCAGCATCCTTCAATTGTGGAGCGATTTTTCTTACTAAGAACCGATGCGGAAAAAGCCAATGATGCAAACATGTGTCCTCCGAATATAGCATCAGGCAAGTCGTTTGAGGTTGATGATTGGTTAGATATGAGCCGTATAGAGAGTTTTGTCCATAGGGTAGAGCGGCATCATCTCATTAGAAAAATATTGACTGCACTCAACCCCAGCAACCAAGTGTTATTGTTTCTATGGAATTTGCTGTGTACCTTAAGAATGCATAGGGGAGTAGCCAAGCTCAGTAAGGGTGGTGTGGTGGTGACTGATCGCTTACATGCCCATATTTTAAGTGTATTAATGTACAAACCACATGTGCTGGTTGATAACTCATATGGAAAGTTATTACAGTTTTATCAGGCTTGGACAAAAGACTCGCCCATTGCAACGTTTGTGAGTGATTCGGAAAAGATTTCGCAAGCGTGCGCTGAGTTAGACCTTGTAAGCAAACAAAATGAGTCAAGAGTCTAAGTTGGAAAATAATAGCATTTCATCAGCTAAAAGCGGCTTGATTGGGGGCGTTTTTTGGTCAGTTATCCGTAGCTGGGGGACTAGAGTAGCCACAGTATTGGTGTTTTTTATACTAACTAGGCTGCTTAACCCAGAGGAAATTGGCCTCATCAGTTACATACTAGGTTGGCTGGCATTATTGTCTGTGATGGCAGATCTTGGCTTGGCTGAGTATGTGGTTTATAACCATCACTCACCTCGTAGCACAGAGCTGGGTATTTGGTGGTTTCAGGTCGGTGTCTCTTTACTCCTGACCTTGGGGCTAGTGCTGCTCTTATGTCTAGGGCTTGTCAACCCAGACTCGAAAAGCCCTCACGGTGTTTGGGCGATGATTGTCTTGTCATTAACTTTGCCTATATCTGCTGCAGCAAAAATACCCGAAGCCTTATTAAGAAGAGCTATGGATTATAAGGGCTTAGCAATCCGCTCACTTGTGGCTATCTCAATAAGCTCTGCCATTGCCGTTGTGCTCGCGCTCTGTGGCTATGGGGTTTGGAGTTTAGTGGCTAAGCAATTAATAGAAGTCATCATAGATGCATTTTATTGTTTTAAGCTCAGCGCATGGCGACCATCGTTAGAGCTCCACACACAGTCTTTGCTGAGCGCACTTAGGGGGGGCTGGGGTATTGTTTCAAGTCGATTGCTTGATGTGCTGGCACAAACTGCCGATACGCTGATTATTGGCAGTATGTTTGGAATGCGTGATTTAGGTTTTTACTCAATGGCCAAGAAGGTATTTCAGGTCTTAAATGACGGTGTAGTCCAATCAGTAACAGGGGTGGTCGCTTCAGCATACGGACGAGTAAAAGCCGACCCTCACCGTTTAAAGTCCTTGTACTTAGTGTCAATTAAATTTGTCACTTTAGTGACTGTTCCTGTCTTTGTCATTGCTATTGCCTTAGCCCAAGAGTGGATTCCAATCGTATTTGGCGCTAAGTGGGCGAGTAGCTCACAGATTACTCAGGTACTTTGCGTCACGGGTATTATGGCTGGTTTTGGCAGCTTAAATGGTTTTCTTGTGCTCGCTAATAATCGTAACAAAGATTTTTTTACCTTAATGCTCAGTAATACTGTTTTGTCACTATTTTTGTTATTTGTCTTGAGTCAGCATGGCATGTTAGCTGCTGCGAGTACAGGCCCAATCAAAACATTGCTCATGTTGCCTGTAGGGCTTTATTTTGCAAAAAAAGTGATAGATTTTTCTTTGGCAGAATATTTTAGCGCACTCAAACCAGCTGCGCTTCTTTCAATTTATGTTGCAGCTATATGGGCTGGGCTTACCGAGGTGGTTTTGCTCACACACATGCCAGAGCCTGCTGCAGCGATTTTTAAAGCCTCACTTATTGTTTTAGTGGTACTTATTACGATAAGAGTTTTTTATTGGCAAGCACTTAAATCATTAAGACTAGAACTGCGAACTCAGTTATGAAAAATACACACTTAAAGCAAGAGTATCTCATTTCTCTGGTGATATGCACTAGAAATAGAGCAAGTTTTTTACCTCAGCACCTTGATTCTTTGCGTCAAATTAAAACAGAGAATAATTGGGAAATTATCTTTGTTGATAATAATAGTAACGATGAAACTGCAGTGACGCTCAACGCTTTTGCACAGCAGTCGAGGGTGCCTGTGACTGTGGTTTGTGAGAAAAAAATAGGCTTATCAAATGCTAGAAACGCTGGTTGGGCATTGGCAAAAGGTGAAATTGTTGCTTTTACAGACGATGATTGTTATCCAGCAGAAAACTTTATTGATGAAGTTTCTAAAGTGTTTGAAGATAAAAAAATGGGGTTTACTGGTGGTCGAGTTTTACTGCATGACCCAGAAGATATTCCGTGGACGATTAAGTTGAGTGAGGATGTTCACTATTACAACCCATATTCCTTTATTGGTCCAGGCAATATCCATGGGGCAAATTTTGCTATACGTAAATCTTTGCTAGAAGCTATTGGTGGCTTTGATACATTAATGGGCTCGGGCACACCTTTTCCGTGTGAGGACTGTGATGTATTGCTGCGCGCTCTTAGAGCTGGCTCTTATGGAGTTTATGCGCCAAGCATTGTAGTTTCCCATCATCATCGTAGGCGTATGGCTGATTTGCCAAAAATTGAGCGTGCATACTTGGCTGGGCGTGGTGCTTTTTTTGTAAAGGCATTTGTAGATGCAAAATATCGATTGCCAGTCGTGTATGAGTGGATGCGCTCGCTTAAATGTTTTGGAGTAAGCAAGTTTTTTTCAGAACTTTACATCGGAATGAAGTACATTCAAGCGCGCAAAAATTTTAGGTCAATCACAAAGTGAGCGGCATCAAGAAAAAATGTGTGGTGGTGACTTTTTTTGATGAAGGACAACCGGGCTTTCTTGATTTTTCATATCGAATTAAATCATTAGCTCAGCATTATGAGCTGACTATCATTAGCTCTTTTCAGTTAAAACATAAAGAGTTGCAAGTTGAAAATGCGAGTTATGTTGTCATCAATAAAGGCCATGGTCGGCTTGCATGGCTGAAGTATCTCCTCGCCTGTACGCAATTTAGCAATAGATTGAAACCCGATGTGGTGGTTTTGTTGCACTCTATGGTTGCACCAGTGGCTATGATGTTGCGTGGTATTCCTAGTATCGTCTATTGGAATGAGCATCCTACCCATGTTGCGCCATCAGTAGAAGGTTTTTCGCCTATTAAATCAGGTATGCGTTTTTTAGTGAGATGGGTAATATTCCAAGGTGCTCGAAGTGCAAGCTTGGTCATGCCTATTGGTGAGGCGCATAAAGACGATTTGCTGTCTCAAGGCTGCCAAAGTAGCCGCGTGCAATTGATATATATGGGGGTTGATGAGAGTTTTTGCCATCAAGTCTTAAATAAAACAATGCGCCAAAATGACGCACCTTTGCGGCTTCTTTATGTGGGTACGGTGCATGAAGAACGTGGTCGTGATGTTATGTTAGAGGCATTGGCTATAGCAAATAAAGAGAAAGAAATAGCGCATCTCAATATTGTTGGAGCAAACGAAGAACAGTCAAAAATATGTAACGAAGCTTTGATAAGATTAGGCGCTGAAAAGTTTGTGACTGTGCATGGAAGAGTGCAAGGTCAATTAATCCCAATGTATATGCAAGAAGCTGATGTAGGGCTTTGTTTATGGGCAGATAGGCCTTGGTATCACTACAATCCGCCAACCAAGTTATTTGAATATCTTGTTGCGGGTTTGCCAGTACTTGCAAGTAATATTAGAACCCACACTGAATATATTAAAGACCAATTTAACGGTATGATTTTTGAGTATAACGCCCAGAGCCTTGCAGATGCTATTTTGAAGTTGTGGCATGAGCGCAGCCAAATACCGCAATTGAGTCAGAATGTGATTCAGTCTAACTCTAATTATCAATGGAGCAATATAGAGCCTCAATTTTTAAAGGCGGTAAAAGAGGTTTGCCGTGCTTAAGCAAAAATTAAGCGCTCTAATGTATTTTATTTGGAACGTAGATTATAAGCTTGTCTCGTACACCATTGTGGTGGGTTTGATAGCGGCTTTTGGCGGCCTGATAGCTTCTACTGGTAATAATTTACTTGTAGGCGGTTTGCTTGGAATCGTGGTTGGCACAACATTGTTGCTAGCTCCAAGAGTCACTGTTTGGATGTTGCTACCACTCGGCTTATTTTCAGGCTTTGTCGTTTCGTTCGGGCAAGCTTTTAGTAAATTGCCTTGGATATTAACGATGCTAAGCATGTTGCTTTTGCTGCCAGTGATGCTCAAGTTCATTGTCGATAATAGAAAAATACCCGTCTTTATTTGGATTGCTATGGTGTTTATGCTGTACGCAATAGTGACTACACTCACTGTCGAATATCAAGATATTGCCCAGTTTATTGCTGGTTTCAAAAGATATTTTCAGATGTTTGGCTTAATGTTTGCCTTGGCTTTGCTAGCGTTCAAACCTAGAGATTATAAACTTTGGTTGAGTTTGTTATTGTTGGTGGCTTTAGCTCAACTACCTTTCGCAATGTATGAGCGCTTTGTTTTGGCGGTAGGCAGATCAGCTGGCTCTGGCGGCGTTGGCGCAGAGGCTACCGATGTGGTTGCGGGAACATTTGGTGCTAATCTTGATGGCGGAAGTGCTAACGCTGAGATGGCCGCGTTTGTCATTATGGCGATGGCATTTTTGATTGCACGTTGGAAAGAAGGTCTGCTGGATAAAACCCAAACAATATGGATGTGCTTAATTTGTTTTTTACCTTTAGGTTTAGGTGAAACAAAGTTAGTTGTTGTGTTACTACCTATTGTTTGGCTCATTTTAATGAGAGATGAAGTCAAGAAAAAACCGACTCAATTTGTTTTTCAGTTTGCTGGATTGCTGGCGGTGACGGCTATGCTGGGCGCAATTTATATTGGCCTAAATACTGCTGCTACTGGAGGCCGCATAGGCGTCAATGACGTTTTGAGCGAAACGGTAGCCTATAACATAGGCGATCATGGCTATGGCACCTCAGTTTTAAATCGTACAACTGTAGTGAGCTTTTGGTGGTTAGTTAATTCAAAAGACACCATAGGTATGCTATTTGGGCATGGTTTAGGTAGCTCTTACTTAGGCTCAAACAACCCAGTACCTGGGCATATCGCCTTGCAGTATATTGGTTACGGTATAGACCTTACTGCAATCTCTTCTTTGTTATGGGATGTTGGCTTAATCGGGCTGCTGCTTTTTTTAAGTATCTACATTACCGCTTGGTTTTCTGCTGGCAGATTGCGGAAGCGGTCTTCTAACAATCAAGTTCGCGCTGATGCATTAGCCATACAAGCTTGTTTATTTATTCTGCTGGTTTTCACACTCTATGATAATCAGCTTGTCAATTTTTTGCCTTATGAGCTCGTAGCTTCCGCTGTTTTAGGTTACTTAGGTTTCTTGGTGCGCGATGAGAGCTTAAGTAAAGAGCTCGTCAGCAACTCATCTGCTGCCAGTCTATTATGACCATGCGTATTTTCTTTTTTGTGACAGATTCATATCCGGTTTGGAGAGTAGACCTAGCTGAGCTCTTTTCTTTAGAGCTTAAAAAGCTAGGGGTGCAAACTGACTGGAGTGTAAGGCGTGACGACAGTGGTTTGTGGCAAAAAGTAACTAAAAATAGCGAAGCTTTTTATTTGCCTCTAGCCATTAGTGGTGTTCCTTTGTTGACGCCTTTGATTCGCCGTATAGGTGAGTTTATAGGTGAGTTTTTACTTTTTTTTAAGCTGGTTTTCGGGCAGCGCTATGATTTTATTCAGGTAAGGGATGATAGATATACTGCCGCAATATTTGCTTGGTTAGCGGCGCGTATTAGGGGTAGTTACTTTACTTATTGGGTTTCTTATCCTTTCCCCGAAAATGATTTGGAAAAAGCTCAGCTTTCTCAGGGAGTTAGAAAGTTAATATTCAAATTTCGTGGTGAGTTTACTAAGTGGTGGCTTTATCAATTCATACTCCCTAATGCTGACCATATCTTTGTGCAAACCGAGCGCATGAAAGAAAACATGGTCGCGTATGGTCTGCGCCCTGCAAAAATGACGGCGGTTCCTATGGGCGTTTCTACTCGACTGTTTGAGTGGGTTGCGACTTCTAAAACAGAGCTTGAAAAAGATAGCATCGTATACCTTGGCTCATTTGCAAGGTCGCGTCGATTAGAGGTTTTGGTTGAGGCGATGGCTAGGGTGGTAAAAGAGCGACCAGAGGCCAAGCTTTATATGGTTGGTCGAGGTGATACAGCAGATGACAGAGTGTTTTTAGAGCAGTTAACTCATTCTTTAAAACTTAATGACCATATTATTTATACAGGGTTTTTACCAATAGAGCAGGCTTGGGCCTTGGCTGCAAAAGCAGCGGTATGTGTTAGCCCAATTTATCCTACGTTTATATTTAACCAAGCCTCACCAACCAAACTTTACGAGTATATGGCCTTGGGGCGACCTGTCATCGCAAATGAACATCCTGATCAATCACTGACTTTGGCTGAGAGTGGTGCGGGTGTGTGTGTGCCTTGGAGCTCAGAGTCCTTTGCTGAAGCCATTGTCCATATGCTATCAAATACGACACAAGCGGAGGCTATGGCTAAACTTGGACCAAAATGGGCAGAACAGCATAGACGCTACGACCGCTTGGCCAATATGGTGTATCGCCAATATCAAGCAGTCTTGAGAAATTTATGAAAAAGATTAAATACTACACATTAGTATTTTTTGTATGCTTGTTGGTGGCATGTAAGCCTATTGATGCAGCTTCTGTATCAGGCTGTGAAAGCAATTTCTTCATTCCATATGGGGCAGAAAATACAGTCAGCACGACACCAGATAATAGGGTCATCAGAGATTTAGAACCCAGCTTTTTTGGGTTTAATCTTGAGTGGGTTGATTTTCAGCAGGATATGTTTGACCGTAATGCAAATCAAGTATGGCCAAATGTGGTTGAGTGGATGAAGCCATTTGCAGGTGCAGTGTATCGATACCCTGGAGGCACAGGCTCAAACCATCTGGACTGGCATGATACGGTTGGACCTCAGTCATCGAGGCCTAAAAAGCAGCGCGTTGATTGGCTAGGGCCGATTGCAGCACAATTTGGCTTTGATGAGTATTTAGATTTCGTCAAAAAAACCAATGGCACTGCTTGGGTAGTATTAAATCTGAATGGTGATTACGCCAAAGAAGGTGACCATGCATCCTTGGCGAAAAGTGCTGCTGACTGGGTAAGCTATGCAAATCGAGCCAAGCTTGAAGGCATGCCAGAAGTGCTGAGGTGGGAACTAGGCAATGAGTTAGATCGCTACAAATGGAAGCCTAATAAATATGTACAAGTTGCCAATCAAACCATGAAGGCAGTATTGGCGAGTGAGCCAGAAGCTAAGTTTGTAAGCTTGCTTCAAGATTATGCATTTCATAAAGAGTATTCTGTTTCACAATATGACAGCATTTTAATGAATGAATTGACGCCTAAAGTTAATGATTATGCTCATCATCTTTATTACGAGGAACAGAGTTGGGGCTCGGTTTTTGAGCGTATGTCGTATGTGTGTAAAAGTGTTGAGGATGCTCATAAAGCGAAGATTGACTCTCCATCCATTTGGATTACCGAGCACGCCAAGGGTGAGCAGGTGCAAGATAAACGCAATTGGATTAAAACCTCAAACTTAGAGGCGGCTATCGTTGAGGCAGAGTCTTATATCGCGGCTGCTCAGCTTCCTGAAGTGAAGGGATTGTTTTTACACTCTTTAGGCACTTCTCATGGTCCATGGCCATTGTTTAACTCAGGTATGCGTGAAGAATTGCGCCCATCAATTGTTTATTGGGCGATGAGAATATTGCGTGACAATATGTTGCCTAAAGTGTTGGCAAGCCAAGTAGCAAGCCGTAATGAAGAAGGTAGTATAGGTGACCATGATGTACGTGCAGTTGTGCTTACTGATGCACAGCAATTGCAATATGTAGTGTGGGCAGTCAATCGATACGGGCAAGTCAGTAAGTTAGCCGTCAAAATTCCAGCTTTGAGTGGAAAAGCCATGCACGCTTATTTTACTTATATTAGTGATAGTAACAAGTTGGCTAATAATTTTCTGGTTGCAGATAATGTGGTGCCTCAACATCTTGAAAAAAACTTGATATTCAATGAGGCTGGAGTCGCTGAAGTTGAGTTGCCTGCGTATTCAGTAAACGCGTTACGTATCACGCCACGCTAAATTCAAATCATAAAATATGATAAAAATTTTATTTTTACCTAACTGGAAAGTTCATCAGCTAGCGTATGACAATGCGGATATTCAAGCCCCAGATAAACAGGTGAGAGGCCGTCCTTACTGGTTTTTTAGATATTTTAAAGAGGCTGCTGAAGTCAGTATTATTGATTTTCAGCAAAAAAACTTCTTGAGCTGGATAGAAAAAAAAGCCAATACCTATATTTGGCAAGGCATCAAAGCATTTTTTCAAGACGCCTCATACGATGTGGTGATTTCTCATGGCGCACAAAGTGGCTTGATGTACTCTTTTTTGCGTACTTTGTTTTTTCGTAAAAACAAAATTCATATTATTTTTGATATTGGTAGTATGAATGGCGCAAGACAAAGTAAAGTTGAAAACCTCATCATTCAATGGATGCTTAAAAGCAATCCTTATATTATTTGTCACTCAAAAGTGATTATCGAAAATTACAAAAGCTCATATACCAATCTAGTTAATCGCTCTTTGTATATTCCGTTTGGCGTGGATGTTGACGATTTTAAAACGCAAACGCCCACTGAAAAATCCAACTATATTTTATCTTTTGGTGCTTCCAAGCGTGATTATGCGACTTTGATAGAAGCTTGGTCAGGCATCAAGACGCCTTTGAAATTACGCCTCATTGGCTATCAAAAATCAACTGAGATTGAAAATGTTGAAGTGATTGGCAAGGTTTCAATTGCAGAACTACGCACACAAATTGCCAATGCATTGTTTGTGGTGATTCCACTGCCTGTATTTAACTATTCATACGGGCAAATGACCTTTCTACAATCTATGAGCATGGGAAAAGCCGTCATCGTGACACAAACGCCAAGTTCTATAGATTACATTCAAGATGGTGTCGGTGCTTTATTTGTTAGGCCTTACGATGTGGCCGATATGCGTGAAAAGATTGAGACTTTGCTCAACCAACCTGCATTACTTGAAAGTCTGAGCAAGCAAGCAAGGCCTTATGTTATGACGCATTTTTCTGAGCAAATCATGGCTGAGAAGATTGAGCAATATATTCATCATATTCTTAACTCATCTAAGAACAAATCTACTGATAAAACATGAAAATTCTCCAAGCCAATAAATTCTTTTTTCGTAATGGAGGCTCTGAAACAGTGATGTTTCAAGAGCGTGATTATTTGCTTAGTCATGGTCATGAGGTTGTGGATTTTTCTATGCAAGACACACGCAACCTAGAGAGTAAGTATCAATCATATTTTATTGCGAACAGAAGCTATGCGGCGAATGCTGGTAAGTTATCTAAGGTAGTAGATGCGGTATCCTTCATTCACTCTCCAGAAGCTGTTAAAAACATCACTCGCTTGATTAAAGATACTAAGCCAGATTTGGTTCACTGCCACAATATTTACCACCAACTGACCCCTTCTATCATGGGTGCAGCAAATAAGCTCGGTGTGCCAACGGTGCTGACTTTGCATGACTATAAGCCTATATGCCCAACCTATAACCGTTTGCGCAATGGTGTTGCTTGTTCTGATTGTTTAGATGGCGATTTTTCGCATGTGCTTAAGCACCGCTGCGCAGATGGTTCTCTAGGTAAAAGTGGTTTGTTGTATGCAGAAGCTACCGTGCAAAAGTGGATGGGCAATTATGAAAAAGTGAATGCATTTATTGCGCCATGCCAATTTATGCAAACCTCTATTGCACATCGTATCCCAGATGAGCGAATTCATTTGCTCTATAACGGAATTGATGTAAACGAGGTGCAGCCTAGTGATGAAGATGATGGTTATGTCTTGTTTTTAGGGCGATTGGTCGCAGAGAAGGGGGCAGAAACACTGTTAAAAGCACATCAGCAGTCTAATTATGCATGGAAGTTGGTAGTGGCAGGCGTTGGACCATTATTCGATGTCTTAAAAACGCAATATAACCCTAGTATATTAGTCGGATATTTAGCAGGTGATGCGCTAAAAGCAATGATACGCAAAGCATCTGTCATCGTAGTGCCTTCGGAATGGTATGAGAACTGCCCGATGTCTGTGTTGGAGGCAATGGCTTATGGTAAGCCTGTTGTTGGAAGCAGAATGGGCGGCATACCAGAGTTGGTTGAAGATGGCGTGACAGGCCTGTTGTTTGAAGCTGGCAATATCAGTCAATTAAATGAAGCTTTGAATAAACTGATGGCATCACCAGGGCTTCGCAAAAAAATGGGTGAGGCTGCTAGATTAAGAGTTGAGGCGAATTTCACTTTAGCCAAACATAACGATGGCTTAATGAACATATACAGAAAGATATTAGGGGTTTAATTATGGCAACAGCTTTAGCACCAAGGGCTTCGTACCCGACTGATGTTTCAATCATCACCACATACCGCTGCCAAATGCAGTGCAAAATGTGTGATATATGGGAAAATCCAACGGACAGTAAGCGTGAGATTCAAGCTAAAGAGCTAGAAATGTTACCCAACTTTAAGTTTGTTAACATCACAGGCGGTGAGCCATTTGTAAGGCGTGATTTAGAAGATATTGTTGAGGTCATGTTTAGAAAATCGCCTCGTATCGTGATTTCTACCTCAGGTTGGCATACTGATCGTATTGTTAAAATGGCAGAGCGCTTTCCTAATATTGGCATACGCGTCAGTATTGAAGGCCTTTCACAAAAAAATGATGATTTACGCGGACGTGAAGGTAGCTTTGATCGCGCAATGCGCCTATTACTTACACTTAAAGAAATGGGCATTAAAGATATTGGCTATGGATGCACTGTTTCAAATAAAAACTCTGAAGACATGCTTTGGTTGCATAAACTCTCAAGAGAGTTAGGTATGGAGTTTGCCACAGCATCATTTCATAACTCTTACTACTTTCATAAAGATGACAATGCAATTACCAACAAAGATGAAGTGATTAATAACTTTCGTAAGTTAATGGAAGAGTTGCTTAAAGATAATAGCCCTAAGAGTTGGTATCGTGCATTTTTTAATCTTGGTTTAATTAACTATATCCGCGAACAACCTCGTATGCTGCCTTGCGAAGCTGGGACAGCTAACTTCTTTATTGAGCCATATGGCGATGTTTATCCATGTAACGGCCTAGAAGACCGCTATTGGAAAGAGTCTATGGGCAATATTCGTGACGTTAAATCTTTTGACGAACTATGGTTTAGTGAGCAAGCCGACAAAGTACGTGGCCTTGTCCGTACCTGCCCAAAAAACTGTTGGATGGTGGGCACTGCTGCGCCAGTGATGAAAAAATATATTAAACATCCAACCTCTTGGGTGATTAAGAACAAAATTAAATCTATGATGGGCAAGCCCATTTGTATCGATAACATTCCTAAATATGATGTTGGGCAAGATCCTCTGCAAGGCAATTTGCGTGAGAGCTCGGCAGCATCGGAGCAAAAAATTGTCTTCAAAAAGCGTGAGCCTGATGTGGTGTTGTCAGAGGCTGAATTGGCTGACATGTTGCGTACAGACTAACGCAGTTTGAGCTGATAAATGTTGTTAAAATTTTTTGATTGGAGCAATCTACCCAGTTTTGCTGAGATTGAGTATCTGTCTATTTACAGTCTCGGCGATTAGGCAAGTCTTATGATTGCTATTGTATACCCACATTTTTACGCTGATTGTGAAGTGGCACGTCATCTTGATTATTTTTTGATGCATTTACCTAAAAGCTATCCAAAAGTATATTTGATTACCGATGACGCCTCACGGGTTGAGCGGCGATATGAAAATGTTGAGCTAGTGCACATTCCATATAGTACTAACCGCTTTAGTCTGTTTTTTTGGAGTTTGAAAGCCCGCAAAATCGTATGTCAGCTTTATGCTCAAAAGAAAATTCGTTTTATTAACTTGCATTTGCCGCCATTAATTCCTAGCTTGGTGCTACCTAGCTATATTCCAATAGTGCTTACAGTGCATAGCACATATAAGTGTATGTTAGGGCAGGGGGGTAAGCCAACAATGCTATGGCAGAGTTTAGCGCTTAACATGAAGATTGCGATGGAAAAGCGTATATTTAAGCAAGCCGTAAAGATAGTAACGCTTACAGAGCGAGAGCGTCTGATGGTAAAGAGTTACGGCATTAATACACACACAGAAGTGGTTTCTGATGGTGTGGGCGCTAATATTTTTAGTGCTGAATTAAATGTTGAGCATATGCCTTTGATTTAGTGCAGCTGATTTGAGATACTTATTTTTAAACTGAGCTAAACAAACAAGCCCGCATATGCGGGCTTGTTTGTTTTTGCTAATACAATAAAACGAGGCACAAATAATATTGCTCATCGTTTTTAAGATGAAAAAGTGCTGGGATAGAGTAGAATGTACTACCTTAGCCTTGCTACTCAGGTTGCCTGCCTATAAATTTTGATGGGGGCTAGGCCTATAAAATTGGTTTGGCTAGGGTGATAAAGATGTAACGTAGGGCTAATTTAATGTGCTAATTATAAAAGCAATTAAGCCTTATGGTGCCCGGAAGAGGACTCGAACCTCCACATCTTTCGATACTAGTACCTGAAACTAGCGCGTCTACCAATTCCGCCATCTGGGCAATTTGAGCGTGAATTTTACCAGAGTCGCGTGGCTCGCGTAATACAATTACAGCGAGATTATGATTTATATCAATGACAGGATTCAGCACTTTGACCAAGAAAAAACAGCCAAACACTACTACTAAAACCTTGCGGGTAGACCCTTTTGCCTCGCGTGAGGCTGAGAACTACGAGAATCCTCTGCCTAGTCGTGAATATATTTTGCAGGTGATGGAAGAGCAGGGTGTGCCGCTTCATGTAGAAACTTTGTATGATTTGCTGAATATTTCTGATGACGAGCGTGAGATTTTTCACCGCCGTCTGAATGCCATGGAGCGTGAGGGGCAGATTATCCGCAATCGCAAAGGTGCGCTGTGTATCGCGGAAAAAATCAATTTAATTGCAGGTCGAGTGTTGGGTCACCCTGATGGTTTTGGTTTTTTAGTGCCAGATGATAAAGCTAAGAATGGTAGCGAAGATTTATTTTTAAGCCCCAAAGAAATGTCGCAGGTGTTGCACGGTGACCGCGTGATGGTGCGTCCAGCAGGTTTAGACCGTAAAGGCCGCGTTGAAGGCAAGATTGTTGAGGTGTTAGAGCGCACGAATAAAACCTTGGTGGGGCGAGTGATACGCGAGCAAGGCTTAACCATTGTGGTGGCAGAAGATAAGCGCGTGAATCAAGATATTTTAGTGCCTTATCATTTAGATATGGATGCTAAAGATGGTCAGGTGGTGATGGTGGAACTCACCATGCAACCTAACGGCAGCGCTAAGCCTATGGGCAAAGTAATTGAGGTCTTAGGTAACTATGCTGACTCAGGCATGGAGATTGAAATTGCGTTACGCAAACACCAATTGCCCTATGAGTTTTCAGCGGCCGCTTTAAAACAAGCTGAGAAATTTCCCAAAGAAGTGCAAGCTAAAGATTATAAAGGCCGCATCGATTTACGCGACTTACCTTTGGTGACAATCGATGGCGAAACCGCGCGCGATTTTGATGACGCCGTTTACGCAGAACCACAAGGTAAAGGTTGGCGTTTAGTAGTGGCGATTGCCGATGTGAGTTTTTATGTGAAGCCTGGTGATGCGCTAGATAAAGACGCTTACGACCGAGGCAACTCTGTATATTTCCCGCGTCGTGTGATTCCTATGCTGCCAGAAGCGCTTTCTAACGGCTTGTGTTCGCTCAAGCCTGATGTTGAGCGCATGTGTATGGTGTGTGATATGCAAATTGATGCGCTGGGTAAAATTAAGCAATACAAATTTTATCCTTCTATCATGCGCTCAAAAGCACGAATGACTTACACCAAAGTGCATGACATGATTACCAACCCTGAAGGTGAAACAGCCAAAGAATACGCATGGCTAGTGCCACATGTGAATCATCTGCATACCTTGTTTAAAATCTTGCTCAAAGCGCGTGAGCAACGCGGTGCCATTGAGTTTGAAAGCTCAGAAACCATCATGATTTTTAATGATAATGGCAAAATTGAGCGCATAGAGCCTGTAGTGCGTAATGAAGCGCATCGCCTGATTGAAGAGTGTATGTTGGCCGCCAATGTGTGTACGGCTGATTTTTTACTGCAAAATGAACATACGGCTTTATACCGCATTCATGAAGGCCCAACCCCTGAAAAACTAGAAGCGCTGCGCACATTTATGGGTGAGTTTGGATTTGGCGTGGGCGGCGGTGATACGCCGCATGCCAAAGATTATGGCAAGTTGATTGCTCGCATCAAAGGCCGTCCTGATGAGCAATTATTGCAAACGGTGCTGTTACGCTCTATGCAACAAGCGGTGTATAGCCCAGATAATGTTGGGCACTTTGGCTTGGCTTACGATGCTTACACACATTTTACCTCGCCGATTCGTCGCTATCCCGATTTGCTCATTCATCGCGCGATTAAAGCAGTGCTGGGTGGCGAAACTTATAAAGCAGGTGTTTGGCATACATTAGGCCAGCATTGCTCAATGACAGAGCGCCGAGCTGATGATGCCACACGCGATGTCAATGCATGGCTCAAGTGCTATTACATGCAAGACAAGATAGGCGAAGTGTTTGATGGCACAGTGGCGGGGGTGACGAGCTTTGGCCTCTTTGTTGCGCTCGATGGCATATATGTTGAAGGCTTGTTACATGTAACAGAGTTAGGCAATGACTACTTCACTCACGATAAAGCGCGTCACGAAATGTTAGGCGAACGTACAGGCGTGCGCTATCGCTTAGGCGACCGTTTGCGCGTAAAAATCGCACGCGTTGATTTAGAAACCAGCAAGATAGACTTTGTATTGGTTAAAGGTGATAAATCAAATGCAGTTGCTCTCACAAGTGAGCCAGCAGAAACACCATTAGCTAAAGCGTCTAATACCAAGGTTTTAGAACCTAAACTAGATAAAAGCCTAGATAAAACATTGCGCCTACCAGAAAAGCCGCAAAATCCTTATCAAGCTAAAACATCGCGTGCTAAAGCGGCTGGTGCAAAGTCACGAAGTAAATCAGGTAGTGCAAATGCAGGTGCAGGCAAAGCGAAGCCAGCAAAGAAAAAGCCAAACAGCAAGCCTGCCACTAAAAAAACGGTAGCAAAAAAACCTGCATCCAGTGGCGGTGCTAGAAAGCCTAGAGCGCGCTAGGCTAATTTTAAAGAACGTTTAATTTAAGCAATATTCAATTAGGAACAACCCAATTAGGAACAACCGAAGATGAGTGATACCCGCACAATATTTGGCTTTCACGCCGTATTGAGCCGCTTGCGCCAACACGCCAGCAGCATACAAGAAATTTTGATTGATAAAGACCGCGTAGATGCGCGTATGAAAGACCTGCTCTCAGCTGCAGATAGCGCTGGCATCCGCGTGATGCAAATGGAGCGCGCAAGGTTAGATGGCTTTGCTGGTGCAAATGGTCGGCATCAAGGCGTTATCGCACG
>CAZAHP010000042.1:0-17508 GCA_964484985.1 uncultured Methylophilaceae bacterium
ATCAAAATTTCAGCTGAATTCAGTACTGGCAAAGGTAAAACATCAGCATCATTAAGCTCTGCATCAACTAAAACCACATCAAACTGATGAGCAAGCATTTCAAATAATGCGTTGAGCTTAGTATTGATTCTGCGCTCTAGGCCTTGGTGTAAATACTTATTGCTCATTAAGTTGGCAACAGAGAGCCCTTGTTCGGTTTGTAATATGGCCTGCACTTGCATGTGTTTCTGTTGTGCCACTGTCATCAAGGTTGGCAAGCCGTTGAGCCCGTAATGGTAAACACCTTCATGCGAATCAGTAGCTGCATTCACCAGCAAAACATCAAGGTTTTGGTCTTGTAATGAAAGCGCTAAATTGGTCATCATGCGCGGCTTTTCTAACTCGTTTACACTATGTGCTGAGAGTATCGAAACCACTCTGGGTTGTGGCCCAGCCATGATGCGGCGTAAACCAGCCGCTTGGTCGATGTGTGAGTTAGTCAAAACTTAGCTCCTCATCAAATTTTGCGTTGCTGATTTTTTCGGCGTGTGCCATGACTAAAGGCAACTCTTCATCACGAAACTTAAAATGGCCATCTAGGCGCTTATTTAATTTAAATGCATGATGTATCAGCATTTTTTTATTAGCGAGGTGAATATCTTCTGGCACACGCTGACCATTAGTCACATAATACAATTTGAGTTTTTCGCGTATCACCACATCTAAAGTGCTGCCTATGGTAGAGGCTTCATCTAACTTAGTCATAATGCAGCCTGCCAAGCCTTTACCTTGATAGGTATTGACTACATCTGTTAGGGTTTCAGCTGTGCATGTCGCATTGATACACAATAAACGATTGATATTGTTACCAGAAAGCATTTCTAGTTGCGCTGCAACCATGCTGTCGCGCTGATTAACACCAACGGTATCAATTAAAATCGTATGTTTACCTTTAAGCTCATTGAGCACCAGTTTCAAATCTGACTCATCTTTGACTGAGTGCACCATTACGCCTAAAATTTTTCCGTAAATACGCAATTGCTCATATCCACCAATACGATAGGCATCAGTGGTAATCAGTGCGAGTTTGCTAGTGCCATGTTTCATCACATAACGTGCTGCAAGCTTAGCAATGGTGGTGGTTTTACCTACACCTGTAGGGCCGATAATGGCAAAAATACCGCCTTTATCTAAAATCTCACTCTCGTTCTCAATCGCAGCCATATTTTTAACCAGTACACCCTCTACCCATTTTTGCGCTTCTTCAACTGTTTGGTTGCTAGGCATGCGCTCAACAAGACGTCTTGCTAAGCCTGGTGCAAAACCACTTGCGAGTAAATTGCGTAAAACCGCCGAGGTGCTGGGGTCGCGGCGTTGTGTGCTTTCCCACACCAACTCTGAGAGCTGTGATTCAATAGCACCACGCATAGTGCGCATTTCACTCATTAAACTATCAATCTCAGCTTTTGCATGATCAGGTTTCGCAGCATGCGCTTTCACGCTAGGTATTCTCTCAGGCTCATATTGTGGTCTGTGCAGCATGGTGCTCTCCATTTCATCTTCATAGGCAAAAGGGCTACTTACAGCGTGATTATTAGGTGCAGCTTTTCTTGCAGCGGGCTGCGGCGCTCGGGCTGGGCTTTGCGTAGACTTATTCACGTATGACAAAAGTGACTCTTGCTGCTCTTGGCTAAAGCTCAAACTAGGCAAGTCGTCTTCTTCTGGCTCTACATATGCCCTTGGAGCAGGTTTAGCACGCTCGGGCTGAAGCTCACGCCTAAGCTGCTCGCGATTATCCTGTTCGTGCTTGAGTTCTGGAGACGATTTAGGTGAGCTAGGAATATATACATCATCCACCATCATGGTGCTTGATGTTGCCAAAGCATCCATGTCTTCACTTCCTAATGCCATAATTTCGTTACCGCCATTCACGCTACGGTTAGCTAAAATCACAGCGTCTGGGCCCAAGGCTTTGCGAACCAAAGCCAAAGCATCGCGTGAGTTATTTGCAAAAAAACGTTTTATGTTCATGCTCGTCCTCCAATAAGACTGGTCACTCTAATGGTTTTGTAATCGGGTAATTCTTCTTGCGAAAGCACACGTAAACGTGGAATGCCACGTCTTAAAAATCTTGCTAAAACATAGCGTAACGGCGCTGGCACGAGCAGCACTGGCGTCATGCCCATGCTCTCTTGTTGTTTTGCAGCCATCTCTGTTTGATAAGCCAAGGTATCGGCTAAACCTGGCTCTATCGCCACACCGCCATTTGCACCACCTTGCACGGCTTGCATCAGCAGGTTTTCTAACTGTTGGTCAAAGGCCATCACTGAAACCTCGTTCCCCTCTGGGAACAATTGCTGCACAATCGCACGGCCTAATTGCACCCGCACAAAAGCAGTTAAATCGGCAGGGTCTTGCGTATGGATGGCATGCTCTGAGAGTGTTTCAATGATGGTGCGCATATCACGGATATGCACGCCTTCGAGCAATAGGTTTTGCAACACTTTTTGTACGATAGAAAGTGGTAATGATTTAGGCACTAAGTCTTCCACCAATTTAGGTGACTCTTTTGCTAAATGGTCTAATAACTGTTGCACCTCTTGGCGACCAAGCAAATCTGCAGCATTTTGCGTAATCACATAATTTAAATGCGTTGCAATCACGGTACTGGCATCCACCACGGTATAACCCAAACTTTGCGCATGGTCACGCATTTCACTCTCAACCCAAACCGCTGGTAATCCAAAAGCAGGGTCACGCGTCACCGTACCTGGTAGTGCACCAGAAACCATGCCAGGGTCTATGGCTAAGAACTGACCATTAAATGACTCGCCGCTTGCAATCTCGGCACCTTTAAGTGTGATGCGATAAGCAGCTGCTTTAAGCTCTAAGTTGTCGCGGATATGCACTGAAGGTGGTAAAAAGCCTACTTCTTGCGCAAATTTTTTGCGTATGCCTTTAATGCGTTTGAGTAAGTCTCCACCTTGCGTTTTATCTACTAATGAAATCAGGCGGTAGCCAACTTCTAAGCCTAATACATCCACAGCAATCACATCATCCCAGCTCACATCCTCTGGCTCTACCACGGCAACTGGCGCTTCCTCCTCCACCGTTGCAGAGGCTTGTTCAGCCTTTACTTTACGTTGCGCTACCATGTATGAAACACCAGCTAATGCAGCGCCTAATGTAATAAATGCAAGATTCGGCATACCAGGAATCAAGCCCATACCACCAATAATTGCCGCAGTGATATACATAACACGTGAATTTGAAAATAATTGAGCAGCTAATTGACCACCAATATCTTGGTCATTTGCAACACGAGAGACCACCACGCCAGCCGCAGTTGAAACAATCAAAGATGGGATTTGTGCAACTAAGCCATCACCTATCGCTAGCAAAGTATAGTTTTTAACCGCAATTGAAAACGCCAAATCATGTTGCACCATGCCAACGACTAAGCCACCGACGATATTAATAATCGTCACTAAAATACCTGCCACTGCATCACCGCGCACGTATTTACTTGCACCGTCCATCGCGCCATAAAACTCTGACTCTTGCGCAACTTCTTTACGGCGACGGCGTGCCTCGTCTTCACCAATTAAGCCTGCATTTAAATCAGCATCAATTGCCATTTGTTTGCCTGGCATGGCATCTAAAGTAAAGCGAGCACCAACTTCAGCAATACGGCCTGCACCTTTAGTGACAACAGTAAAATTGATAATAGTGAGGATAATAAACACCACAATACCTACTGTGTAATTACCACCAATTAAGAAGTGACCAAATGCCTCAATCACTTTACCAGCGGCATCTGGCCCAGTATGGCCTTCGGTTAACACCACACGAGTCGAGGCCACGTTTAAAGACAAACGTAGCATCGTTGTGACTAATAACACGGTTGGAAATGCGATAAAATCAAGCGGCTTAACGGTATTGAGCGCAATCAACAGCACCATAATAGAGAGTGCAATATTGAAGCTAAATAAAGCATCTAAAGCCATGGCTGGCAACGGCAATATCATCATCGCCAACAGCATGATGATAATCAAAGGCGCAGCCATTGAAGCGCCTTTGCCGCCATTTAACCATGCTGGTAGTTGAAGTCCGTTCATCTGGTGTAGCCCTCAGCACTTGCCGCGCCACCTAACATATTTTGTAGCAAAGGCTCTAAATGTGGGTCTAAAGCATCTGGCACATCTAAGGCTTTAGGTTCAGTTGGGCGCACACCACCTTGTTGGCTAAACACGCGCATTTGAAATACATAAGCAATCACTTCAGCAACTGCTGAATACAGCGCCTCTGGGATAGTCTCTTCAAGCTCAGTGTGTGCATATAAGGCACGTGCTAGTTTAGGTGCTTCAAGCACAGTCACATGATGCTCGGCTGCAATTTCACGTATTTTTAGCGCGACTTCATCAGCACCCTTTGCCACCACTTTAGGTGCACGCATGCTCTCACTCTTATATTGAATTGCCACAGCGTAGTGAGTTGGGTTAGTGATAACAACATCGGCTTTAGGCACTTCAGCCATCATACGGCGACGTGCCATCTCACGTTGTTGACGACGAATACGGGCTTTAATTTCAGGGTTGCCTTCGCTCTCTTTAGACTCTTGGCGCACCTCTTCTTTAGTCATTTTGAGCTTATTAGCATAATGCATCAGTTGATATGGCACATCAATCACCGCAACCAATACCAAAGCGCACACCACGGTAAGCGTGCCTGTCGTCAATAGATAGCCGACTTTGCCAATACCATCGGCTAGTGGCAAGCTTGATAAGGCCAGCATCTCATCCATATTACGAGAAACAACGATGTAAGCCGTTCCACCAACTAGTAGCGCCTTGGCAAACGCTTTTACCAGCTCCATACCTGCGTTCTTAGAAAACAAATTGGCAATACCCTGTAAAGGGTTTAAGCGAGAAAAATTAGGTGTTAATGCTTTGGTACTAAAGAGCCAGCCACCAATTAAAACAGGTGAGGCAATTGCTACAATTAGAATCAAGGCCACCAATGGGAGAAAAGCTAAGACGAGAGGCTGCAGTAAATCACCTATATAGACTAGCAATAAGTAAGGTTCAAATATCACCTCACGGCTAAGCGTCAAGCCTCCAGCCAAATTGGCTTTAAGCGCCATCATAAACTGCTTACCCATGACCCAAAGACAAACGACGATAGACAACAGTAAATTCACTGTTATCATCTCTTTTGAGCGAGGCACATCACCCTGCTCGCGCGCTTTTTCTAAGCGCTTCTCCGAGGCTGGTTCTGTTTTCTCTAAATCGCTGTCTTCCGCCATACCAGCTCCACATAAACTTTAACTACTATGGAGCTATTATTAGCTAGATATATATTTTAGTATTTGGTGAATAAACGGGTGAAAAGGGGTTTGATTTAAAGCTTGAAATATATCGACAAAGCATTCAGCAATCTTTAGTAAGAATATTAGCTTTATTAAATTGCTCGACTCGATTACGACCATTGGCTTTAGCCGCATATAAAGCTTGATCAGCCTCGCCTAACAAATTAGTCTCATCCATGGTGCTGATTTTTTTATGCTTCACAGGCTGTACCTCACTTACGCCAATACTCACCGTTAGCAATTGATTATTACCAAAACGTATATTAAGTCCCATCACAGCACTACGTACTAGTTCGGATATCGCCATCGCCTCGGCTAATGTAGTATCACCAAGCACTAATACAAACTCTTCGCCACCAAAACGCGCGGCTAAATCACTAGGCCTATGTGTGTAATTCATCAGAACTTTTGATATAGCAAGCAAACACTCATCACCTGCACTATGCCCTAAACTATCATTTAACCGTTTGAAGTAGTCAACATCAATGACTACTACGCTAAAGCAAGTTTTCTGACGCGCCGCACGCGCCCACTCATCTTGTAAAAACAAACTCAGCTTACGCCGATTAGCTAATTGAGTCAGCGGATCTGTCATAGAGAGCGCTGCAACTTCTTCTTCGGCCAGTTTACGCCCAGTAATATTAGTATGAGATACTAAAAATATAGGCTGACCTTTAACCTGCATGGCTGAAATACGCATCATAAACCAACGTCGCTCTGTTGCGCTGTGACAAGGGTACTCAGCTTCAAAAGATGAAAGTTTGCGATTGATAACGGCTAGAATACCCTGACGGGTATTTAAAGTAGTCAGTTTTGAGTCAGCTTGGTCAGCATTGCATACATTTAGATAATTTTGGCCTATCCAGTCAAAATTTAAAGGCATTCCATTGCAAACGCCAAAATTAATCCATGCACGATTAACATAGATAATCTGTCCCGATTGACCAATCACCGCAATTTGGTGGTCAAGGGTATCTAATATATTGGTGTAAAAATCAACTTGAGTTTTCATCCTGAATACTTAAAGTTTAAATGTAATTCACAGTGATTATCTTTTCCTCACAAAAAACTCATTTCATTAAAATATCAAGCTATTTTTTTACATCATAACATAGGAAAAACCATCTTTGAGTCTATCAGAATCAAAAACCCAAGCTATCAAGTAAATCATCCACTTGCTCTTGCCCATTCACCGCATTCGGGTTGTTGTCTGGGTTAACTTGTGGGCCATTCATTAAACTATCGTCATCTTGTTTTTTGCTGCCCGGATTAAAGTCGATTAACACTTGTACAAGCTGCGCCTCTAATTGCTGCGCTAGCTCAGTCACACGCTTAATCACTTGCCCCGTTAAATCTTGGAAATCTTGCGCCATCATAATTTCCATCAGCAAGTCTTTTGACTCTGTGGCGGCTTTTTCGGTTTGCTCCATATAGGCAATCGTTTTTTCTGCCAACTGATTGTATTCACTTTTGAGTGAAGGCTCAGCAATCATTGCTTTCCACGCATCACGCAGTTCGTGCGCGCCTGTTGCTATCTCGGCCTGCAAAGGCAGTGCAACGTCTGTGGCATTAAGCACTTTTTGTGCAGCTTGGTCTGTCATTCTTACCACATAATTTAAGCGGTCACGTGCATCGGGTATCTCATGCGTTACATCTTCTAAGGCTTTATCTAAGCCTAACCCACGTAAGCTATCATGCAAAATACGGGTCATATAACCCACGCGCGCAATCACCTCATCATGTTGATTTGAAATTGGTGGAGGCAACTCAGTTGCCGGTATCTCTTGTACATGCATGCTTATACTCCCATCTTCTCAAAGATTTTCGTGAGCTTCTCGTCGAGAGTCGCCGCAGTAAAAGGCTTCACCACATAACCGTTAGCACCTGCTTGCGCAGCAGCAATGATGTTTTCCTTTTTAGCTTCTGCAGTCACCATCAAGACAGGCAATGAAGCAAGTTTAGGGTCTGCACGTATTTGTTGGAGCATGGTCAAGCCATCCATATTGGGCATATTCCAATCTGAAACCACAAACTCAAAATCACCTGCTTTGAGTTTTGCCAGCCCCATCGCACCATCCTCAGCCTCATCTACATTACTGTAGCCTAGCTCTTTGAGTAGATTTTTCACAATGCGGCGCATTGTTGAGAAGTCATCCACCACCAAAAATTTCATATTAGGATTTGCCATCATTCACTCCAAGTAAATCTTTTAAATAGCCTTTTCAGGAACTCATTTTTGCAAACGTATTACATTCACATTTACTACGATTATCGACCTATGTAAAAAAAACTTAAGCACAATAAACGCGTTAAATACAGCTTAGTTCTTTCCATCAAACACTAGACTCTGAGCGCGCGACTGCTGTCTAGAGCAAGGTAACTCAACACTCTTGAGGTCATATCCGAAAGTGGGAGCACCTCATCTACACCACCATGGGCGATGGCCTCTTTAGGCATGCCAAACACCACACAACTCGCCTCATCTTGCGCAAAATTATGCGAACCCGCATCGCGCATACGCAACATACCCGCCGCACCGTCTTTACCCATACCAGTGAGTATCACGCCTATCGCATTTTTACCTGCATTTGCCGCCGCTGAGTTAAACAACACATCTACAGAAGGTTTATGTCGATTCACAGGTGGGCTATCATCAAGCTCAGTCATATAGTTAGCGCCACTGCGTACGACTTTAAGATGTTTATCACCAGGCGCAATATACGCATGACCAGGCAATATACGCTCACCACCTCGCGCCTCTGTGACTGTAATTTTGCATAAAGTATCAAGACGGTTAGCGAATGATTTAGTAAACCCCGCTGGCATGTGTTGAGTAATCACAATACCTGGGCAATCTGAAGGCATATTGAGCAAAAAGGCTTTAATCGCCTCAGTACCCCCCGTTGATGCGCCGACAATAATCAGCTTTTCACTACTAATTAAGCGATTACCTACCGAAGGCAAAGTCTTTGCTGCACCGTCGGCTGGCTTTGCTCTAGCTATGATTCTTGCTTTAGATGCCGTACGAATTTTATCGGTAATCTCATCACCATAGTCACGCATAGCGGTTGCTATAGACATTTTAGGCTTAGACACAAAATCAATCGCCCCCAACTCTAAAGCGCGCATTGTAATTTCATTACCTTTTTCGGTGAGTGATGAGACCATCACCACTGGCATGGGGCGTAAGCGCATGAGCTTTTCTAAAAACTCGAGGCCATCCATTTTGGGCATTTCAACATCTAAGGTCAGCACATCTGGGTTGAGTTGCTTAATCATATCTCTTGCCACTAATGGGTCTGGCGCAACACCCACCACATGCATGTCAGACTCGCTATTGATAATCTCCGTCATTAAACTGCGAATTAACGCAGAATCATCCACCACTAAGACCTTCGTTTTCATCAAAAAACCCCTTTGTTATTTTTATTAATCATTGAATGATTCATTGCACTTAAAACAAATCAATTGCGCCGCCAACATCCGCAGTTTTAATGCGGCTAGCATAAGTTTGCTCGCGTTTCACCAATGTATGGTTGTTCATTTGGTTGAGCTTTTTCACTAGCACTTTGCCTGTTTTAGGAAAGAAATAGACTTTTCTCGGGTAAATATCATTCAGGTCTTCACCCGCAACGCGTATACCTTCGGCCTTAAGATAACTGCGCACAAAATTAGCGTTTTTCTCGCCCACATTGGTGGTGGTAAACGCCCTTAGCACATTACCTCCACCAAAAATTTTGGCCTCTAAATTTTGCCTGCGCGCGCCGCTTTTAAGCAATTGGTTAATCAGCACCTCCATCGCATATGCGCCATAACGCATAGACTAAGAAACCACGCTATCACCATCGCCACCATCTGGTAGCATAAAGTGGTTCATACCGCCAATACCTGTCATGGTGTCGCGTATGCAGGCTGAAACACATGAGCCCAACACAGTGACAATCAGCATGTCTTTGTCGGTACAGTAATATTCACCCGGTAATATTTTGGCGGCCTCTTTTTCAAAAGTGCGGTCATAATATAAATTGGTAGAAAACTCTTCTTGCATTGCAATACCCATAATTGGCTTTCAAATCTGTATTATTTTAGTTAAACCATCAACATTTAATTCAATCGCTTAACACGCTAGAATAGTTACCGTTTAATTTCATACACTGTTTTTCCACGCAACTTAAAGGCATTAGAAACATACATAAAGTTTTCAGAATGCCCCGCAAATAACAAAGCATCTGGCTTCATCAGGGGGAGAAACTTATCTAAAATGCTAGCCTGTGTCGGCTTATCAAAATAAATCATGACGTTTCGGCAAAAAATCGCATCAAACTGATCTCGCAATGGATATTGGTCTGCCAATAAATTTAGCTGTTGAAAGGTAATGAGGTCACGTAGCTCTTTACGCACTTTGACTATCCCTTCATGTTGCCCAGTGCCCTTCATAAAAAACATCTTTCGCCGCTGCTCTGAGAGCTTTTCTACACGGTCATACGGGTAAACGCCTTTTGAGGCAGTCGCCAGCACATTGGTATCAATATCTGTCGCAATAATTTCAACAGGCGGCTTCATCGTGCCTAGTGCTTCACAGGCGGTCATCGCCAAGGTATAGGGTTCTTCGCCTGTTGAGGCCGCTGAGCACCAGATACGGATAGGTTTTTTAAGCCGTTTGATATGTTCTGCTAATATTGGAAAGTGGTGCTCTTCTCTAAAAAACGAGGTCAAATTAGTCGTGAGCGAGTTGGTAAAAGCTTGCCACTCATTCTCATCATTAGTATTTTGCAAATAGTCCAAATACTCATTAAATGAAGAAGTCTGAATACTTCTAAGCCTACGTGCAATACGGCTATACACCATGTCACGTTTAGCTTCTGAGAGCGAGATTCCAGCATGTGCATAAATCATTTTTCTTACACGCTGAAAATCTTTTTCAGTGAAGTCAAACTCACGTTCATCTTGCTGACTTTTTTTAGCTAACATGAGTCACTTTCTATTATTTGCTGGGTTTAGTTATCTTAATGCGAGCGTGTAAAAACGCGCTCGCATTAGCTTTTAAGCAGCTCTGCGTAATGAGTTGTGGTGACCTGCACCGTCGTCATCTAACACAAACACACTCACGGCATTATTCATCTCTTCAGCTTGCTCCATCAGAGACTCTGCAGCAGCAGCAGCTTCTTCAACCAATGCTGAGTTTTGCTGTGTGACCTCGTCCATCTTAGTCACAGCCTCATTCACTAAGTTAATACCTGCACTTTGCTCTTCAGAGGCAGCTGCAATTTCACCAATAATGTCTGTCACACGGCGTACAGAGCTCACCACCTCTTTCATGGTGTTACCTGCATTTTCAACCAAGGCAGTACCCTCAGTGGTTTTATGTACAGAGTCTGTAATCAGCTCTTTAATTTCTTTTGCAGCACTGGCTGAGCGCTGTGCTAAGTTACGCACTTCACCGGCTACCACCGCAAAACCACGGCCTTGTTCACCCGCCCTCGCCGCTTCAACCGCCGCATTCAGGGCAAGAATATTGGTTTGGAAGGCAATGCCATCAATCACGGTAATAATGTCTTCAATCTTACGAGCACTATCATTAATCTCGCTCATCGTCGTCACTACTTTACTGACCACCTCGCCGCCTTTCACTGCCACGCCTGATGCAGCCAGTGCGAGTTGATTCGCTTGTTTGGCGTTATCCGCATTTTGTTTAACGGTTGAAGCAAGCTCTTCCATGCTAGATGCTGTTTTTTCTAGGTTAGAAGCCTGATCTTCAGTACGGTGAGATAAATCTACATTACCTTGTGCAATTTCTTTAGCTGCTGTGTTAATGGCTTCTGATGCCACTTTCACGGCAGAAATTGGCCCGACTATCATTTCTAAAGTTTCATTTACACCTTCTACAATTTTGCGATAATCGCCGGGGTGACGGCTCGCATCTGCACGCACAGTCACACGGCCCTGACGCGCTGCGTTGGCTAACATTTGCGCATCTTCATTCAGCGCTTTTAGATTAGTGCGCACTTGCTCTATCGTTTGGTTAATAAATGCTTTTTTACCAGGGAACTGCTCTAGTGGCGCATCAAAATCACCCTCACCAAAAGACTTCACACAAGCCATGGCTTTTTGAGTAAGAATCACTTGCTCACCTACAATTTTATTCACTGCAACGGCCAATTCATTAAAGCCACCTTTGAAAGCACCTTCCATTAAAGTAGCCTCAATATCGCCTTTTTCATGCTCTGCAGTCACCCACTTAACAGAATCAACCAAGCCACTCAGCTTGCCTGTAATGCGGTCCATTTGCTTATTGATTTCAGCTTTTTTACCTGGGTACTGACGTACTTCAACTTTAAAGTTACCATCACCTACCGCCTTCATCAGCTCCATCATTTCTTGTTTTTCTTGTAAATGCTCACCCAGCATTGCATTTAGGCCTGAAGCCACCTTGCTAAAGTCGCCTTTGTATTTACTTGGGTCTAGCAATACATCAACATTTCCTTGTTCATGCTCGGCAGCCATCTTATCCATATCTGAAATTAAGCCACTTACATTGCGACGTAAACTACCAAAGCTTTCTGAAACCACGACCAAATCACCAGGTAAATTATTCACCACACTATTGCTAACGCTAAAGTCACCTTTCGCAATTTTTTCTAACTCATCAGCTGTTTCCATCAGCGTATCTACATGTTGATGCACCATTTTGTTGATGTCTTCTGCCATGTGTTTATATTCACCACGGAACTTGCTGACATCCATCTCAACCATCATGCTGCCTTTTTTATGTTGCTCAGCCATATTCATCATTTCACGGTCTAGCATCACCAGCGACTCTGAAGCCACATTCAACGCTTGAATAACATTCATACGGCCTGATTTAGCAGTGACAACATTTGACTCAAAATTACCTTCTGCAATTTTTTGTGCCGCTGCTAAAGCATCACCTACTTCACCGCCCAGTTTTGTGCGTATGCTGGTGACCACCAACCAACAAATTGCTATCGCGTATACAATCAGAGCAAAGGCAATGCCATAGGTCATGAGAGTAGACTCACGCTGCGCCACAGGGACTTCTGCTTCTATACGCACACCTTCTGCATTGGCGAGTTTGACCACTTCATCAACAGCAGCTCTGTGTGCCACATATGCAATGCGCATGCGATAAATAATAGAATCTAACTCTTTCACATTGCCAGCCCTTAGCGCAGGGATAAACACATTGTCTCGTATATCTAAAAACTGAATGCCTGTCGTGTAAAGCTTGCCTACCATCGCCTCTTTTAAATCTGGCTCACGTAAAGATTTTTCCCAATATGCATGGCGCGACTCAAAGTCTTTGCGCAGTTGCTCACTTTTATTAATCAAGGGCTGCAGGGGCTCGTTTTTAACTACCGCCATTTCTAGCGCCACTTGCCAAGCCTCAAGCAAATATTCAGGTGGAGGTAAAATATCAGCTACTAAGTCTTTTTGTAGCACAACCTCTTGATATACAGGGCCCGTCACTGCCAGCTTTTTATCTTCCACATCATCAAGATAAATCGCCCCTAAAATTCCCAACGACAGGGTAGACACTAGTATCAGAAGCTGTGTCCTAAGCTTCATATCACCGAATTTTTCCAAAATAATCCCCACATTCATTGTTGAGTTACTTGTCATTGTTCATCCTTACCGTTTTTTAGGGTTTAGTTGATTGTGGCTATGCCACCCGCTATATCATCAGGTGGCTAACCGTGTTCAAGGGTTAAGCCACCTATTGGTTTAAAAATTCACTACTTTACGATGCTCCACTCTGCCGTAGTCATGGTCTAGTACAAACACACTCACTGCGTCATTCATTTCTTCAGCTTGCTCCATCAGTGACTCAGCTGCTGCTGCGGCTTCTTCAACCAAAGCAGAGTTTTGCTGTGTCACTTCATCCATCTTGCTTACCGCATCATTCACTTGGTTAATACCCGCGCTTTGCTCGTTTGAAGCCGCTGCAATTTCTGCAATAATGTCTGAAACGCGTTTTACTGAGCCTACAATCTCTTGCATGGTTTGGCCTGCGCGCTCAACTTGGCCTGTACCTTCAGTGGTTTTTTGCACTGAGTCAGTAATCAGCTCTTTAATCTCTTTTGCCGCTGTTGCAGAGCGTTGTGCAAGATTACGCACCTCACCCGCCACCACCGCAAAACCACGGCCTTGCTCGCCCGCACGGGCGGCTTCAACCGCTGCATTCAATGCGAGAATATTGGTTTGGAAGGCAATGCCGTCAATCACAGAAATAATGTCTTCAATTTTGCGCGCACTGTCGTTAATCGCACTCATGGTACTCACCACTTCACCTACTGCATCACCACCTTTCATGGCTACAGCTGAGGCTGCTAATGCCAGCTGATTGGCTTGTCTTGCGTTTTCAGCATTTTGGCTCACAGTATCAGCAAGCTCAGCCATGCTAGAAGCTGTTCTCTCTAAGCTAGCGGCTTGCTCTTCAGTACGGCGGCTTAAATCTACGTTGCCTTGTGCAATCTCTTTGGCGGCTGTATTAATGGTTTCTGCCGCTGATTTCACAGTGGTAATAGGGGCAACAATCATGTCTAAGGTTTCGTTCATGCCAGTAACAATCTTGCGATAATCGCCAAGATGTTTATTGGCCTCTGCACGCACTGAGACTCTGCCTTCACGCGCTGCATTTGCGAGCATTTGCGCATCTGAATTTAAGGCTTTTAAGTTGCTACGTACTTGCTCAACGGTGTCATTGATAAAGGCTTTTTTACCTGGAAACTTCTCAAGAGGCGCATCAAAATTACCTTCACCAAAAGCCTTCACCACCGCCATGGACTTTTCATTCATGTCCAACAAACCTGCCATCATCTTATTTACAGATTTAGCCAGTGTGCTGAAATCACCCTTAAACATATCGTCACGTAAATTCATGTCGATACCGCCTTTTTCATGCTCAGCGCTCACCCAATTAACAGAGTCAATCAATCCTTTTAAGTTACCGCCAATTTTTTTAATGCTCTTATTAATAAAGGCTTTTTCACCAGGGTACTCTTTAATCTTGGCTGAAAAATCACCATCGCCAAATTGTGATACGCAGGCCATCACAGTTTTGTTTTCATCAATATACTCTTCAACCATATGGTTGATACCCGAAGCCACTAAGCGATAATCACCTGCAAACTTTTCTGGGTTCATAAACACGCTGATATTGCCTTTTTCATGCTCTTCAGACATGTGTCGTAAATCTGTAATGAGAGTTCTGATGTTGTAACGCAAGCCTTCTACGCCTTCATTCACGAGCGCTAACTTGCCAGGGAACTGCTCAAGTTTGCCATTTAAATTGCCTTGAGCTAACTCGTTAATGCAAAGCGTTGATTTAGTCATCACCGCAATATGGTTGGCTACCATGCGGTTAATACCAATCGCCATTTCACGGTATGCGCCTTTAAATTTATTTACGTCGATATTGGCGTCAATATTGCCTTGTTTGTGCTCAGATTCCATGCGCGCCATTTCATGGTCTATTTCAATCAAGGTTTGTGAGGCCAACTCTAAAGCACCAATCACACTGGTATTATCAGCAAGCAGCTGTGTTTTAGCCTGAAACTCGCCATTTGCAATGTTTTTAGCAGCACTAAGCGCTTCATAGGCCTCGCCACCGAGTTGACGTATTACATTAGAGACCACAGTAAATATCGCCACAAGCGCTAAGCCAACCGCTAATAAAGCCAATCCTAATGTGCTTAAACGCGCTTGCTTGATTTGCTCGGGTACGGCGGCTTCTAACTCGTTATATTTAACTTCATTGACCTTCACCAAACTATCAATCGCCGCACGATGGCTTTGATATGCAGCTTTTAACTCTAGCAAGGCCTCAGCTATCCGCTCTGCATCACCTGAGCGCACTGCTGGTATGAATCTATTATTACGCACTTGTAAAAATGCTTCGCCCGTAGGTTGCACCTCTTTTTTCATCGCCTCATACATGTCGGGATCATTGGTTGACCAATATTTGAGGCGAGTATTAAACTCTTCCTCTAGCTTTTCACCACGCTCAATAAATGTTTGCAATGGTTGGTTTTTAATAGCAACCATTTCTAAAGCCACTTGCCATGACTCCACTAGGTAAAGCGGTGGAGGCAATATGTCTGCTGCAATGTCTTTATGGCCTGAAATATCATGATAAAGCTCGCTATTGATTTGCACCTTAGACGTTGCACGATCACCGAGCAGACCCGCAACTGCAAACCCAAAAATCATAAACCCAACCACTATGCCAAGTTGAGTTCTAAGCTTTAAACTTAAGAGCTTGCTCACAAAGCCCTGTGCGCCATTTAAATTTTGCGTAGACATTTTTCTTTACCCTTTATATGCAATTACCGTTACCTTATATTTTCCGCCTGTAAACTAGGTTTTAATCTCTCAGAAAAACCTAGAAATCACACTCTGTTTTAATGATTAGGCATGACCAATCAAGATAAAAAAGAGTGCTGACAGTACTCTTATCGACCTAATATTGATGGGCTTGATAGCGTATATGAAGAAAATTTGTTGATAGTCATTTTCTGCATAATGCTTAACTGAAGTGATTAAGCGATAGCGACTACCAGCAAAGGGTTAATTGACGAAGGTCATCGCTTTCAGAACTCCTCCCACTCACCTGAGTCATCTGTGCCAGTTTTAGCAGACTTAGTGGTGTTGGGTTTAGCGTTCGGCTTAAGATTTGATTTAACTACTTTAAGCTTATTGCTTTGCGCCTTAATTGGCACAGCCTGAGCGGCCGCTTTTGTAGGTAGAGCAGTAGCTTTAGTTGGGGCTTGATGCGACAGGGCATTGCCTTCTAACTTAAACACACTTACAGCATCTGCTAGTGCATTGGCTTGCTCAACTAAAGAAAGTGCAGCAGCGGCAGCCTCTTCAACCAAAGCAGCATTTTGTTGAGTGACCTCATCCATATTACTTACTGCCATATTGACTTGGTCAATACCCGCGCTTTGCTCGACTGATGCTGCAGCAATCTGTCCAATAATATCAGTGACTCGCTTCACTGAAGTCACGACCTCTTGCATCGTTGAGCCCGCGTTCTTAACTAAAACAGTGCCTTCTGCGGTTTTGTGTACCGAGTCTACAATCAGCTCTTTAATTTCTTTTGCGGCACTGGCTGAGCGCTGCGCTAAGTTACGCACTTCACCCGCTACCACTGCAAAGCCACGGCCTTGCTCACCTGCCCGCGCGGCTTCTACTGCGGCATTTAGTGCGAGTATGTTAGTTTGGAAGGCAATGCCGTCAATCACTGAAATAATGTCTTCAATTTTGTGTGCGCTATCATTAATAGCGCTCATGGTATGCACCACTTGCCCAACAACCTCCCCACCCTTCACAGCAACATTAGAGGCGGTTTGCGCTAGCTGATTCGCTTCTTTTGCATTATCTGCATTTTGTTTTACGGTAGAGGCGAGCTCCTCCATACTTGAGGCAGTTTCTTCTAGGCTAGCCGCTTGATTTTCAGTACGATTTGAGAGGTCTACATTCCCAGTAGAAATTTCATTTGCCGCAGAGGTTATGGTTTGAATCGAACGTTTAACTGTCTCAATAGGCGCAACGATCATATCTAAGGTTTGGTTCACGCCCTCAACCACTTTACGGAAGTCTCCCTGATGCTGAGTCACATCAGCACGCACACTTACGTGCCCACTTCTAGCAGCATCTGCCAGCATATTGGCATCTCGGCTGAGCGCTTTTAAGTTAGCACGCACTTGCTCTATGGTGTGATTGATAAATATTTTTTTACCCGGTAGGGTTTGCATAGGGGCATCAAAATCACCTTGGCCAAAACCATTAACACAAGTCATGGCCTGTTTAGTCACCTCGATATGCCCATTTGCCATGGCATTAACACCTTTTGCCATTGCTTGATAAGTGCCTTTAAATTTGGCCTCATCCATTTTTACATCTATATCGCCAGCATCGTGCTGTGCGCTCATTTCTTGCATGTCATTCACAAAGCATTTAATATTTTTTCTGGTACTTTCTATCGCCTCATTAATTAAAGCTTTTTTACCGGGCAACTGTTCTATCGGCACGTCAAAATCACCTTCACCAAAACCATTCATCACAGCTAATGTTTTTTGATTAAGTGCTATGTGCCCCGCCACCAGCCGATTCACACTTTGCGCTAAGGTAGAAAACTC
>CAZAHP010000043.1:0-2690 GCA_964484985.1 uncultured Methylophilaceae bacterium
TCTTCTGGCGCTAACTCGTTTTCTTGCAGCCAGTGTTGTAGCGATTTGAGTTGGCTAATTTCAAAGTTGGCGGTGATTTCAGCTCGCTCGCAGCCTGCACGAATCACACCAGCTTCGCCGCGTGCGCCCAAAGCGAGCGATAGCGCGTCTATCAGAATAGATTTACCAGCGCCTGTTTCACCGGTCAGTACGCTAAAACCTTGCGAAAAATCGAGCTCAAGCTGGTCAACAATGACAAAGTCACGGATAGAGAGTGTTTGCAACATATGGGTAAACCTAAATCAGCCCCAGCCTAGTTTTTCACGCAGCATTGCGTAGTGGCTATGCCCTGCGGGGTGCAATAAAGTAACGGTGTTTTTAGCACGCTGAATGATGATTTTATCACCTTGCTTAAGCTTGCATTTAGCCTGCCCATCAAAATGCAAGCCGCCCTCTTCTGCATCGACCAGCGCCACTTCAACAACGCTGGCGCTGCTAATAGCGATGGGGCGATTACTGAGCGTGTGCGGGCAAATAGGAACCAATGTGATGGCGTCTACACTAGGGTGCATGATAGGGCCACCAGCAGAAAGCGCATAAGCCGTAGTGCCAGTAGGCGTGGCGATAATCAGGCCATCTGAACGCTGCCTGTATACAAACTGGCCATCGATGTGCACTTCTAACTCAACCAAGCGCCCTACATGGCTTTTGCTAATCACCATATCATTCATGGCGATGCCTTTTTGCAATTTACGTCCGTCATGCAGCACGGAGGCTGAAAGCAGCATGCGCTCTTCGCTAATATATTCGCCCTGAATAATGGCTTCTATGCCTTCTAGCATAGAGTCGCTAGTCAGGTCTGTTAAAAAACCCAAACGGCCACGGTTAACCCCTATGAGCGGAATCTTGCTATCCATGAGTGCACGTGCGACCGACAACATGGTGCCGTCACCCCCTACTACAATGGCCAAATCTGCTTTTTGACTAACTAAGTCTATATGTAAGGTCTCATAGCTTTTAATCTGGCAATGGCGCGCAGTGTTTTCTTCAATAAAAACATTGAGCTGATGCTTTGCTAAAAAGCTTGCAAGCGCAAGTAATTGTTCGCCTGTTTCAGGCTTCATATACTTGCCGATTAAGGCTACATTTTTAAACGTGCTTTTCATAGGGTAAGCATTCAATGGGTATGCTCGCATTAAATCATATATGCGTATTGCGTCATAGTGTTTGCTTACAATCTGCGTTGACTAAGTGCTCACATCGATAAAAAATATCATGCTAAATTCAAGAATCAATTGCACTAAACCTTTGCGTAACCGATAATTTCACCAGTTTATGTTAGACAAACGCGCTCAAATCCTGCTTAAAACTTTAGTTGAACATTACATTAGTGATGGTCAGCCTGTAGGCTCGCGCACTTTATCTAAAAGCTCAGGCTTAGATTTAAGCCCTGCGACCATACGCAATGTGATGTCTGACCTTGAGGAGCTTGGCTTTATCACTAGCCCACACACCTCTGCTGGGCGCATTCCAACGCAGCGTGGCTATCGCTTTTTTGTAGACACGCTACTGACAGTGCAACCCATACAAGCCGATGACTTAAAAAGACTCTCGCTGAGCTTGTCTTCACCAGACCCACAAGAGCTGATTACCTCAGCTGCAGGCATGCTTTCTAATTTAACGCAATTTGCTGGCGTGGTGCTCACGCCTAAGCGCCAAAGTACAGCATTTAAGCATTTAGAGTTTTTACCCCTCGCTGAAAAACGCATTTTGGTGATTATTGTCACTAGCGATGGCAGCGTACAAAACCGTATTATCGTGACCGAAAAAGCCTATAGCCCATCTGAGCTAGTTCAGGCCACAAATTTTTTCAATCAACATTATGCTGGCAGCTCGTTTGAAGAGGTGCAGCAAAAGCTTTATGAAGAGCTGCAACAAATGCAACACGATATGTCTACCCTCATGTCTGCCGCGCTCGATGCCAGCGGCAAGGCCTTAAATGATGATAAAGAAGGGGTGGTCATTTCGGGTGAGCGCAACTTGCTGCAAGTGGATGACCTCTCAACCAATGTCACCAGCTTACGTAAAGTATTTGAGATTTTTGAAAAACGCACCTCACTCATGCAGCTGTTAGATAACAGCCGCCGCGCTGAAGGCATACAAATTTTTATAGGCGGTGAAAGCGGCTATTTGCCTTTAGATGAATGCAGCTTAGTCACAGCGCCTTACGAGGCAAACGGGCAAGTCGTTGGTACATTAGGCGTGATTGGCCCTACGCGTATGGCCTATGAGCGCGTGATACCTATTGTAGACATCACCGCAAAATTATTATCTAACGCATTATCTAACCATTAAGTGAGCGTTCATTTAAAACTTTTCTCTGGTTTACCACTCGTAAACCATCAATCATATCAAACACTATAAGACCTAAAGAGATATCGCATGTTTTCTATCAAGCAATCGCTAAATTCGATTAAAAATTTCGACTGGGCTGGCCTAGGCTGGCAATACTTGTTCTTTTGGTACTTTTCAGGCGTTACGCAATCTATCATTTTGTTCACAGGTACAGCTGGTTTTGTAGGCACTCGCGCGGCGCTGATGATGAGCTTTTTGTGGTTAATCCCCATGCTGTTTTTCCCTAAAAAAGCCAAGCTCATCTCCGCAGTTATCGGCCTATTTTTACTACCATTTGCATTACTAAGTTTGGGCTA
>CAZAHP010000043.1:2790-8065 GCA_964484985.1 uncultured Methylophilaceae bacterium
AATCTAAAAGATAGCTTAGCAAAAGAGCCTTCAACTTTGGTGTTGGTGATTGGTGAATCAACCAACCGTGGCCGCATGAGTTTGTATGGATATAACCGCCCTACTACGCCAAATTTAGACAAAATGCGCGATGAGCTTTACGTATTTAACAATGTTGTTTCACCTCGCCCATATACCATTGAAGTATTGCAGCAAGTGCTCACCTTTGGTGACCAAAAAAACCCCGATGGCTACCTACATACGCCCTCTATCATGAACATGATGCAACAAGCTGGCTATAAGAGTTATTGGATTACCAATCAGCAAACCATGACCAAACGCAACACCATGCTGACCACATTCTCTAAACAAACTGATCAGCAATACTACCTCAACAACAATCGCAGCCAAGACGCGCGCCAGTACGACAGCGTAGTGCTCAAGCCGCTTGAAGAGGTGTTAAAACAAGATGCGCCCAGGAAATTTATTGTGGTGCATTTACTTGGCACGCATATGAACTATAAATATCGCTTTCCTGAAAGCGCGGCCAAATTTACAGACCGCACAGGCGTGCCAGATTGGGTTGAAGATGGCAACCAACTATCGTTTTATAACAGCTATGACAATGCGGTGTTATTTAATGATTATGTAGTCTCCTCTATCATCAACACCTTAAAGAAAAATAAAATCAATGGCGTGATGGCTTACTTTTCAGACCATGGAGAAGAGGTTTTCGACATCAAAGGCCTCAACTTTAAAGGTCGATTAGAAACAGCGCCAACGCCAAGTATGTACACTGTGCCTTTCATTATTTGGACATCACCAACATTTACACAAAAATATGGTGATTTGTTAAAAGAGGCTCAAACAAGGCCCTATGGCAACTCTGACTTTATTTACACTTGGTCAGATTTAGCGGGTCTTAGTTTTGAAGGTTTCGACCCTAGCAAAAGTTTGATCAACAAAGACTTTAAGCCCCATACGCGCTGGATTGGCGACCCCTACACCAAAAATGGTCTATTTGATTTTGATGAAGTGCTTAAAAAATATCCGCCCACTGGCGCACAACAACAGTGACAAAGTCACTCAAAGTGCTCAATGTGGTGTCAGTAGTTTAAATCAGCAAAGCTTTTTATAAAGCATTAAGGTAACACATGGCATATTACAAAGCAGAACCCGGCTACGAGCACGGAACACAAGCTAAAGTAGGCATTTTACTCGCCAACCTTGGCACACCCGATGCGCCCACAGCTAAGGCGCTACGCCCTTATTTGCAACAGTTTTTAATGGATAGACGCGTGATAGAAATTCCACGCTTTATTTGGTGCTGGATTTTACATTGCATTATTTTAGTGGTGCGCCCTAAAAAATCTGCTGAAAAATACGCCACGGTTTGGAGCAAAGAAGGCTCACCATTGCTCGTTAACGCCAAAAAACAAGCCATTTTACTGCAAGGTTTTTTAAGTCAAAAAATCAAAAGCCCTTATGCCATTGAGCTAGGCATGAGTTACGGCAACCCTTCTATGGCGGCCGCTATAGAAAGTTTAAAAGCGCAAAACTGCAATAAAATTTTAGTCTTTCCACTCTACCCTCAATATGCCGCAAGTAGCACAGCAGCCGCCTTAGATGCTGTTTGGAGAGTGCTACTCAAAACGCGCAATGTGCCAGCCATACGCACTATACGCAACTACCATGACCACCCAGCTTACATCCAAGCGCTGGCTAGCAGTGTTACCGAACACTGGGAGAAAAACGGACGCCTTGATTTTGCCAAAGGCGAAAAACTAGTCATGAGCTTTCATGGTGTACCTAAGTTTCACCTCACCAAAGGTGACCCTTATCACTGCGAGTGCATGAAAACAGGCCGATTATTAGGCGAGGCTTTAGGCTTAAGCAAAGAGCACTATGTGATTGCTTTTCAATCGCGCTTTGGCAAACAAGAATGGCTAAAACCTTATCTGGCCACCACTTTAGAAGCATTAGGCCAAGCTAAAACAAAACGTGTTGATGTCATTTGCCCAGGCTTTAGCAGCGACTGCCTAGAAACCCTAGAAGAAATTGCTATTGAAGGCCAACACATCTTTCAAAATAATGGCGGCGGAGAATATCTTTACATACCCGCACTCAACACGCGCGATGCATGGGTACACGCCATGACACAAATCGCGCTGGAGAATCTGCAAGGTTGGGTAAGTACTGAGTGGGATACGGCTAAAGCAAAGAGTGAAGCTGAAAAAACACGCGCTCTCGCCAATGCGCTCAATACTAACTAGCGAAAGTATATCTATTTTTACCAGCGGTTTTTGAGCGATACATTGCATTATCCGCCTCTATTTGTATCAACTCATAATTTCTAGCATCTTTGGGGTACTGAGCAACGCCTATGCTCACCCCTACTTTTAGCATTTTAGTGTCAACTTCTATAGGGGTGTTCAATGCCCCTATTAATCTTTCTGCAAGGTTTGCAAGCTCTTCTTGTGTTTGGAATTGGTCAATCACCAAAGCAAACTCATCGCCACCGAGGCGGGCAGAATAGTCATACTCACGTAGCGCATTGGTAAAACGTTTGGCCACCTCAACAAGCAACTCATCTCCAACATCGTGGCCATGCGCATCATTCACCGCTTTAAAGCCATCTAAATCTAAATAAAACACCGCATAGCGTTTATCAGTGCGCAGGGCAACCGCATGTACGTTCTTAAGGTGGCTTTCAAAACCTCGCCGATTTGCCAAATCGGTCAGTGCATCATGTGTTGCCTGAAAACTTAACACATCTACTTTGGCTTTATTCTCTAAAATTTGCTCAAAAAGCTTCAGGTTGTGTCGATAAGAAAATGCTAGTATTCCAAAAATAATCAGCACCAACACAACGGCACCCATCATAGATTCTTTGATTTTTCGCTTTATTTCGCTGTCATAACGCCTTCTGTAGTCTACTAGCAATTTATCAGCAATCGCCAAATCGGCTTTAATTTGAGCCATCAACAGCTTGCCCGTATCTTTACCCAAAGTCAGATGTGAAGCATAAGAACCAGCGTTTAGCTGCACTTGAATGTTGACATCCATGATTTTAAATTTTTCATCAGAGAGCTTCTTAACTCCCTCGACAATAGGCACAACTTTAGGAAAGTGCTGATTGAGTTTTACGATATTATTAAAAATCCTTTGTACATCCACTCTACTGTCTTCTAGCACATCCAAAAAAGTAGCATTATTGGTAATTAAATAACCGCGCTGCCCACTCTCTGCAGCTGAAATAGCATTACTCAAAGCAACGATGTTATATCGCTGCATGTCCACTTCATCTTTCTGGTTTGATAAATCAATTAAGCCATATATGGCATAAAACAGCCACGTCATTGAGATGCTCAGCAATAATGATGCGAGCAGCAATGGGAAAATAAATTCTTTTCTATAGTTTTTCATTGTGACTTATATCGTCAATCTCATGCTGTTTCTTAAGAGAGCTGATAGCAGACTTCGCAAAACCTGATAAGTTGAGCTAAGGTTATTAAGTGCTGTAACACACTTTATTTAGCTGTTTATATTGTACTTTGAGCATAAATAGCCAGACTAGTTTTATTACTTTTTAACAAATCAGACAATAAATCATGCTCGCAAGCACTGGCCTAATACGCCACACATCCGTCTTATTCATTTACGCGAACGCAATCAACTTGTTGTAAAATCACAATATTGGCAGATAAATACTCCCCTTAAAGTGAAAGCACATGTTACGAATTACTGAAATAAAACTCCCCATAGAGCTGGCTGACACGCTCATCCATCAAGACGACCAAATTAAAGCCGCCTTACTCAAGCGTCTGGAAATTACTGAAAGCGATTTAATCAGCTTTGAGATTTTTAAACGCGGCGTGGATGCACGTAAATCGCACGCGATTTTGTATGTGTATAACTTAGATGTAGAAGTCAAAAACGAGGCGAAAATTCTCGCCAAGTTTAAAAAAGACCCGCATATCAAACCAGCGCCAGATACTAGCTATCACTTTGTGGCGGTAGCTGACCAAGCCCTACCCCAACCATCCCCCTTAAATGGGGAAGGCATCAACGAACAGATCCCCTCCCCCTCTCAGGGGGAGGGCAAGGGTGGGGGTAAGATAGAGCGTGGGGGTGCAAAAGCGTTAAGACCTATCGTGGTCGGCTTCGGCCCCGCTGGCATCTTTGCTGCATTAATCCTCGCCCAATCAGGCTTTAACCCTATCGTAATAGAGCGCGGTAAAGAAGTGCGCAAACGCACTAAAGACACATGGGGCTTGTGGCGTAAAAATACGCTGAACCCAGAATCTAATGTGCAGTTTGGCGAAGGTGGCGCAGGTACGTTTTCAGACGGCAAACTCTACAGCCAAATCAAAGACCCCAAACACTACGGTCGCAAAGTGATACACGAGTTTGTGAAAGCAGGCGCACCACCTGAGATTCAATACGTCAGCCATCCGCACATTGGTACGTTTAGGTTGGTGGGCATGGTAGAAGAAATGCGCAACACGATTAAGTCGCTCGGCGGTGAAATCCGTTTTGAAAGCCGCGTGGATGATATTGCGATTGAAAATAACCAAGTGCAAGGCGTGATTTTACAAACAGGTGAGTTTATCGCCACCAACCACCTTGTTTTGGCAGTCGGCCACAGCGCACGTGACACCTTTGAGATGATTCACAACAAAGGCATTTATGTCGAAGCAAAACCCTTCTCCATCGGCTTCCGCATCGAGCATCCGCAAGGCTTGATAGACCGTGCGCGCTACGGCAAAAGCTATGGTGAAGATATTTTAAATAAACTAGGTGCAGCCGATTATAAGCTAGTGCATCACGCCAAAAATGGGCGCAGTGTCTATAGCTTTTGCATGTGCCCAGGCGGCACCGTAGTCGCGGCGGCGTCAGAGCCTAACCGCGTCGTCACCAACGGCATGAGCCAATACTCACGCAACGAGCGCAACGCCAACGCAGGCATTGTGGTCGGCATCACGCCCGAAGTTGATTACCCAGACCACCCACTCGCAGGCATGGAATTTCAACGCAAACTCGAAAGCCATGCTTTTGTGCTAGGCGGCAGCAACTACAATGCCCCCGGGCAACTGATTGGCGACTTTTTAGCCAACAAAGCTTCCACAAAGTTCGGCGAAGTCATGCCCTCTTACACCCCGGGCGTCACCCTCACCAATTTAGATACCGCCTTACCAGAGTTCGCCATCACCGCCATGCGCGAAGCGATTCCTGCCTTTGCCAAACAAGTACAAGGCTTTGACCTTGCCGATGGCGTACTCACTGGCGTAGAAAC
>CAZAHP010000043.1:8165-10959 GCA_964484985.1 uncultured Methylophilaceae bacterium
CTCATGAGCATTTTTACTTCGGTGATGCCCGCTTTGAGTTGGGCGCGCATTTTAATGTAATTGTTATCTAACATATCAACCACAGCCCCCTAGTGAAACTTCTACAAATCGTGTTGCCTTGTAATACTGATTGCCCGCTTTAACGATTACTTTTAACTCTGAGCTTTCGGCCATTTTGATGCGGGTAATCACGTGCGGCAATACGCCTTGATGCAGCATGAAATTAGCAATCAATGGCGTAGGGTTTTTTTCAACCAAAATCGCAATGGCTTCAGTGTTTGCAATTTTACTGATGACTTCAACTTGCACCACCGCGCCATTTTCTGCATAGTTTGGCGCAATAATCTCAATATCTGCGCTTGCTATCTCAGTCTCTATTGCCAAGTTTTTAATAGCAGTTTGCTGCTGAGTCGCCTCAAACGCGGCTTTGTTCCATATGGCAGCGAGCGCATTAATTGGCACTAACAAGGTCGCGGCGAGCAAATGTAAAAAGTGTCTACGTTGCATATATCCTCTGTTTAGCCTAGCTCAAGATTGAGCGCAGCTAATTAAAAAAACCCTCTTCAGGCTTAATCACTTGTGCTTTTAAAGCTTTTAATCTGGCTTCTACAATTGAATGCTGGTAAAAATCACCATCACTCGCTTTTGTAGCGAGTTCCATTTGCTCTATGGCTTTATCGAGATTGTAGTTTCTAACATAAGCTTCTGCTTGTGCTTGGTGGCGCAATAAAGTTTTACCTTGTGCAGTATAAGCGCGAGACTTTAGCTCATAAAAATAGCCATCATCTGGAAACTGCGATTGTTTTTCTTCTATGAGTTTAAGCGCTTTTTCAGCTTGCTGCGTATTAATTAAATGCTCAGCATATCCATAAATCAAAGCGCGGTGATTCGGGTATGCTTGCAGCCCACTAATATAAAGCTTAGCTGCTTTTTCAGCTTGCTTATCTAACACCTCAATACTCGCAGCCAAACTTTCAAAATAAGAATGTTTAGGTGCATGACTACGCAACCATGCTACTTGTTGCCTCGCTTTATCTAATTGATTACCGCGCAGCCGAGCAAGTGCTAAGCCGTAATGCTCTGCTGCTTCATCTGCATATTTACGCTCTTTGATATTATCTTCAAAATAGCTCGCGGCTTGTTCTGCACTGCCCGCTTCTGCGCGTAGTTTTGCTCGTATATATTGAAACTCTGGCGCATCAATCACTTGCTTATATGGCATGCTTTCTACACGGCCTTTCACATCTGAGATACGCTCTGTGGTGAGTGGATGTGTGCGTAAAAACGAAGGTGCTGCTCCATCAACAAAACGTGAGCTTTTGAGCAATGTATTAAAGAACTCTGGCATGCCACGTGTATCAAATCCAGCGTCATTTAATATTTGCAAGCCTACACGGTCTGCCTCGCGCTCATGTTCGCGCGTATAGTCTAATTGTTTTTGTACACCGCTTGCTGTTGCTGCTGTAAGCGCACCGCCACCTAACTGCGGGTTAGACCGTGCGGCAAGTATAGCCAAGGCAAAACTAGCGATATTTAAAACTGAGTCGCGCTTCTGATTGGCCATCATACGCGCCATGTGACGCTGCACTACGTGGCCGATTTCATGGCCTAGCACACCAGCTAACTCAGACTCATTATTCGCCGCCAAAATTAAGCCTGTATGCACACCAATCACGCCACCCGGCATGGCAAAGGCGTTAATAGAGTTATCTTGCACCACAAAAAAGTTAAACGCCTGGCGCTTATCTGGGCCATTTGCGCCTAAGCGGTAACCTAGATTTTGCACATAGTCGTTAATTTCAACATCGCGCACCACCTCGTCACTACTCATTACGTCGCGCATAATCTGGTTAGCAATCGCCTGCTCTTGCAGTGGAGAGAGCACAGTCGCCGAGTAATCGCCAAGCTCGGGTAAGCCATCGGCTAGCGCAAGGGGCAAACTCATCAACAAAAATAGAATTACGCAAAAAACTTTCATCATTGCTATGATAGCGTTATTCACTTAACAGTTCACTTAAAGGTTGATGACCATGCCACAATTTACCCACTTTAATGCCAGCGGACAAGCGCACATGGTGGATGTTGGTAGCAAAGCAGAAACACACCGCATTGCAGTTGCTACGGGAAAGATTCACATGTTACCCACCACTTTGGAACTTATTTTGCAAGGCAATGCCAAAAAGGGTGATGTGTTAGGTATTGCTCGCATTGCTGCCATACAAGGTGCAAAGCGCACTGCAGATTTAATTCCACTTTGCCACCCTATTGCGCTGACTAAAGTAAATGTGGAATTTGACGTAGATGAGCTTAATAGCGCTATTTTTTGTACCGTTACTGCAGAAACCTACGGCAAAACAGGTGTAGAGATGGAAGCATTAACCGCTGTTAATGTTGGTTTGCTCACAATATATGACATGTGCAAGGCGGTAGATAGAGGCATGACAATGACTGAAATCAAACTGCTTGAAAAAGAAGGTGGAAAATCTGGCCATTGGAAAAGTGAAGCGTAAAACGTTGTTAGAATGTAAGAGAATTTGAATATTTGTTCAAGAAAAATCTCTAAAATTTAACAAATTTACCTTAATATTCATATTGTTAAAATAAAACTCAAAAAACGATTTACATACACACTTTTACAATTTAAGGATTTACCTAGCTAAGATATTTGTATATCCTCTAGCCGCATCATTATGGTATTACTACATGAACATTACGCAATTATGACTGGTAAAAAATCTGTGCAAAAAAAAGGTGATTTTGTTTCAAAACTGGTTCTAAGCGAAGAGTCTTCAGA
>CAZAHP010000043.1:11059-17501 GCA_964484985.1 uncultured Methylophilaceae bacterium
GATGCACCCATGACGCGTGAAGTTGCTTGGTATGATTTAACGCTAGCGCCAGCCTTAGCTGAGTGGGACACCAGCGGCTCTGCATATGCCTTTTTAAAAGAGCATTGCGGCATTACGCTAAGCTGGGCTGAGCAATCGATTGAAGCCGTGATTAGCTCTGAAGTTGAATCTCAAACTTTTGGCTTTGAAGAAAACTCACCATGCCTGCTACTTAAACGCCGCTCGCACACTGCCGATGACGTGCTTGTAGAATATGTAGAGGGCACTTTCCGTGGTGATGCTTATGCTTACCGAGTAAAATTAGAGCTCCCAAAAGGCTAGCCCGTCATACAAATAAGTAATAAACAACACTTAATCAAATTAAATGTTGTTTATTACTTCAGGGATAGACTGAACATTACTAGCTCACACAGGCAAAAGTTCACCCCTCAAGTACGCACCTATAACTTATCACCCGCATCGAGCTTGATAAAAAATTGCTCACTAGCGTGCATCAATTGGGCTTTCTTTTCAGCTCCCATTTTTTCTAGCGTACTATAAATCATTCGTAATCGTGGATTAGTCTCTAATCTTGACTGATTTCGAATTAAAAAATCCCAATACAAATAGTTAAATGGGCAAGCAAGCTCGCCCTCTTTATCTTGCACTTTGTAATAGCAATTTTTGCAGTAATTAGACATCTTATTGATATAAGCACCGCCTGCTGCATAGGGCTTTGATGCTAATTGACCGTTATCAGCGTAGAGCACCATGCCTGTCACATTTGGCAGTTCTACCCACTCATAAGCATCTGCATACACTAACAAATACCACTCGTTCACCGCTTGTGGGTGTATGCCCGCTAGCAAAGCAAAATTACCCAAAACCATCAAACGCTGTATGTGGTGTGCATAAGCATTTTTTTGGGTTTCTTGTACACACTGTTTCATGCAGTTCATGTGCGTATCTGCCGACCAATAAAATTCAGGCAATGGTCTTTGCGCGTTAAGGGCATTAGCATGGGCGTAACTCGGCATATTGAGCCAATACACACCGCGCACATATTCGCGCCAACCAGCGATTTGTCTAATAAACCCCTCAACCGCATTAAGCGGGGCTTGTTGATTGTAATAAGCTTGCTCTGCCAGTCGAATACACTCCATCGGCAATAACAAACCACAATTTAAATACATACTAATATGGCTATGAAACAACCAAGGCTCACCCTCTACCATGGCATCTTGATAATCACCAAACAAGGGTAAACGTGTCTTAATAAACTGGTTTAAAGCCTCTAAAGCATGGCTTCGTGTGACTGCAAAATGAAAGTCGTTAACATTGCCAAAATGATTAGCAAAGCGCGACTCCACCATCGTCATCACCTCGCGCGTAATGGCATCTGGCGCCTGCACATAAGTGGGTGGTATGGTTAAATGATCTGGCGCAGGTTTACGATTATCAGCATCATAATTCCACTCACCACCTACTGGGGTTTCGCCATCCATCAAAATGCTATAAGTTTTGCGCACTTCACGATAAAAATACTCCATGCGCAACTGCTTACGCTCAGCTGCCCAGTCAGCGAAGCCCTTATGTGAGCATAAAAATCGCCTATCAGCGCGTATTTCAAGAGGTGTGGGGTTTGAGGCCTGCCAAGCTTTAAAAGCTTGCAACACACGATACTCACTGGCTTCGGTCACCACGACTTTTTGTGGTTCAAACATTTTGACTGCGCGGCTTAACTCAGCCGTGAAAGAAGCTGTATTTTCGGCATCAGCTAAGCGCACATAATGCACATTAAAGCCTGCTTGTTGCAACTCTTGGGCAAAGTGGCGCATAGCAGAAAACACAAACACCAGCTTTTTTTGATGATGCTTCACATAGGTAGCTTCTTCTAGCACCTCGCACAACATAATCACGTCATGCGTTTTGTCAGCATCAACTAAACTAGATATCTGATTATTGAGTTGGTCGCCCAACACCAAGCGCAAATTCACGAATCAGCCTTTACAAACCAACTCAGCATTTTTATAGATTCGGTCAAAACTCTGCCCTGCGCCAGTAGCTAAAGCATAAGGATTTTCACGAACGTATTGAATATACTCCATTTGGTTTGCGGGCATAATCAAAGCATATTGATCTGCCATGCAAGTACAAACACGCTCAGATTGCTTAGCGCTACAACTACTCACTACTTTTTGCTTAGCTTCGGCTGGCCAAGGCTCAGCGTTATGCTGCCCTTGCATAATTTCAGCACGCTTTTGTGTTAAAAAGGCATACATCAACTCTACGCTTGCTCTAAGCTTGCCCAAAGACGATGTTTGCAAAACGTCAGCACTCGCAACCTGTAAGCGCGCAACATCCACATTAAAATCAGCCTCTAAGCTTGTGGTTTGTGGCAACGCATAACCTTGCGCATTCAGCATGATTTTCTGTGCAGGTTGCGTATCTAAAAAAGCATTGGCTTCATCAATATCCACCTGCGGAACATTCACAAGCAACTTGGCTCTACATCCATCAACAACATCAAGGGGCTTCACTACAACACTCACCGCCTGTTTTTGTAGTGCATGTTTAAATACGGGCGGCACTTTTTGACTTAAATAATTCGTTTCTTGTTGCGCTAATTGCGCTAATTGAGCATCTGATAAGCAAGCAGCAAATACACCAGCACTCGCACACATTAACGCACTGAAAATAATGGATTTAATCATTTACAATCACCAAACTGAACTTACAGCTATGACCACCTCACATTAAAAAATGTTCCAGCACTTGGTAAATATGGCAGCCCACGACTTAGGCGATTGAAAAGATAATATGGAGAAAGATTAAGCGAGCGTGGCAAAACGCCCTCATTTGAATATTCAGCAGGCCTTAGCTCATTTTATTATTGAATGAGCCCTAATACTGAATCAACCGTCGCCGCGCGTGGCAAGGCACTCAGAATACCCGCATGGCTGGCTAAAATTGCGCCACAAGCATTGGCGTAAGCAAGTGTTTGCTTCAGGTCTTGCTGCAAATACTGGCTACAAAAACCACTAGCAAAGGCATCGCCACAGCCTATGGTATCGACTGTATTGACTAAAGGTGCTTTTGCTAATATCACTTCGCCATTGGCTTTAAGAGCAATAGCGCCTAGCTTGCCTAGTGTGACCAACAACAACTCACCCGCCCACACTTTAAAAAACTGCTCACTATGTAGCTTGAGCCACTCGCTCCAAGCCTCTAGTGACTCTACTAAATTTGCATGTTTTACATTGAGCAAATCTAGCACTTCAACTTCATTGACTAAAATCACATCCGTATTGGCTAGCAGGCCTGCACTCATCTCATGCCACGGTGAGGGGTTAAGCACGGTTTTAACACCCGCTTGTTTAGCAATTTCAAAGGTTTTTTCAATAGCGGGCATGGCCGCCTCAAATTGCGCATAAACCAAATCTGCCGTTTGAATCGCCGCACTTGCCGCATTGGCATGGTCTGCACTGAGTAGCAAATTAGGGCCTGGGAATACAGCAATGGCGTTTTGGCCACTCGCGGCTATCATGCCAGCGCCATAACCAGATTGTGTTGCGAGCCTATGTGTGTAGCTTGCGCTAATGTCTTCAGTGTTTAGCAGCTTAATTAAATCATCGCCTGCGTCATCATCACCAATGCCAAATAACACATCCACCTCAGCGCCTAGCCGCTTTGTGCCTATCGCTACATTTAAGCCTTTGCCGCCAGCTTCAATATGCAAGCCAGTTGCGGTGAGTGTTTGCCCGGGCAAGGGGATGTCTTGCACGTTCCAACAACATGCGCGCACAAAGCTGCCAATCACAAAAATACGCAAGTTTACGATGCTCGCTTACTTTTTCTCAAAAGCGATTTTCATGATTGAGATAGCAAGCGTGAGCACCACCATGACAGAGTTTGCTACGATAAGCGGCAAATCTTCTTTATAAATGCCATACACCAACCACAATGCTAAACCTATGGTGATAATGACGTAAGTTGAAAGTGAAATACCACTCACGTCTTTGGTTTTCCAAGTGCGTATCACTTGCGGGATAAATGATGAAGTGGTGAAGCAGGTGGCAACAAGGCCGAGAATATCGAGATTAGTCATGAGGCTAGGCTATAAAATTCAAAGTGCCTAGATTCTATAGTAAAAAATTGCTTAGTAAAGGCTTGCAGCCTGACTTTCTTAACAAAATTTAACAACAGCGCTTAATATCTTTCCACTGGCTATCTTGCCACAATTTAAAAAACTCTTTTTTACTCAGCACAGGCGGCGCATTAAGCGTATTGGCATGAAATTCGGCATAGTGTTTTAAATATTGCTCATAGGCATCATCACCCGAAACGCGGCGAATTAAATACCAAAGATGTTTTAATTTTTTAAACACTGTCTGCCTCTATATTGATTGCTATGCACCTATTGTGTGACACTATTATTCAAGCTTAGTTTGCAAATACGGCGTTTCGCTTATCGCCAACACTGGCTTGCCCGCCAAATAGCGCGCGCATAAACGCAGCATATCTAAAATTACGATATACAACATCACCAAAAAGAACATGGTGAGATAGGCATCTAAATGCTGATTAAAAATCAGTTGCGGCGCAACGGCCGCTTTTTCTGGTGGCAATGCGCCGCTGGCTAATTTTGCGCTTAAATCATTTGCGGCGGCAAAAAAGCCCACGCGTGTGTCTTCAGAAAAAATCTTTTGATACGAAGCCGTGCTGGTAATAATCACCAACCAAGTGAGCGGCAAACCTGTGATCCATGCGTATTTCAGCTTGCCAGACTTCACTAAAATACCCGTCGCCACACACAAAGCAATGGCTGCCAGCATTTGGTTTGCAATGCCGAATAGCGGCCATAGAATATTCACGCCGCCGTTAGGGTCTATCACGCCGATGTACAAAAAGTAGCCCCAGCCAGCCACCACCAGCGCACTGGTTAAAATGACCGATGGCGTGTAAGAGGTTTCACCCAGCTTTTTATTAAAATTACCCAGCATATCTTGCAACATAAAGCGCCCCACGCGCGTGCCTGCATCAAGCGTGGTGAGAATAAAAATCGCCTCAAACATAATCGCAAAGTGGTACCAAAGCGCGAGCAAATGTTTGCCGAAAGCATTACCAAAAATACTCGCCATGCCCACTGCCAAGCTCGGCGCACCGCCAGTACGCGCAAACAATGAGCTCTCGCCCATGTCTTTTGCCAGCTGGTTCATTTGCTCCACTGTCACGGCAAAGCCCCAACTATTGATTTTTGCAATCGCATCCACCGCCTCTTTACCCACCACCCCTGCTGGGCTGTTAATCGCAAAAAACACGCCCGGCTCAAGCACTGTGGCGGCAATCATGGCCATAATCGCCACAAAGCTTTCTAGCAACATGCCGCCGTAGCCTATCATACGAATATCGCGCTCATTGGTCAGCAGCTTAGGCGTAGTGCCAGAGGCCACCAAAGCGTGAAAGCCAGAAATCGCGCCACAGGCAATGGTAATAAACACAAAGGGGAATAACTTGCCGCCAAAAATCGGCCCCGTACCATCAATAAACTGGGTGACTGCAGGCATGTGTATTTCTGGGCGCAGCAATAAAATAGCCACGGCAAGCAAGGTAATCGTGCCCAGCTTCATAAAGGTAGAAAGATAATCTCGCGGCGCAAGCAACAACCACACAGGTAGCACCGCCGCTGCAAAACCATAAGCAATAATGGCATAAGCCAGCGGCAAACCATCGTGGTCAAACCACACGCGCAGGCTTTCGTTGTGGTCTACCCAGCCACCAGCAAACACTGAAAACAACAACAAAGCCACGCCAATGACCGAGGCTTCTAACACGCGCCCAGGGCGGATATTACGCATATAAATGCCCACTATCATCGCAATCGGAATCGTCGCCGCCACGGTAGAAGTCGCCCACGGGCTGTGCTTCATGGCATTCACCACCACCAGCCCCAGCACCGCGATTAAAATAATCATAATCATAAACGTGCCTATCAGCGCCGCTGTGCCGCCAATCACACCTATTTCATCACGCGCCATTTGCCCAAGGCTACGCCCATTGCGGCGCATAGAAAAAAACAGCGTCACCATATCTTGCACCGCGCCGCCAATCACCGCGCCGATTAAAATCCATAACGTTCCAGGCAAATAACCAAACTGCGCAGCCAGCGTTGGCCCAACCAAAGGCCCTGGCCCTGCAATTGCCGCAAAATGGTGCCCAAACACCACCCACTTATTGGTCGGGATAAAATCGCGCCCGTTATCCAAACGCTCAGCAGGCGTCGCGCGCGTTTCGTCTATGGTGAGCACTTTAGCCGCAATCCAAGCCGCATAAAAACGGTAAGCAAGCGCATAAATACACAGCGCAGCCGTAATCAGCCACAAAGCGTTAATAGACTCACCACGGCTAAGCGCCACCGTACTCAAGGCAAACGCGCCTAAAACAGCCACCAACACCCAACACG
>CAZAHP010000044.1:0-15804 GCA_964484985.1 uncultured Methylophilaceae bacterium
ACACCGTTCGCGCTCAGCCAAACAAACAGATGATTAGGCCACAAAGGTGACACGATTAATCTCCTGTAATGTGGTGTTACCCGCAGCCACTTCGGCAATCGCAGCCTCGCGTATGGTGCGCATGCCGCTTCTTTTTGCGGCCTCTTTGAGTTTACGTATAGGCTCACGCGCTACTATCATTTCGCGCAGCTCATCGTTTAAAACCAAGAGCTCAGCTACAGCTTGACGGCCCTTATAACCTGTACCTCGACAATGCCCACAGCCTTTAGCGAGCTTAAATTTCATGCCTTGTGCCATCTCTTGGCTAATGCCAGAATCCGTCAGCAGCGCCACATCTGGTTGATAGTCTTCAGCGCAATATGGGCAAATTTCACGTATCAACCTTTGCGCCATAATGCCATTCACAGCTGAGACAAAATTATAGGGGTCAACGCCCATATGCATAAACCGCCCAATCACATCAAGCACGCTATTGGCATGCACAGTTGTAAACACCAAGTGCCCTGTGAGGGCTGCTTGCACTGCAATTTGCGCAGTTTCAGGGTCACGAATCTCACCCACCATGATTTTGTCGGGGTCATGTCGCAAAATTGAGCGCAAGCCTCGAGCAAATGTGAGCCCTTTTTTCTCATTCACGGGTATTTGCAAAACCCCAGGCAGTTGATACTCCACAGGGTCTTCAATGGTAATAATTTTGTCGTGCCCAGTATTCACCTCAGTAATCGCCGCATACAGTGAAGTTGTTTTGCCGCTACCTGTAGGCCCAGTGACCAGCACCATGCCATATGGCTCACTGGCTAAACGACGAAACTGACTGATAATGCTAGGGTTAAAGCCCAAAGCTTGTAAACTTAGGCCCTGTGCTTCTTCCGATAATGATTTTCTATCCAAAACGCGGAGTACAGCGTCTTCACCAAACACGCTAGGCATAATCGAAACGCGAAAATCGACCTCTCGGCCTTGTGTAATAATTTTAAAACGACCGTCTTGCGGAATACGTCGCTCTGCAATATCCAATTGCGACATCACTTTCACCCGTGAAATGGCTTGATCTGCATTTTCTAAACCTTGAATACCACCCACGCTTGCCATCACGCCATCAATACGATATTTAATCGTTAAACCTGTAGTGGCTGATTCAAGATGAATATCACTCGCCCCAGTTTTAAGTGCGTCATATAAGGTTGAGTTAATCAGCTTGATAATCGGGTTGGTGTCTTCACTAATCGTCTTTAAAGACAAATGCATGACGGCTTCATCTGACTCAGCATGACTTGCAGCGCTACCCTCTTGCAAACCATCCATGGCGCGCATGGTTTCTTCGTGCTTAGCCAAATACGCCGCAATATCTGTGCGGTGGGCAAGCTTCCAAGCAAAAGGCTGTTTCACATGCTCTAATGCCCACTCTTGCAAGCCTGCGTTAAAGGGGTCAGCAAATACTAGCAGCAGTGCATTATCTGCGGTGTAAAACGCCAAGCACTCTTTTTGCTGCGATTTTGAAAAAGCAATCACATCAAAACCTGAGCGCAACTCGTGCATTTCTTTCATGCTGATAGGCGCAAAATGTAGCGCATCAGCAAGTGCCTGTAAAAAAGCCTCCTGCTCAGCAGACATCAGCTCTTCTAGCACCTCAATCACTCGGCGCTGCTGACTTATCGCCAATGTTTGAGCGCGTTTAATATCCTCAACACTCATAGCAACACGTGTTGATACCTTCGCCTCAGTCGCTTTTATCGGCATCATTGGATATTACCTGCCAACTCAAAAATAGGCATATAAAGCAACAACACGACTACACCAATCACCAAGCCAATCAGCAACATTAAAATGGGCTCAAATAAGCGTGTAAACCACTCAATCCAACGCGCTAGCTCTTCATCGTAAAAGCTTGCGATGCGCTCCATCATGTCGCCTATATTGCCTCCACGCTCCCCCACTCTCAGCATGCGCAAAGCCACAGGCGTGGTAAGCCCCGCATCATCTAAAGCTTGCGAGATAGGCTGACCGCCACTAATCACAGTCGCAGCTTGCTTCATTTTATTCTGCAAGGCAGCATCGAGCAGACCTGTCACAGATTGTATAGCCGCCATAATCGGCGTGCCTCCTTTAAGCAACATACCCAATGTGCGATAAAACCGTGCTAGTTGATACACTCTAAGCTTTTGCCCCAAGGCTGGAATACTCCAAAAAATCTGCATCAACCATTTTCTAAGTGCAGGCTGAGACAAAGCAAATACAAGCCCTAGTACACTCAGCACCACAGCAATTAAAAAAGCCTGACCGTGGCTCTCTAAAAACACACCCCAAGCCAATAAGACCTGAGAAAGAAAAGGTAGCTCACCTCCCGTACCTTCATAAATTCGGCTAAATTTAGGTACAACAAAACCCAATAAAAACAAAATCACCAAGCCACCGACCCCCATTAACAAAATAGGGTAAATCGAAGCGCTCACGATTTTCTTTTTAAGCATACCAAGCTGCTCTTCGTAACTCACATAACGCATCAAAGACTCTGGCAAATCGCCGGTCTTTTCACTCGCGTGCACGGTTGCAATATAAAGCATAGGAAAAACAGCAGAAGATTGCGCCAAGCTAGATTGCTGCTCTAACGCCGCTGAAAAAGTTAAGCCCTGATAAAGCGACTGCAAAAGCCTATCTAGCACAGCTTTAATCTCATTGCGCTGTTCTTTTTCAGCAAGCGCCTCAATCGCCTCCACCAAATTCAGCCCAGCCTCTAGCAAAGCTAAAAGCTCCTGACTAAACTGTACCAAGGGGAATTTCTTTGCGCCGCGTTTGGCTAAAGCGCCTAGCGACAACTTCGTAGCGCCAGACGTGACTGAAATGGGGACAAAACCTCTAGCCTGCACCTGAGAAAATGCATCTTCGGCATGCATTGCCGAAACATTTAACAGCACCATCTCACGGCCGCGTACAGCTTTAACTTGATAATCCATTGTTAGTTAATGACTACCAATTGACAACATCTTCAGATTCTTTAGTACCGCCCAATTGCCCGTCTTTACCTAAACTATATAAATCATAGTCACCATGCTCACCTGGTGACTTATAAAGATAAGGCTTATCCCACGGGTCATTAGGCACGCTCTTTTTCAAATAAGGCCCAGACCATTTAGCCTCATTAGTAGGGGCTTTATTCAGCGCATCTAAACCCTGCTCATTACTTGGATAATGGCCAGTATCCAATCGATACTGATCAAGCGCCTTACCCAAGGCATCAATTTGCGCTCTAGCGGTTTTTGTTTCAGATTTACCAATCTGCTCAAAATACTTCGGCCCCACATAGCCAGCCAGCAAACCAATAATCACCATCACCACCAACAATTCAAGCAGCGTAAAACCAGAACTTCTTAATACATTGTTCTTATTGTAAAAAAGCATTATCGCCACCTCAAAAAACAAACATTAGATGACAATTGTAGATAGTCTTGTTTTCATTAAAATTTCAGTTTTGTGACAATTTCGTCACAATCCAACAAGTAAACTCAAACAAAGTAAATACCAAGCATAGCTGCAACGCACCATAGTGATGGTAGACACAAACAGATACAGTGCTAAACAATGCCTAAATTAGAGCTGAACACTGTGATAAAAACTTAAAGCTTTAAATAGATTGGTAGATATGTAGGATGACCTATAACTAGAGATTAATCGCCATATAAAAACCTGACTTACAGTCTCGCGTATGCGTAGTTCATGGGGTAAATCACTTTCTCTCTGGCGTCTGACCAAATTAAATCACAGGCTTCGTCATCCACATGCATCATTCTGCCGTGTTTATCTACGCAATACTCACCGCATAAAATCATTTCTTCAAATCGATGATCTTGGCCAACGCGCGTGTACTCAAACAGCACGCTACGCACCACACGCCCGCCGCGTTGCACATGGCAACCGTCGCTAATCCATGCTGGCCCTATAATCTCAGCGCCTTTATCTACGCGCACGCCTGAACCTAAATATACTGGCCCTAGAATGTGGGTATTTTGCCAATCGACATGCACATTCAAGCCTACCCATACCCCAGGTTTTACTTCTTTGCCAGGCATACGCATTGAGGGCACTTCGCCACGTAGTACTTGCTGCATGACTTCCCAATAGTCAGAGACTAGCCCTATGTCTATCCAATTAAAAGGTTGATTAATTGCATAAAATGGCAGGCCACGCTCTACCAATAATGGAAACAAGTCTGAGCCTATATCAAATGTGCTGCCTGTGGGTATCAGGTTAATGGCTTCTGGCTCAAAAATATAAATACCTGTACTGGCGAGATTAGAGCGCGCTTCTGCTTGTGTTGGTTTTTCTTGAAATGAAACAATTTTGCCATTGTCATCTGTTACTACAATGCCGTAACCTGAGACTTTATCTAATGGCACTTCTTTCGCCACCAAGCTGACCATGGCGCCTTTACGTTTGTGCTCTGCAACTGCAGCGGTAATATCTAAATCGATAATGGCATCACCACAAATAACTATGGTTGTTTCATCAAAAAAACCACCAAAATCTTGAATTTTACGCATGCCGCCAGCTGAGCCTACTGGGCTAGGCACTATTTGACCATTACTAATATCGCCTTCAAATGAATAGCCTATATTAATTCCAAATCGATGCCCATCCCCAAAGTATTGTTGTATTTTTTCATGTAGATAACTTACATTGACCATCACATCAGTAATCTGGTGCTTAGCTAAATGTTCTATCAAATACGCCATCACAGGTTTGCCTAAAATAGGTATCATGGGCTTAGGCAGCTCATAGGTTAAAGGGCGAACGCGAGTACCTTTACCCGCAGCTAAAATCATAGCCTTCATTACTGCACTTTCAGTTTTTATTCATCTAAGCGAGCACTATAGCTAGCCATTATTAAAATATGATGACGCATAGGCATTAGGCATAAAAAACGGCCAGTTAAGGCCGTTTTAAAACACTTGATGACTGCTTATTTACTTCTTACTTTTACGCTTTGACTTCGCCCCCACTAACGCCAAGCCTGCAATAAGCATGACATAAGCGCTTGGTTCTGGCACTGGGCTAAGCGGACCAACCCTAACATTATTAAGCAAAAAAACAAAGTCGTTATAATCTCTGTCGCCACCACCAAACATATCCTCAAACCCCACAATCACTGAGTTACTCACCAACGATTGATAGCCTGCATGTACGATATTGTCTGGATTACGGAGAATTGCCCCATTAGAAAAGCTGTTACCCGTGGTATTAACATAAAGCTTAAACACTAACTCAGTACCCGCCTCAAAAAAACCTGTGAGTGTTTGTAATGGTGAGCTAGTTTTATTGTTAAATAAAACATTGTTATTACCAACCAAATACAAATCACTGTTGTAGCCAGCATCACTAGATAAAAATGTAATATTCACTTCACCTGTTGTTGCCACATACAAACTCTGAGTGGATGCCACAATATGGTTGTTGCTATTAGTAAAACCTTGTTGATTTGTCACTGCCAATGACGGTAAAGATGTCATTAGTGCGACACTTATTGCAAATATATTAAATACTCTCATGTTACACCCCTAATATCTAAAAATTAGAGGTGCATCTTAATACTCCATTGTTACACTATGATTTATTGCGACCAAAATACATAGTCTGTTCGGACTAGATTAGCCCGAATGGGTCTCTCGATTTAGTTTTAAAAATAAAAAACCACTCCTAAGAGCGGCATATAAGGGTTATTTTTAGTCTGGCTAAAAAATTAATTACAATACACTTTGGTATTCTTTATAAGTTCTTTCTGCGATTCTCAACCAATTGTACTGAGTTGCCACCCAATTACGTAAATAGGTTCTTAACTCATGCGAGGCTGGGTGCGCCAAGTTTTTCTCTAAAAGCTGAGCTAACTCATCAACATTACCAAGCTCAAAATATGTCGCAGGGTTTAAGGCCAATTCAAGATTGGCTGGAATATCGCTGGCAAGAACAGGGAGTCCGTAGCTGAGGGCTTCTAGCAGTGATATAGACAAACCTTCATGCGATGATGGCAGCACAAATAATGCAGCATGCGCATAAAGACTACGCAAAGCCTCGCCTGTCTGAAATCCAGTTAACACTATATTTTCATTTTGTTGTGCAGCATCAATCACAGCTTGCACATAAGCATCAGGATGATCAGATGACCCAACAAACACCAGCTTGTAACCCGCTACATTAGCTTTTGAAAACGCAGCTATTAAATCTAAATGACGTTTCTCAGGTACTAAGCGACTTACCAATAATATATATTTATTTTTCTGTAAGCCAAACTGATTAAGATGCACATCACTTACTTCTAAATCAGGAATCACCACGCCATTAAATATCAACTCAGAATGCACGGTATGTTTACGAACCACTAGCTCACGAATCGCATTGGATATGACAATTCGGCTATTTGAAAAACGCATACCAAACCACTCACCCAACAACAGGATATTGCGTGCAAAACCACCCCATTTTTGCCTGTTGTAATCTGGGCCATGATGCGTCACCACCACCTTTAAACCAAGCAACCTTGCTAATGGTGTCATCAATGCAGGGCCGATGGCGTGAATGTGCAAAATATCTGGGCGCACCACACCAGCGTACAACACACCTAAAAATGTATGAATAACGGCTTCTAAGCCTTTAGATTTTGGTGCCCATATACGGGTAAATCTCACACCTTGCCACATCTCACCCACAGCCAAGTTTTGGTAAGGTGAACGAACAATAACCTCTAAATCACACCCTTGCTTTACTAATAGGGGAGCCAAATGCTCTACATGGGTCTCTACACCACCCTGTACATTAGGAAACCCTCTTAACCCTAACATCATCACACGCAGCGGTCTCGCTGTAGCGACCGCATCTTGTGACCATGCATCAGCATATGTAAATCTTTGATTAAAACTACCATCCCTGATAAAAGCTTTAGGCTGCCCATGTACCTCGGGCAATGAAGAGCTGGCATCAAAAGATGAAACATAATGATTAACCAAACTTAACTCTTTAGAGCCCACAAACAAATTGACCACACCACCAAATGCAGCGTGCGCAAAGCCAAATAAGCTTTTTAGCCATTTTGTTTGTTTTTTAATTGATAATTGACTCATAAATCCACCATAAGAGGCCCAGCAACTCAACAAATCATGTTGTTTTTTTACAGTTGCTAGAATGTCTTAAGCAGATTTCAGCCGTATGAAGTAGTGCATGGCATATATAGTCCGAACGGACTATATGAATAGGAATTTAAAACTTGTGAATTAAAACATATAGTGCGCTGTGCAAGGTCGGAACTAGCATAGCTTGTCGTATTATTGTGTCAGCAATATGTTTTAAGCCATATATTTTTTATTGGCTTAAAACATACTAGCTTCAGATATATCAGTAGATGGCTGGCTTTTATTAGAAATCAATAAGATTGTCAGCCTTCACTCCCCTTGCATTTAAAGTGTAGGCCGCCCAACTGAGTAGTAAGTGTAGCCTCGCTTGGCCATTCTTGCTGGGTCAAACAAGTTGCGCCCGTCAAATATTACGGGGGTTGTTAATAAACGTTGTACCACGTCGAAATCTGGCGCTTTAAATGCTTGCCATTCTGTGACAATGACAAGTGAGTCTGCATTGTTTAGCGCAGCCTCTTTAGTACCGCAAAGAATTAAATCTTTACGATTACCGTAGATACGCTGTGCCTCTTCCATCGATTCCGGGTCATATGCTTGTACAGTAACGCCTTCAGCCCAGAGCGCTTCCATTAAAACGCGGCTTGGGGCATCACGCATATCATCCGTGTTCGGTTTAAAGCTTAGCCCCCATAGCGCTATGACCTTACCCTTCAGACTTCCGCCATAATGTTTACTAATCTTGTTGAATAATGTTGTTTTTTGCTCTGTGTTACGCGCCTCAACCGCTTTTAACACCTTTGCATCAAACTTAATACCGTCAGCTGTTCTAATAAGCGCCTGCACATCTTTGGGGAAGCAAGATCCACCGTAACCCGCACCAGGATAAATAAAGTGATAACCAATTCTAGGATCACTTCCAATTCCATGACGCACCATTTCAATATCTGCACCAAGCATTTCTGCGAGATTTGCAAGTTCGTTCATAAAGCTAATTTTGGTTGCAAGCATACAATTTGCTGCATATTTAGTAAGCTCAGCACTCCTAATATCCATGACAATCATTTTTTCATGGTTGCGATTAAACGGTGCATAAAGCTCGCGCATCACTTCTTCTGCATACGCACTACTTGTGCCAACGATAATGCGGTCTGGGCGCATACAGTCACCTACGGCCGAACCCTCTTTTAAAAACTCAGGGTTTGATACCACATCAAAAGTGATTTCTGATCGGTTACGTGCTGCCAGCACTTCTGTAATTTTTGCAGAAACCTTATCTCCTGTACCTACAGGCACAGTAGATTTATTAATCACAATCTTATTGGCTTCCATATGCTTAGCAATATTAGAGGCTACTGCCAACACATATTGCAAATCGGCAGAACCATCTTCATCAGGCGGTGTACCCACAGCAATAAACTGAACCTCGCCATGCTCTACACCAGTGGCTGCATCAGTAGTGAAATCTAAACGACCCGACGCATAGTTTTCCTTAACAAGACCCTCTAAGCCAGGCTCGTAAATTGGGATAATGCCCTGCTTTAGTTTATCTACTTTTGCTTGATCAACATCCACGCATAGCACATGATGACCAACCTCTGCTAGCACAGCCCCCTGCACTAAACCAACATAACCAATACCAAATACTGTGACCTTCATTTTAACTTTCTATCCTTAACAAAATTCTTTATCTACCTGGCACAAATCGAGAGAATGATGGATAGGTTAAGCGAATAAGCTCGGTTATTGAAGCGTCGGCCTCTTGCTCGGTCGTTGTGACTAATAATCCAAAACGCACAATTGCACCATCAGTTCTATTAATCTGAATGGCGTCTTGCAACAAGGCAAACTTCATTGAAAACTCATTTGATAAATCTCTGCCACGTTGATGGAACCAATAGTAAATAATCTGTTTAGTGGTCCCTTTCATAATCACCATACGTGTCACAGTAATTTGAGTTTTACTATCAATATCTATCGTTTTTGCTTTAGTTTCAGTGATTTCCCAACCACCGCCAGGAATACAAGCCTTAGGCGAGTGTGGCACAAAGCCTGCACGCTGTGAGTCTGTGTAGCCCATATACATATCGATATTTTGTTCGCCTTTGATAAAGGTCGCACGTAAGTAATCTTTAAGTTTTAGTACATTTCGCTCAGCTTCTGGCATTTCAAAGCTATGGCCGACCCAATCACCAAACTTCATTGGGAACATCACAAACATCTCACGTTTAGGGATGATTTCTGCGCGATGATGGACAGTAAATGTTGATAGTGAAGCCGCCAATATCAATATCAATGAAATAATAATCGGGGCTTTATTAAGCTTACCATGAGCCAGCGTTGTTACATCAGGTCGCTTACTTTCTAGGTAATCAAATGATTCAGAGAGTGTGATATTACGGCCTAGCAATTTGTTTAATAATTTAACCTCTAGCACCAAGATAGCGATGCAAGATAAAAAGATAACCCAACCTTCAAAGTAGTGTAAAAAGCCTTCTGCCGCCTCGTTACCATAATAGTTTACAAACACCGCCACCATCGCAATTCTAAAGCTATTCATCATCACACTAATAGGGATGGCAGATAAGAACAGTAATGCCCTAGCAATAAAAGGGGCTTTGTAAATATAAGCCATGAGCAGGCCTATAGTCATAAGCGGGAACATATAATTAAGGCCACTACACGCTTCTACCACTTGGAGTTTATATAAACCTAAATCAATGACATTACCCTCTTGAAACACCGACATGCCCATGAAGCGCACAATAGATACACCAATACTAGAAGATAATAACTGCATTTTGCCTGATAGCATCACTGAGAGCATGTAGGGCAGCGGAATGACTAGCAATATCAATAAAAATGGTATCGCAATTTTTTTGACCTGTGATCCAAGCATTGCCCATGCTAAACCAAAGCATAAAATCACTAATGAGTACTGCACGATAGTCCAGATAGCACTTAACTCACCTACCATTAAAGCTAAGCCAGACACCAAGACGACCAACACACCTAACCAAGGCTTAGGGTTGCTATCTCCAAACTCAAATCTCTTGAGCCAAATAAGATATAAAGCGGTTAAAAACACCATAGGCGCATGTGAGTAACTCTCCTCATTGTTGACGCGGCCTACTAACTCCATCACTGCATTATCAAAGACAAATAGTAGAAAAACAGCAATGGCAGTAAACACCATGAGCCTAGAATAATCTTTGAATACTTGCCCAATGCCCATTACAGTGACTCCCTTTTAAGTGCTTGATAAATTTCCACTACCTGATTAACTTTACTATCCCACAAAAAGCATTCTTGTATGCGCAGCTTGGCTGCATGCCCTATCTTTTTCCTTAGCTCAGGCTTAGTTGCTAGCTCATGCAAAATCGCTGAAAAATGTTCTACCATGTAGTCTCTAGATTGAGGTTTGACTAGGTATCCAGTATCTTCTGTAATGTAATCAGCTGGTCCACCCCAATCAGTGGCAATTACAGGCAAACCTCTAGCCATGGCTTCTAGTACGACTGCACCGCCACACTCACGTAAACTAGGCAATACCAATACGTCAGCGTTGTCATAATATTGGTTAGTTTCAGAATGAGGCACTAAACCCAAAAATTCAACCTTACCAGCCGCATGCTCTTTTGTATAAGCCTCAAGATAAGGTCGCATTACCCCATCACCTAAGATACTCAACTTTACATTAGACTTACACTTAGCTACGGCCTCTATAGCAATATCAACCGCCTTCCAATCTACCAGCCTGCCCACAAAAATGATCTTGAGCTGCTCAGTTTTTTCATAAGACTTTGTATTTTCTGCAATTGAAAACACGCCATTCTCAACCAACTCTATCACTTTACCTAATCTAAATTTCGGTAGTGCATCTTGAGTTCTTTTATTGGCAACGAGTAAAATATCTGCGAAAAACTTACCGGGTATCAGCAAGTTATAAAGCGATGTGAATATGCGCATGCCTTTATAAATTAGACGCTCAGACTTACCCGCCATCCATTGAAAAGCTTCAGGAAATGACATACCGCCATTCATTGGTCCTATTACCACAGGTACACCTAATGCAAACATCGCTGATGGTTGTATCGCAGAAACAGGTGCAGGCTCATGCACAACATCAATCTGCTTTTCTTTTATGATTTTTCTAGCGAGTTTCCACTGGTAAAGTTGTGTAATAAGATGCATCAAAAAACCAAACGTCACCGAGCTAATACGTTCAGGTAATAAGCTTGAGTATTTGTGTAAAAAACGATGCGCTGCTGTGTCGGGTAAATAATAAACATGCGATTGATTAATGTCGCTTACTTTCTCAATTGATGCTCTTACCCTTTCGTGAGTAATGAGATAAACCTCATGCTCAGTTTTGGACAAAAATCTAAAGTAGTTGAGTGGTAGCATCGCCTCACCGCCAAATACGTTTGAGGCATGCTCACAGACAATTAGCACATTTAGCTTAGGCTTCATCGAGAAAAAACCTTAGCACAACTGATATTAGCCTTAAGAAAATATGCACAAGGACTTAAGCTAGGTTTACTCATTAGGCTTAAAAACCCCAAACTCCGCTCGGTCTCTAATCACTTCATCGACCAACTCCACACCTACACTTTTAGCCTCAGATGAAAAGCCGTATACGAGAACCGTATCACATAAAATATTAATGCTACGTGGTATGCCTTTGCTAGCTTCAGCAATTTTTTTCACTGCATCTGCTGTAAACAATGGCGCAGTTCTACCTGCCACTTTAAGGCGATTTTCTATGTAGTCTTTAACTTCATACGCTTCTAACGGTGGGATAAAAAAGTCGACTGCTACACGTTGTACAAATTGCTGCAGCTCTGGTTTGCGTAACAAATCTCTGAGCTGTGGCTGCCCCACCAACACTATCTGTAAGAGCTGGTCTTTATCTGCATTGATATTAGACAACATGCGTAGAGATTCTAAAGCCTCAGCTTTTAAGTTTTGCGCCTCATCAACAATCAGAACAACGCGTTTGTTTTCACTATAACTCTTAATCAAAAACTGCTGAAACGCATCAAACAAAGCGATTTGAGACATGCCCTCATAGGGCTGCCCAAAAGCCAGCATGACCCAAGCCAGTAAATCATTAATTTGCTGATGTGTGTTGTAAACAATCCCTACAATCAGATTTTCACCCAGATTATTTAATAGATGGCGAACGAGCGTGGTCTTGCCGCAGCCAATCTCACCACAAATGACTGAAAAGCCTGCTTTATTGTCTATGCCATACTCTAGCATGGCATAGGCAATCGCATGGCGCCTGCCAAAATACAGAAAATCCGGGTCTGGCTGAATAGAGAAAGGCTTCTCTTTTAAGCCATAAAATGCTTCATACATAGGGTTGTGCCTAGTTTACATAAAATCAAAAATTAAAGGGTAGCTAAGGTTTTTTTAACCTCATCCACAGGTATGTCGTTATTTTTACTAAGTTGCATCGCTTTTTCAAGCGATGCTTTCGCTTTAGATTTCTCTCCATTAGCAAGCTCTGCCATACCCAAGTGGTAGATGAATATTGCAGTGTCTGGCAACTTGCCCACAGCATCTCTGAGGGCAGTGACGGCCTCAGAGAATTTACCAGCTTTGTAAGCGGCCCAACCATATGTATCAATAAAATATGGTACGTTTGATTTATTCAAGCCTTGTGCAACTAAGAAGGCTCTATCAAAGCTTGCTTTATCGGTTTTATGGTCAGACAACATACTTGCAAGATTGTTTGCTACTAAAGCGTTATCAGATTTAGCCTTAAACAGCTCTTCGTAAACTTTAATTGCATCATCATACTTAAGCATTGCCTCATAAATACCTGCTTGCACTAACTTCAAGCCAGGTTCATTTGGCAATGTAGTTAAGCCCTGACTAATCACAACCTGTGCTTGGTCAACTTGTTTAGATTGCAAGTACAATATAGCTAGCTCACGATAGCCTACAGGCGACTGTGGACGACTCGCAATCAAGCCTTTATACAAATCAACCGCCTTATTTACCTCGCCACCTTTAGTATAAAGCTGTGACAACATTACAACCACATCAGGATTGTCTGGACTTGATACAATTTTTTCTTTTAAGAACGTTTTAGCCTCTTCTGTTTTACCTGCCACGATATAAGCTCTAGCCAAATCTGCTATTGACTGTGAGCTGTTAGGTGCGGCTTCATATGCACGCTTAAATGAAGCAATACTTTCAGCGTAGTTCTTTTGCCCTTCTTGAATGACACCTAGTAAACGATCTCCCTCTTGCGCATTATTTGGGTTCACTTTTATTCTATCTGCCACCTCTTGTGCACCTGCATAATCACCACTAGTCAGTTTGATTTTTGCCATCAACTTAAGCGCTGGCAAATAGCTTGGTGTTTGTTTTAAGACGTCATTTAGCACTTTAAGCGCTCTGTCATCTTGCTTGCGTCTTATGAGGTAATTTGCGTATTCCAAGCCATATTCTGGAGCATTTTTGCTTGCTTCAAATGCTTTAAGGTAATGCTCTTCAGCCAATGCATTATCCCCAGTAATATCATGCACTTTAGCTAGCAACACTAAAGTCCGAGTTGAGTTTGGGTTATCTCTCAACACCGTACGCAGATGCGCCACTGCGTTATCGTAGTCATGATTATCAATTTCCAATCCGGCTTTAAGCGTTAAGGCTTGTTCATTTCTAGCATCTTTTTCAATGATTTCATCAATCATTTTGATGGCTTCATCTTTTTTACCTGCGCTCAAATAACGTGTAGCTAAGAAGCCTTTAGCCTTTAGGCCATTTGGCTCATCTCTTTGCTCCTCGATGATTTGCTTTAGCAGTTGCTCTGAGGCTTTAGTATCTTTAATCGTCTCATACATGCTAAAAAGCGCAAATTTGAGATCATAGTTATTCGGCTCAGCTTTAACAAACGTTTCTAATTGTTGGCGGCCAGCTTCTACACCCTTAGTTTGCGATAAATAGCGAGTGAGGTCTAACTTCAGCTTTAACTCTTTAGGTTGCAGTTCCACCAATTTTCTAAACTCAGCTTCGGCCTCGTCTTTTCTGCCTTGCTTGAAATAGAACTCGGCCAAGGCTTTTCTAAAGCCAACTGAGTCTGGTGTGTCTTTAATGATGTTTTTATAGATCGCTTCAACTTTATCCAGCTGGGAAGTCATTTCATACACTTTGACTTTCATTAACTGCAAGGGGATATGTTTTGGATCTTTGCTTAAGCCTTGATCTAAAAATGCCAAAGTTTTATCGTAATCTTTGGCTACCAATCTCTCTGAGGCCAAGATGATATAGGCATCTATCGCATCTGGTTTTTTAGAAATTGCTTGGTTTGCATAAGTGACCGCAGTGGTAGGATCACCCTTTCTTAGAGCAAGCGCAGCTTGAAAGGTTAATACATCAGGGTCATCTTTATTAAGCTCAATAAGCTTTTTACTAACTTCCGTAGCCCTATCAAGTTCGTTAGCAGCTAACAGCAGACTACCGTACTTCACCTGAGCCTGAAGATTGTTAGGCGCTTTCAACACCACCTCAGAAAGCAGCGCATATGCTTGCTGCCAATTAGCTTCTTTTTCTGCAATTAAAGCTAGCCCATATACAGCATCTACTGAGGTCTTTTTTAATTGCAAAGCGTTTTTAAATTCAATTTTAGCTTTTTCTAAGCTACCCTCTGCTAAAAGAGCATTGCCTTTTTCAACGTAGGCTTTTGCTTTTTCTTCAGGTGTAGAGCAAGCGACCAAACTCAACATTAACACTGCTAGTAATAAGCCAGAAGCTCGACTCTTAGATTTATTATACAAACTCATTATTTACCCCTCAAATATCTGAAATACTACTTATTAACTGAATTAATAATGCTTTACAAACGCTTTAATATAACAAGCATTGAAACACAAACCAAGACTTAGTGCACCCACCTATTTGGATAGACCTATAGCCTCAGCATTTAACATCACATTTACAAAGAAAAAGTCATCAAGACTAAAGCTTACAACTCACTTTAGCTTTAAACATATATAAAAAAACCTGATCACATCAATAGTGTATCGCTTCAACAACCGTTTTGGTTCTAAACAAAGTCGATAAAACCACTCTAACTTTAAACGCCTCACCCAAGGAGGCGCTCTTTTAATCGACTTTGATAAAAAATCAAATAAAGCGCCCACGCCTACAATCAGTGGGGCATTCAACTGATTTCCATGCTCTAACATCCATCGCTCTTGTCTAGGGTTACCTAAAGCCACCAGCACAACATCTGGCTTTAGTGCATTAACGCGCTCAATAAGCGTCGCTGTGTCACGCATGTCATCATAGCCATCAAATGCTGCCAACACTTGGCAAGACATGGTTCGCTTAATATATTCAGCTGTGCGTTCAGCCACACCTGGCTTTGCACCAATCAGTACCACTTTACTTTCAGCAGTAAGACTTGCAAGTAGCTTAGGCGTAAAGTCTGTACCATTTAAATTGGCTTTAAATGGCTCGCCGTATAGAAGTTTCGAAGCTGCATCAATTGAAACACCATCATTGTAAATTTTAACCTCTTCGCTGTTTAATTGGGCTACAAACGGCTGACAGCTCACAACGAAATTAGAGTTTGCGTACATCAACAAGGTTTTTTGTAAGCCATGTAGACGAGCAAGAATAAAATCCAATGCCTCTTTCTCATCAAAATTATGTACAGGAATGCCTGCAAACA
>CAZAHP010000044.1:15904-17495 GCA_964484985.1 uncultured Methylophilaceae bacterium
GGAATCACGTTTCTGGCCCAGCCCCACCATGCGGCTAAAATAGTAACGGCAAAAACAACAAGCCCGACTGCCAACACCAGCAGTGTAATTAAAGATGTGCTTATCAGCCAGTAGTTCAACAAAAGCAATATGGTTAACCCAGCAAGCAACATTACCAGTAAGGCAATCGGCGGCACTATTAAATCGAGCGCCATGGCTATCAGCCCCAAATCAAACTTGAGTAAGGCTGAAGCAAGCAAACGTGGCGTTTCAACTAAAATCATGGTGAGATGCCCATGCTCCCAGCGTTTACGTTGGCTAGCCTGAGCCTCAGTACTGGTAGGAAAGTAGCTCGTGACCAAAACATCTGGATAAAACACTGGCTTGTGGCCTTGCGTTGCTAAATCAATGCCTAACTTCACATCTTCAACAATGTTGTCACTTGAAAGGCTGGCACTTGAAATCTGCTGCCAAGGAAAAGCCATACCACTGCCCATAAGTGGGCAAGGCATGCCCAAACGATAAAACCCTAGCGGGCGTACTTGATTTTTAACTAACCAAGCAAACTCTGCAATTTTTGATTTTAAACCCGCTTCGGGCACGGTAAGCATTAAGTAAAGCGATTGCACTGGTTTAAGCAAGGCATGAGCATGTGATGCTAGCACTCTGAGACTACCTTTAGCCACAATACAATCTGCATCAATAATCAACACCACATCTGGTGGATTTTTTTCTAAATAACGCACGCCAAAATCTAATGCAAAGCCTTTACCACGCTTTACATCATCGTGACGCTCTATGGCCTCGGCCCCCGCTGCGACGGCTACTTTGGCAGTATCATCGGAACAATTATCAGCAATCACAACGACTCTATCACCAGCTTTCATATGCGGTAAAACTGAAGCAATGGTTGCAGTAATGCCTGCCGCCTCATTATGTGCTGGAATTAATACTGCGACTTTGCAGGCAGGGTTATCGCTTACCGTTACCGTGCGCTTTGGTAAATATGCACAAAGCACCTGTACAAACAAAACAAGCACGGGCACTAATAAAATAACAAGTATCACTTGCAGCAAAACAGTATAGATATTCATCAGCTTATCTCTTGAAAATGCTGTTTAAGCTTTTGCGCTTCAGTATCAATAGCATGACGCAAAATAACGCGCTGGTAGGCTGCTTCACCTAGTTGCTCTAACTCAGAGTTTGATGCTGAAAGTAGCGTTTGCATGGCTACGACTAGCTCATCGACCGCGCCTGCTGGTACTAAATAACCATTTTCATGTGGAATCACCAACTCGGCGATTCCTGCCACATAAGTTGAAATGACTGGGCGGCGTAAGGCCATCGACTCCATAATCACAACTGGCAAGCCTTCTGCAAAGCTTGGTAGCACCAAAGCTTTAGATTGCAAAATTTCATCTCTGACTTGGCTGCTACTTATCCAACCCGTTATTTTTACTTCATTTTGCAGCCCATATTGCGCTATTAAAGCTTCGATTTCAGCTCGCATTTCACCATCGCCAGCAAGCACCAGCTCAAAAGGTATGGCTTTAAGTTTTAGCTGATACGCCGCCTGCAATAGTAGCAACTGACCTTTTTGCTCACATAAACG
>CAZAHP010000045.1:0-17441 GCA_964484985.1 uncultured Methylophilaceae bacterium
CAAGTACTCAGTTAGATTTAAACTTGATTACTGGTAAAGAGTTTGAGGAAGAAGCTGCTTGACGAGTGCCTGTTATAGGCATAATATCAAGTTGCGCTGATTTGAGTGGCTAAATTTAAGTAAAGCCTTACTCAGCTTGCGGGCGCATAATAAATACAGCTAAAGCGAGAGATAAAAGCCCCGTTTTGGCCGTTTAGCTAAATCGGGGTTTTTTACGCCCCAGAATAGGAAAGTATGACACAAGAGTGGCAATCAGAAACGCTAGCCGTCCGCGCTGGCTCACAACATACGGCCTTTGGAGAGAACTCCGAGGCGATGTTTTTAACTTCTAGCTTTGTTTTTGAAAGTGCAGCACAAGCAGCGGCGCGCTTTGGTGGGCAAGAGCCAGGCAATATTTATTCGCGCTTTACAAACCCAACAGTGACGATGTTTCAAGATAAGCTCGCGGCGCTTGAGGGGGCTGAGTTTTGTGTGGCAACATCAAGCGGCATGTCAGCCATTTTGGCTTGCGTCATGGGTTTGTGTTCTGCGGGTGATCACATTGTGGCCTCGCGCAGTATTTTTGGCACATCAGTGCAATTGTTTGGCAACATACTAAAGCGCTGGGGTCTGGAAACTACCTTTGTATCGCTGACAGACCCAGAAGCATGGAAAGCAGCCGCTAAATCCAACACTAAATTGTTCTTTGTAGAAACGCCGTCTAATCCACTGACCGAGGTGTGTGATATAGCTAAATTGGCTCAGATTGCACATCAAGCTGGGGCATTGCTAGCAGTAGACAATTGTTTTTGCACGCCTATTTTGCAAAAGCCGCTAGCGTTAGGTGCTGATATTATTATTCACTCAGCAACTAAGTATATTGATGGTCAAGGGCGCTGTTTAGGTGGCGCAGTATTAGGTAAGAAAGATGTGTTAGAGCCTGTATATGGCTTTTTGCGCACAGCCGGCCCCACCATGAGTGCATTTAATGCTTGGGTGTTTTTAAAAGGATTAGAAACCTTGCCTGTGCGCATGGAAGCACATTGTCGCAGTGCTTTAGCTTTAGCTACATGGCTAGAGCAGCAGCCAGGTGTTGAGCGGGTATACTACCCAGGGCTAGCCTCACATCCACAACACGCGCTTGCTATGAAACAACAAAAACATGGCGGTGCGATTGTGTCGTTTGACGTAAAAGGCGGAAAAGAAGCCGCATGGAAACTTATAGATTCCACTAAAATGATTTCGATTACTGCTAACTTGGGTGATGCAAAGAGTACCATTACTCACCCAGCCACAACTACTCATAGTCGTGTAACACCAGAGGCTAGGGCAGAAGCTGGCATAGGTGATGGCTTGGTTCGTATTGCGGTCGGGCTAGAGCACATTGAAGACTTAAAAGCAGATTTAGCTTTGCTAACACAATAGAGGAGACTGGTGATGGGCATGAGAGAAGACTACATGGCAAAGCTAAAAGAGCAGTTGGCCGAGTGGGGCGCGCAGATTGAGATTTTGGAAATCAGAGCGGAGCAACTTGACATTGAAATGCGCCTCAAATGTCATCAGCAGCTTGATGAACTAAGAGCAAAGCGTGATGAAGCGCTAAACCAAGTGCTTACATTACAAAATGCAACAGAAGAGGCATGGGATGAAGTGAGAAAAGGTGGCGAATCAGTATTAAGTACTATTCGAGCCACATTTCATGAGGCAAAGTCAAAGTTTGAAAAGAAATTATAAAGAAAGTCATCATCTCAGCATAATTTCTTAGCATCTAAAATAGGTAGTGGATGCAGTAAATGTAATAATTCGGTTATACTATCCGCCTTGAATCTTGTGGCTGTTATTAATCGCAACTGACTTTAAAAATGAATTAAAGTCAGAGTAAATGTTTTTACGTTGGCAAGCATCATTTGGTGTCTATGACACGATTTCGAATTTAATTGATAACCTAAATCTAGGAGGACATACAATGGCAAATTTATTAGATCAACTTAAGGCTATGACCACTATCGTTGCAGATACTGGCGATGTGGAAGCAATCAAAAGTGTTAAGCCAGTTGATGCAACAACCAACCCATCATTAGTATTGAAAGCAAGCCAATTGCCACAATACGCACCGTTAATTGAAACAGCGATTGCCTATGCAAAAGCACAAGGTGGCTCTAAAGAAACTCAAATTGACAATGCTGCTGACAAATTAGCTGTGTTAATCGGCGCTGAAATCACTAAAGAAGTACCGGGCCGTATCTCAACAGAGGTAGATGCACGTCTATCATTCAATTTAGACGCTATGGTTGCTAAGGGTCGTAAATTAATCAAATTGTACGAGGAGTCTGGTATTAGCAAAGACCGCGTGTTGATTAAATTAGCTTCAACATGGGAAGGCATTAAAGCTGGCGAAATCTTAGAAAAAGAAGGCATTCAATGTAACCTCACATTGTTGTTCGGTTTTGGCCAAGCACGTGCTTGTGCAGAAGCTGGTGTATTCTTAATTTCACCATTCGTTGGCCGTATCTTAGACTGGTACAAAGCTAAAAACCCAACAGAAAACTACACACAAGAAACTGACCCAGGTGTGGTTTCAGTGCGTGCAATCTACCAATACTACAAAGAGCATGGTTACAAAACTGTTGTGATGGGCGCTTCATTCCGTAACACTGGTGAGTTAATTGCGTTGGCAGGTTGCGACCGCTTAACTGTTTCACCAAACCTCTTGCAAGATTTGGCTGCAACAGAAGGCACTTTAGTGCAAGTGTTAAAAGACACTGGTGCAACTAAAGCTGCTCCAGCAAAAATGACAGAAGCAGAGTTCCGCTTTGAATTGAATCAAGACCCAATGGCAACTGAAAAGTTAGCTGAAGGTATTCGTGGTTTCGTAGCTGACCAAAGCAAATTAGAAGCGGCTTTAAGCGCAAAACTGTAATCATTTAGCCATTTAGGCTTAGTATAGTATGGTGACTAGCGCTCATGACTGTTGCTAGTCGCCATATCATTTTATAAATAAATATCTCAAGAGGTTTGTATGTCACATCAAAAACTTATCGTGGAAAAAATTACGAGCGTACTCGCTAATACGGATGATGTTTATGATGAGCAGCTAACTGCATTGCTTGACGGCTCTCCACGTATTTTTATCAGTGGAGCAGGTCGCTCAGGATTGGTTGCACGCTTTTTTGCGATACGCCTCATGCATGGCGGATATGAAGTTTATATTGTGGGTGAAATTGTCACACCTAGCATCAGAAAAGATGATTTGTTTATCGTGATTTCTGGCTCAGGTGAAACTGAAACAATGATTTCATTTACAAAAAGAGCAAAACAGGTTGGCGCAAAAATAGCGGCAATTACTGCAAAACCAAAGTCAACGATTGCTGACATGTCTAACTTGGTCGTCGTCGTCGGTAAAACAGAGGACTATGAGAAAATTGCAGTAATGCCAATGGGCACAACGTTTGAGCTTTCTACACTTCTATTTTTAGAGGCAACAATTGCACATATTATTTCTGCTAAAGGGATTCCTGAAGAAGAAATGCGTAAAGCTCATGCAAACCTAGAGTAAGACTTAATAATAGTCCTAGTACTTGTTTGAATATTTTTCGAGTTAGTTAAGCTTTAATCCCAAGCTTAGCATTGACATAAAACGGCAGGGCACTTAAGATGTTGGTCTTGCTTCTGAAGTCAATTTTTTAGTAAGTTTTTAATTAAGACTTATTAGGGACCATAAAAAGTAGTACTTAAAGTAGTAATTTTTGCAATATATCAATTAAACAATTTTGGAGAACACCATGGCATTAACCCAAATGGCACTAGATTCATTAGACTTTGACGCAACAGTAGCATTAGCTGAGAAAGTTGCACCACACGTTGACATTCTTGAAATTGGTACACCATGCATTAAGCACAACGGTATCAAATTGCTACAAACATTACGTGCTAAATTCCCAAACAACAAAATCTTAGTTGACTTGAAAACTATGGACGCTGGTGAGTACGAAGCTACTCCATTCTACGCAGCTGGTGCTGACATCGTTACTGTATTAGGTACAGCTGACTTAGGTACTATCGCTGGTGTTATCAAGGCTGCTAACGGTTACGGTAAACACTGCCAAGTTGACTTGATCAACGTTGCAGACAAAGCAAAACGTACTAAAGAAGTTGCTGAATTAGGCGCACACATCATTGGCGTTCACACTGGTTTAGACCAACAAGCTGCTGGCCAAACTCCATTTGCTGACTTAGCTTTGGTTGCTGGTTTAGGTTTAGGTTTAGAAATTTCAGTTGCTGGTGGCGTTAAAGCTGCAACAGCTGCTCAAGTACGTGACGCTGGCGCAACTATCATTGTTGCTGGTGCTGCTATCTACGGTGCTGCTGATCCTGCTGCTTCTGCTGCTGAAATCACTAAAATCGCTCACGGTTAATTAGTGATTTAAATTCTAGGGATTTTATCCAGAGAGTTTAATGATTTAAAATTAAAAAATCTCGACTCAGTAATGTGTCGAGATTTTTTTTAATCGCATGTCATAAAGCGTTTATACGTTTATACTAAGCTTGCTCAATTAAGCATATACGGAGAGTAATATGGATCATTCAAAATTTATTTTAGATAAATTGTCAGGTATTTTAGAGGTTACTGATAAATCTAAGTCAACTCAGCTTTTAGAGTTGGTTGCAAACGCAGGCCGTACTTTTATCGGTGGTGCTGGTCGCTCATTGCTGGTTTCACGTTTCTTTGCAATGCGTTTAGTGCATGCAGGTTATAATGTGAACATGATTGGTGAAGTAGTAACACCTGCGATTAAAGCAGGTGACTTACTAGTTTTAGTTTCAGGTTCTGGCGGCACAGAAACTTTGTTACCTTTTGTGAAAAAAGCAAAGTCTGTTGGCGCAAAATTAGTAGTGATTTCTATGAAAAAAGCATCACCAATGGCTGATGCTGCTGATCTAGTGATTCAAATTGGTCAAGATGATAGCTTCCCATTAACTAAGGGTATGCCTATGGGCTCACAGTTTGAGCTTTCAACGTTGATTTTCTTAGAAGCTGCTATTTCAGAGTTGGTACATGCTAAAGATTTAACTGAAGAAGGTATGCGTGCGATTCATGCTAACCTAGAGTAGGTTATAACTAGATTTGTATCGTTAAAGAGTCTAGTTTTAGCGATTTAAAAGAGCATGCTCGCATGCTCTTTTTTATTTAAATGTACTTTTGAAATACAAAAGCAATTTATAGCTAATAAAATACCTTCTTTTTAAGCAATTAAATACTGAATGATGATGTTGTAATGTAGTCTCAGCTAGTAGAGTGCACTAAATATTGGATTTTTAGAAATTGTATGGTGTGGTAATTGTTGCCGTTTTGTAAGTTTATAAGTGTGTTTATGTAAAGATTTAGCGCGTAGTGTCGTAGTTAGCTATTGTATAGAGTGTGTGGTGAAAGCAAGATTGCTGAAACCTTATTTTTGTGTGTATAAAAGGAGAATAAAAATGGCTGTAATTGATCGTGTATTAGTAGGTGAAGCACTTGTGATTGAAGAGCGTCCTGACCATAGTGGTTTGGATTTGCTTAACGTTGCACACGTTGAGTTGATTATCGGACCACGTGGTAGTGCTGCCGAAGATGCTTTTTGCCGTACTTTGACTGACCAAAAGTTTGGTGTGAATGGCTTGTTGGCTATTGTTGCGCCAAATTTAATGGTTAAACCAGCTACTGTTATGTACAACAAAGTGACTATTAAAAATGGTCGCCAAGCTGTACAAATGTTTGGTCCAGCACAACGTGGCGTTGCTATGGCAGTAATGGATTGCGTTGCTGATGGCACAATTCCACAAGATGAAGCTGATAATGTATTTTTATGTGTAGGTGTGTTTATTGATAGCCGTGCAGATATCGATGATCGCATTCAAGACTGGAACTACAAAGCGACTAAAATGGCGATTAAAAATGCAGTGGCTCGTGAGCCTAAAGTTGCTGATTTGGTTAAAACTTATAAAGAGTCTGCTCATCCATTTGCAGCTAAAAACTAAGTATAGTATTTATTTGCTTGTTTTTGTTAAAAGCCCAACTTATGTTGGGCTTTTTGTTTTTAGTGTTTGATAAATAGATTACTAACAAAGTTTGAGCGCAGTTAAGCTTACTTTACTAATCTGGCCATTGTGTAAGGCTGTTGCAACTAATGCACCATACACATTCATGGAGCTTAGCTGATTTAGGTCAGGGATGTTTCTAATACCACCAGCAGCATATAGCTTGCTAGATGGATGTCGGTTAATCATTGTTTGCAGTGTATGCATATCTGCACCTTCACCACTACCTACTTGTGTCAGTGTCATGACAATAACGCATTGAGGCCATAATGTTGAATCATTTAATATTTCTATGGGGCCTTTAAATCCGTCTTTAGTAAAGTCTAGTGATAGCGTGTAATTGCTGCCAATGGTTTGTTGAAGCTGAAGATAATCTTTAACGTTAATGAGGCTTTCAGTGCCAATGACCCAGTGTACATTAGTGTTTTGCCATATAGATACATCACTAACATTTGCAATGCCAGCATCTAACCAAATGCTTAGCTGGGGAAATTGCTCTTGTATGAGCTCTATCATTTGCTTATGATTGCCGCGTTTTTGTATGGCATTAAGGTCGGCAATATAAAGCGTAGTAAATGGGTATAATTCAAGCAGGGCGGCGATGATGTCTATTGGAGCGCTTGAATTACATAAAGATGATTGAATTGCTTGGTAGTGCTCACGTTGGCCTCGCTTGGCGTGTACGACTTGATTGTCGAGTAAATCAATCACAGGAATAAGGTGCATGGTCGAATATCCAAAAGCTTGGGCATGAAAATATTTATTTGTGAGTTTATCACTGGCGGTGGATTATACCGCGAGCATTTACCAGAGTCTCTGGCAAAAGAGGGGGCTCTAATGCGAGATGCGATATTGCGAGATTTCGCAGAATCCCCAGAGATTGAGCTTATTCTGACGCATGATGCGCGTTTGCCTGCGCCTAGCGCTGATGCAATTGCTATTAGGACAGAAGATGATGTGTGGCAAGTATGGCAGGCTTGTATCGCTAGCGCTGATGCGGTTTGGCCTATAGCGCCAGAAACAGATGGTCTGCTGCTTAGGTTGACTGAGATGGTGACGCAGCAAGGTAAAGTTTTGCTGGCCTGCAAGAGTGAAGCAGTGCGTATTGCGAGTAGTAAATATGCTACTTTTGAGTTGCTAAAAAGCGCAGGTATTGATTGTGTCGAAACTTATCGTGAGTCTAAGCTTTCTAATGCGCTACATTCCACCGCTTGGGTAGCTAAGCTGGATGATGGTGTGAGTTGCGATGGCAGTGTTTATTTTGCGCACTATGAAGCCTTAGAGGCATGGTTGGCTGCAGGATGCGGACAGGCGCATATTTTTCAGCCCTATGTCACAGGTGTGCCCGCAAGCATCTCTATGTTATGCAAAGATGGAAAAGCTTATTTGTTGAGTTGTAATATGCAAAAAATTGAGCTGAGCGAGGAGGGTTTTGCTTATCACGGCAGTGTAGTCAATGGTATGGTGCAATATTGGCAGGTTTTTGCTGAAGTAGCTGCTAAGGTGGCTAATGCAATGCCTAGCTTGCAGGCTTATGTGGGTATTGATGTTATCGTGCGGGATGGGCGGGTGCTGGTTTTAGAGATTAATCCTAGGTTGACTACTTCATTTGCAGGTTTGCATAAAGCGACAGGTGGGAATGTGAGTAAATTGGTGCTGGAATTAATCTATAATGGGGGTTTTCCAGCGCCCGATTATTTGGCGCGTCACGTAGTTGAGATTAACTTAGAACATGAATAATTCAGTGATTATAGGTTGGGATGTTGGTGGAGCCCATCTTAAAGCTGCGATGGTAGATGCGCAAGGTCAAGCCATGTGGGTGATGCAGTTACCATGCCCTTTATGGCGCGGTATGGCAGAACTAAAAAAAGCGGTTGATACTGTGCTTTCGCAAATGGCTACTTTGCAGATTAAACATGTGGTGACGATGACAGGTGAACTTGTTGACATCTTTAACAGTCGTCAGGATGGTGTGACTGAAATTGTGAGTTTCATGGTGCAACGATTAGGCAGTGATACCCAGTTTTTTGCAACGCAGGAAGATGGTCGCTATCAACTTTTGACACAAAATGAAGCGATTAAACAGTATCAACAAGTTGCCTCAGCAAATTGGTACGCGAGTGCTGTGTATTTGGCCAAGAAACTACCGCAAGCCTTGTTTGTGGATATAGGCAGTAGCACTGCTGATATTGTGATCGTTAAAGAGGGTAGGGCGCATGTGCGTGGCTTTAGTGATGCAGCACGTATGCAATATCAAGAGTTGGTGTATACAGGCGTAGTACGTACTCCCTTGATGGCGCTGGCTAGACAAGTGCCGTTTAAAGGTGAGTGGGTGACTTTGGCTGCAGAACATTTTGCGACAACGGCTGATGTCTATAGGTTGACTGGCGATTTACACGAAGCTGAAGATATGAGCGATACTGCAGATGGTGCTGATAAAAGTATAGTATCAAGTGCGCGTAGGTTGGCGCGCATGATAGGGCACGACTTTGAAGATGCAAGCCTAGATGAGTGGAAAAGCTTAGCGCAAGCGCTTAAGCAAGTGCAATTAGAGCAAGTAAAACAAGCGGTTTTACGTGCTTATTCTCGGCAATTATTGGATGAAAATGCGCCTATCATAGCGGCAGGCGCTGGAGATTTCTTAGTGCGTGAGCTGGCTCAGCAATTACACAAGCCCTATCTTGAATTAAATAGTGTTACTTCATCGCACTATAAAGAAGCCAGTGCTTGGGCAACAGTGTGTTTACCCGCATATGCAGTTGCTTGTCTTGCTTTATAGTATTTGTGTCTAGAAGTGATAAGTAAAACCATAGGTTTTTATAAAAAATTTAAAAAGTAGAGCCTCATACATGCCCTTGCTTAAGCATGAGATAAAGTACACCACCAATACCGCAACATTATTTGCCAAGGTTGCTCAGCGTCCGTGGGCGATATATTTGGATAGCGGCCGCCCTCAAAGCCAGTATGGGCGCTATGACATTATCGTCGCTGACCCTTTTATGACTGTGGTGACAGAGGGTAATCAAACGCACCTTAGTGCACCATCAAACAGATTCAGTACTCAAGATGACCCATTTGCAGTGCTCAGAAGTGTCCTAGCGGAATATCCTGCTTCTGCGGATGAGGCGCCATTCAGCGGGGGGGCAATTGGCTATTTTTCTTATGATTTAGCTCGCCGTTTAGAACATTTGCCAGAACTTGCAGCTAACGCTGAGAATATTCCGCAAATGATGGTAGGTATTTATGACTGGGCATTAGTCGTAGACCACAAATTAGAGTGTGCATACCTTGTCACGCACGCAAAACATTCAAAAACTGAACAAGATTGGCCAGCGCTTTGTCGATTGTTTGATGAGGATGCAGCTGAGGAGGGTAGTACGCAAGGGCTTAGGCTGCTTACTGAGGTGCGCTCCAATATGAGCCAAGAGCTTTATGCGCAGGCTTTTGAACGAATTAAGCGCTATATTACGGAAGGTGATTGTTATCAAGTTAATTTGGCGCAGCGTTTTTCGGCACAGGCAGCTGGCGATGCTTGGAGCGCCTATCAACACTTGCGCCAAATAAGCCCAGCGCCTTTTATGGCCTATATGAACTTGCCAAATACACAAGTGCTTTCGGCTTCTCCTGAGCGATTTTTACAGGTGAAAGCTGATCATGTGGAAACGCGCCCAATTAAAGGCACTAGACCACGTTCTAAAGATGAGGTCGAGGATGCTAACAACGCCCATGAGCTCAGCACTAGTCTAAAAGATCGCGCAGAAAATTTAATGATAGTTGATTTGCTGCGCAATGATATTAGTAAAACTTGTGCCACAGGCTCGGTGCGAGCTGACCGTTTGTTTGCACTAGAGAGTTTTGCCAATGTGCATCATTTAGTGAGTACGGTGACAGGTAAGCTGGCTGCTGGGATGACAGCGATAGATTTGCTGCGAGGTTGCTTTCCTGGAGGTTCGATTACTGGTGCGCCTAAATTACGTGCGATGCAAATTATTGAAGAACTTGAGCCTAATCGCAGAGGCTTATATTGTGGCGCGATAGGCTATATTGGCTTTGACGGCAATATGGATACCAATATTAGCATTAGAACTGCTGTGTATTCCGCAGGAGAAATTCGGTTTTGGGCGGGCGGTGGTATTGTTGCAGATTCAGAAGTTGAAAAAGAATATAAAGAAACTTGGGATAAAGCTTCATCAATGTTGGCGTTGATGAAATTTATTCAAGGTAAAGATTAGCAAAAATTACCCGTTATCAGATATGACGTTTATACAAAATAAATTGAAGGATAACATGTGGGTAGTTAAACTTGGGGGTAGCCTATTAGGTTCTCCAGAGCTTGAGGGCTGGTTAGAGTTAATACATCGCCTAGGTGATGGTAAAGTCATTATTGTACCTGGGGGTGGTGTATTTGCTGATGCCGTGAGAGAGTCGCAACAATTAAGTGGCGTGGATGATAAAACCGCGCATGAATTAGCTGTGATGGCCATGGACCAATATGGCGTGTTAATGACGGGTTTGAACCCTAAAATAGTCACAGCGGCAAGCGAACTGGAGTTGGCGGAACGCGGCTGGCAACACAGAGGGATTGTATGGTTGCCAAGTAAAATGGTGTGTGCAGATGACGAAATTCCATGTCATTGGGATGTGACCTCAGATAGCTTAGCTGCATGGTTAGCCCATAAAATCAATGCCACTCATTTAATCCTAGTGAAATCTACTCAGCCTGAAGGGACAGTCGTCAGTAGTCAAAAGATGGTTGAGTCTGGCATGGTGGATGCCTATTTGCCAAAATTCATTCACAATGCTGAATATAAAACATGGATAATAGACAAAACGCAATACAAAGTGTTTGCAGAGTCTATTTCACCTGACTTATTAGAAAAGCATGCACTACTACTGAGTGATTAGAAAAGAGCCATCATGACTGATTTAACAGACGAACCAGCAACACAAGATCGCGTATATTCATTAGATGAAATTAACGCGAAACTAAGTGCCGAGCTACCACATTGGTTTTATGAAGATGGCTGGATACGCCGTAAATATAAAACCAGTGGTTGGAAGGCTACGCTGATGGTGGTAAATACTGTTGGGCACTTGTCAGAAGCTGCATGGCACCACCCAGATTTAACAGTCTCGTATGCATTTGTGATAGTTAAGCTACGTACCCATAGCGCTAAAGGCATTACAGATAAAGACTGGGAGCTGGCGCATAAGATTGAGAGTGTCATTCAGTGGCAGCCAGCTAAAGAAGGTGGCTCCTTAGAAGGTACGCCTAATGAAGACCCACGTTTTAAATACATGAAATACGACTAAATTTACTGTTGCTCCTGTTTTTCAAATTTACCAAAATGTAGCATGATGGTTGGCAAAATTAGTAGGTTTAATATTGTGGAGGTGACCAAGCCGCCCACAATAATGGTAGCCATAGGGCCTTCTATCTCACGCCCAGGCTGACCAGTGCCAGCTGCTAATGGTAATAGGCCTAGTGCAGTGACAATCGCAGTCATTAAAATAGATGGTAAACGTTCTGAGGCACCACGTATAGCGGTGTCTAGGTTCCAAATGCAGTTTTCTTCATCGACTAGGTGTTGGTAGTGTGAAACCATCATAATCGAATTACGTAGCGTAATACCAAAGAGTGTGACAAAGCCAACGAGTGACCCTAACGATATCCACCCACCTGTAAACAATGCGGCAAGTACACCGCCAATCAGGGCAAAGGGCAAGTTGGCAAAGGTGAGTAGTAAGTTACGCAAGCGCCCAAACGCGATATACAACATTAAGAAAATGCCGACACCTGCAAGCAGCGAGTGCACAATTAAGTCTTCACGTGACTGAGCTTCTGCTTCAGCCTCACCTGTAAATGTAGCAAAATTGCCAGCGCTTAAGTGCATGTCATTTAAGATGCGCTTTTTAACCTCATTGGAGAAGCTTGCTAGGTCACGTTGATGTACATTGCAGGTAATAGTTTGTATGCGTTTGGCATCCGCATGCAGAATTTTTGAGCGACCATTTTCTTGCACAATGTCTGCAACATCACTTAAACGTATCATTTTCCCATCAGGATTTTTAAGTGGTAAATTGCCAATTTCTCGTATGTCGTCGCGCATTACCTTTGCAAACATCACATTAACGCTCACTACTCGATTACCCTGATACACTTGCGCTGCCTGCACACCTTCGTAAGCAGATTGTATGCTTTCTAGCACGTCTAAAGATTGCAAACCCCATTGTGCTAGGCGTTCACTGCGAAGTCGAATGTTAAGTTGAGGTGTGCCAGCGGGTGATTGAATAAATACGTCACTTGCTCCTGGGATGCTTCTTAATGCCTCAGCCACTGCGCGTGAGTCGCGGTCTAACGCATCTAAATCTTGACCATGCAAATTGATGACCATTGCTGCAGTGTAGCCAGAAATGGTTTCTTCTATACGCTCGGTTAAGAAAGTGTTGATACCAAAGCTGATGCCAGGAATAATCGCAATTTTGGGATTGTCTTCATCTTCACCTGCCATTGCTTCTCTAATTTCAGCTAAAATTCGTCGCTGCTCTTCACCAGAGATGGTGCCTATTTCTACTTCAAATTCACTGTAGTGAGTGCCAAATGTATCAGCGCCATTTTGTGCTCTGCCTACCCATTGGGTCACTGATTTTACCCCTTTAATCTCACTCACCGTACGTGCTACTTGTGTACCTATACGTAAAGACTCTTTTGCTGAAGTGCCTGGTACGGCAGTCATATGTAATATGTAGTGGCCTTCATGCAGATTGGGTATAAACTGGCTTTTGAATAAAGGTAAAATACCCAGACCTAACGCAATGAGGAGTGCGGTAATGCTGATGATTATGCGGTAGTTTTTTTCTATTCTAACCAGCAATTTGATATAACCACGCTTCATGATACGGATGAGTGGGGGGTCTTCACTTTCAAGATTGCCTCGCGAAAACAATAAATAACATAAGGCAGGCGTGAGTGTGAGTGCTACTAGTAAAGAAGCCAGAATTGCGCTGATGTAGGCGTACCCAAGTGGCGCAAAAAGTTTGCCCGCAACCCCAGAAAGGGTGAGCAGGGGTAAAAAAACCATAACAACGATAATGGTCGCATATACAACCGAGCTACGTACCTCCATGGATGCATCAAACACAACTTGGTAGATAGGACGTGGTTTTGAAATAAGACGGTTTTCACGTAGTCGGCGGAAGATATTTTCAGTATCAATAATGGCATCATCAACGACCTCACCCAGCGCGATAGCTAGGCCGCCTAATATCATAATGTTGACCCCTAAGCCAAAATAGCTAAGTACAATAACCGCTGCGAGTAGTGATAGTGGTATGGCTGTTGCAGAAATAAAAGCGGTGCGTACGTTAAATAAAAATAAAAATAGCACCGCAATCACTAAGACTGAGCCGATTAAAATATCAGTCTTAACGCCATCAATGGCTGTTTCAATAAAGTTTGCGGGACGGAATAGCGCTGGATGAAGTTTAATTTGCTCAGCTTTAAATTCAGGCTCAAGTTCATGCAATGCCTTTTCTAGCGCTTGAGTGACAGCTTTGGTATTAGCACCAAGTTGGCCTTGTACTGAAAGATAGACGCCTGGCTTGCCGTTGATTGCCGCCGCACTAATTGCAGGGGCTGCGCCCTCTACAACTTGACCAATATCTGACAATCTTATGGTTTGCCCATTTTGATGTATAAGTGGCATCAGTGCCAGCTGCTTGGGTGTAAGCGCTTGGCCTTCAGAGTTAATCAGAATACGTTGATTATTATTTTCTATAAAACCTGCGCCTCTTACTCCTGTGGCTTTTGAGGTGGCCGCTAAGATTTCTTGAATCGATATTTGGTATCGAATCAGTTTTTCAGGGTCAACTTGTACCTGAAATTGACGTAAGTCACCTCCAAATACATTGACGTCGGCAACACCTTGTACAGACATTAAATGAGGGCGCATAGTCCAATCAACAAAAGTACGTAGCTCCATCAGGCTGCGTGTGTCTGACGTAATGCCTACCCCCAGCACAGTGCTGGCAGAGGAGGCGAGCGGGGCAATGCTGGGTATAATATTTTTAGGTAAAGATGAGCTTACAGTCGAAATGCGCTCAGCGACTGCTTGCCGATTACGGTAAATATCAGAACCCTCACTAAAGATAACGGTGATGACTGATAGACCAGGCATAGATTGCGAACGCATAGCGCTTAGGCCTATCACACCCGATAGGCTGTTTTCAATGGGTTGAGTCACTAAGGCTTCTACTAGCTCGGCTGTTAGGCCTGGGGACTCAGTTTGAATTACTACTTGCGTAGGTGAAAACTCTGGAAAAACATCCAGATTGGCACGCGTTAAGCTGTATAAACCGTAGATAACGACTAAGCACGCAAGGCCAATAATGACGCCATGAAAACGTATTGAAAATCGAACAAGTGCCGACATCATGATATCAAGCGCTCACTTGGCATGATTAAAACAAATAATTTAATCATCATTTTCATTCGTAATTTGAAATTTAAACTCTTCAGAAAGCAGTAATTGCGCACCACTTACTACCAACTCGTCACCAGCTTTTAAACTTCCATGGTTAAACCAACCATTATCTCCGTTGTTGTTAGCTTCAATATCAGTATTAATTTGTTTGCGTATAAATAAATCTTCGCCACTTTTTTGATAAACCCACGCTTTGTTGGCATACCAGACTACAGCTTTATCGGGCACAATGACCCCTGATAGCGACTCTTGAGAGGATTGTAGCTGGGCACTGACACGCATACCCGCACGAAGGTTTTCGGCAGGCGCGCTATACAAATATGTTTTGCCTTGTATAGTTGAGTCAGCGCTGGGTGAGTTTGAAATGAGTTGAGCTTTAATGTTGTGACTAGTGGCACCTATTGGTGTAACCAATAACTGACTATCTTTTCCTGGAGTTGGGCTGTAATCTGGAAGCGTGATTTGTAATAAAACTAAGCGCTGCTGCATTAGGCCTTGTATAAGTGAGCTATCTGCTACCGCTAATGCCTCGCCCCATTGCTGCTTAAGTGCATCACGAGCAGTGTTAGCAAGCATCTCTGCGCCTGCAAGTCGTGCACGATTGGCCTTAAGCGTAGTTTCGGCCTCAGCTACGGCTTGATCTGACACATTTTTATTATCACGATTTAAAATGTTTAATCTTTCCCATTGCTGCAAACTGTGAGGTATTGCTGTGCGCGCAATAGCCGCTTCTGCTAGTGCTGATACGTAACGAGCCCTTAATTCAAAAAGACCATTTAAACTAAGCACCGAGCCATAAGAGGCAAGCTCTGTTTGATGTGTAGATGCAAGCAAGGCCGTGGTAGTAATGCCACTTTGTTGTTGTGAAGCAGGTGTTAAGCGTATCGTAGCAGCACCTTCTTTAGCGTCTTTGCCAGTGACTACAAGTGATTCTGTTTCAATTTCTTCCTCGTCTTTACCCACGGCAGCTTCATATTCATCTTTGCCATAAAATACTAGTAGCCAGAATAAAATGATAATAATTAACGCTTGCAGCCCCAAAATAATCAATGCTTTACGGCTCATTTTCGGCTTGTCCTTGGTGTTTGCTGGGTGAGTATTTGTAGGCGACTAACTCTTTTGGATTTAGAGGTTTTTGTGTCGCCTCTTCAACTGATGCAAGAGCATATTGTAAGTTTAGTTTAGCACTTAATACATTTTGCTTCGATTGTAGGATATTGATTTGAGCATTCACTAAGGCTAAGCGGTCGATTATCCCCTTGTTAAATTGGCGCTCGATTTGATCATATTGATTCAGTTCAGCTTTTAACAGAGACTCCGCCCGCAATAATCCATCTGATGCTGCCTGATAGCGGATTAAGCTACGTTCCATCTCGCCAATAATGGTTGCTTGTAGGGCGTAAAATTGCGCTGCTTCTAAGCTACGAAGCGCATTAGCTTTCGCGATTAAACTTTTATTTTGATGAGGTTGAAGTAGATTGAGTAGGGCAGAAATTCCTAAAGACCACACATGGTCACTTTGGTCAAATAAATAGGCTGGAGAGAACGTAATGTCAGGATATTGTTTTGCGATTTCCAAACGCAAATTAGCCTCACTCGCAGCATAGCGTTCTAAACCCGCACGCACTTCTAATCTATTGAATAAAGCCTCGTCTTGCATCAATTTACTGGAGCTCAACTGAGCGGGGTGCAAAGAAAAGGACTGCTCTTGAATAGTTATTTTGGCTAACTGGGATAGCGTTAAGCCTGCGCTAGATGCTAATGCTGCACGTAGCTCAGGCACTCTGGACTGCTCAGCTGAAAGCGCGTGTTGAGTCTTTTGCAAGGCTAAATGAGCGGCACTTAATTCACTACTAGAGAGTAAGCCAATTTTAAAACGCGCTTCTAACATACTAAAAACGTTACTACGCAAAGCGAGTTCTTGGTGCAATATCAGTATTTGTTGACGGCTTGCTTGCAATGCAATTAAATCATCTCTCACTTGGCGACGTACTTGCCATGCGCGTGAAGCAATCTCAACTTTAGCCAGCTCAGATAAGTGCTCATATTTATCTATACGCGCCAAGCGTTTTTCATCTCGCTCAATAGGAATATTTAAGCCTATACCGTAAGACCATGGCGGAATCCCACCTTCTTGATTGCTATGGTGTTCTAAAGTACCTGTAAAGCTAGGAGTAGGGGACTGCTTTGCATTCAAAATATCGGCCTCAGCAACTGCTAGCTGAGCACGCGCTACATCTAGAGAAGGATGATAAAAATAGGCGCTTAGACTTAACTCAGCTAAATCCCATACCTTCACTGGAATCTGCGACTGAGGGTAGTTTTGACTGATTAAATAACCTTCGAACTCTTTACTATTTACATCATACGCTCGGTAACGTGCAATGTTTTCAAGCGCTAGTAGAGGGCGCTCTTTATATTTTTCGGGTGCAGCACAACTGCTTAACAACAATGAAGCAGCCAAAGCCGATATGACAAAGCAAAACCTTATTAAAGATTTTGATTTATTAAAATAATTGTACAAGCACTTCTCCCCATAAGCAGTGAGATATTAACCTTAGAAACAAGTGCGAGTAAATATTAAAATGTAATGTGCGAAAGCAGTAACAAGCAGAGCTATTCAGTTTGCAACTGCTAAGCAAGCTGTAATGAACATATAGACGAGGTTTAAGCCTTAATCAACAATTGCCGCATGAACTGAATTTAAGGCATCTTGTAATGTTTCTTCAGGTAAGCAATTGATGCTAGATGCCAATAGTTCCGCTGCTTCCTCTGTTCCTAGCGGTAAATCGTGGCTATCCAGCTCGGCTACCAAGCCAGCGGCCGCACCTGAAACCTTCAATAAAGCTTGACGCTCCTTCATTAAAAGCTCTAATTCAGCGCGTAGCATGCTAATTTCTT
>CAZAHP010000046.1:0-9010 GCA_964484985.1 uncultured Methylophilaceae bacterium
GCATAGGCTCAATCACCACGTTTGTACGGTCACCGCGTGGCACTTTGAGTTTGTGCTTATCCACTTTGACCAGATAGCCTTGGGCTTCTAAATCTGCCACCACTTTTTTCCGTGCGGCAAAACGCTCTAGTCCTTGGTAGGCAGTTGGCGCATTTTCATTCACAAAGCCCTGTAGGTTCAAAATACCTATCATCGGTAATTGGTGACGCTGACCAACCGCATAGTCATTAAAGTCATGCGCAGGCGTGACTTTCACTACACCTGTACCGAACTCTTTATCCACATAGTCATCAGCAATAATCGGGATTTCGCGGTCGCAGAGTGGCAACTTCACATTTTTGCCGATTAAGTGCGCATAACGCTCATCTTCAGGGTGTACCATCACCGCCACGTCACCCAACATGGTTTCTGGGCGCGTTGTCGCTACGGTTAAGTGGCCTGAGCCATCTGCAAGTGGATAGTTGATATGCCACATTGAGCCATCTTCTTCCTCTTGCACTACTTCGAGGTCAGATACGGCTGTGCCTAGCTTCACATCCCAATTCACTAAGCGTTTGCCACGGTAAATCAGGCCTTCGTTATAGAGGCGCACAAAGGTTTCGGTCACCACTTTGTTGAGGCCTGCGTCCATGGTGAAGCGCTCGCGGCTCCAGTCTGGAGAGGTGCCTAAGCGGCGCATTTGTTTGGTAATCGTGCCGCCTGAGTATTCTTTCCACTCCCACACTTTTTCCAGGAATTTTTCGCGGCCAAGGTCATGGCGTGACACGCCTTGTGCATCGAGTTGGCGCTCCACCACAATTTGCGTGGCAATGCCTGCGTGGTCTGTACCCGGTTGCCACAAGGTGTTGTCACCACGCATGCGATGGTAGCGGGTGAGCGCATCCATGAGCGTTTGGTTGAATCCGTGCCCCATGTGCAGTGTGCCTGTTACATTGGGTGGCGGTAATAGTATGCAGAAGTTATCACTCACTTCTGGGTTGAGGCCTGCTGCGTAATAGCCATTGCCCTCCCAAAACTCATACCATTTGCTTTCAATGGTTTTAGGGTCAAAAGATTTTGAAAGGTCGTTGCTTGGGGTTTGTCTAGTCGTATTCATAGCGCGTGATTTTACCACAGTCATTGCTTTGTCTGAGTACTTGTCCGCCTTACATATCGTTGACATACTAAATGGTTAAATTCTCAAGCACTCTTACAATCTGTAAGCCCAGCTGGGGCATGATATGAAATTTAAATTAGTCGAAATCGCCCTTTTTAATTCTGTTAGCTTCCACTAATAGCTATTTTGCATTGAGCGTTGCTTCATCCGCTTTAGGGAATCGGCTCCAATCAAGCACGACTACTTTATCTGGGCGTGAAAAGCCATTCCAGTTTTGTTTTTCGGTGTAATAGGTTTTTGCAATGAGGTTGCCTGCTGTGTCTCGAGTGACACCTACTTGCGCCCATTTAAAAGGCGTGCCGTTGGCGAGTTTGAGATTGCTAACAACGCGACCATCACGGCAATTGTAAGGCAGCTCACTTTTACGTAACTCCCAACGATGGCTACTCCCTAAAAAATGCTGGTCTATGGTTTGCTCCCATTTTTTACTCGACATATTTCTAGGGCTGTAGTCGTAATAGCCGCCTTCGGTTTGCAATCTGTAATGCTCTTGAGCACGTACCTCTGGCGATTTTAGTTCCTTATATTGCCAGTACAACTCAGGTGCGTTGGTTTTTAAATCGGCTTCGTAAGCACGTATGGTTTCAGGTTTGCGATAGCCTGTAACGATGACGAGGGTTTGATTGCTAGAAGTCTCTTCTTCATGAATCGCAATAAAATCCCAGTTTCGATAATAGGGCTTATTTTTTGACTCATTGAAGACATCGCCTAAAAAAGTTTCTTCAATGGTGCGATTACCAGCGTTGGATTGCACTTGGTATAGCCCTGTGAGGTTAGGGCAAGATAAATGGTATTCATCAATATCTAAAGGCGCCCAGCCAACAGGGTAGTTTTCTTCTGCTTTGGCTACATGGTGAGTCTTGACTAAAGAAGCGCCTAAAATTGAAAGAGAAAAAACAAAAAGCGCAAGATAAAACCATGCATGCCAACGGTGACGTTTTATGAGCGTGCTGTGTGGGTGGTGCGAAATTACAAAAGGGCGTCGATCTTGTGGTTTGCTGATGAAATTGCGTAGCGAGGAAGCAAGCTCACCTTGCTGTTTTAACTCGCGTACAGCTTGCATTTTAACAAGGTCAAGTTCCTGACCACTTATTTCGCCGTCACCATCTAAATCAAAACGTTTGATAAAGCTGGGGTAATGAAGTTTCCATTCGGCGATTAACTCACCTATTTTGCGACTATTTTCAGACTTTAATTGCCCTTCAGTTTGTGTGATGAAGTCGCCTAGAACATAAATAGGTTTATCTGGTACTAACGTGCCCAGTTTGTAATAACGTGGGCCTTCAAACCAAGTTTGATATTCAATATCACTAATTTGTGCGCCTTTTGGGTCTACATAACATTTAGCACTGCCATCAGTAATCACAAACGGCATGTCGCTGACACCAGAATCAATGAGCTCCCATTTGTCAGTGTTGAGGTAAAGGCGCGATATAAAGCTATCTGGTACAGCATGCTCTTCAAATGAATACCATAAGCAGCGTTGCCTGCCAGCGGGAGCAAGGATGGCCTCTTCAGCTAAACCTTGCCCGATAATTTCAACATAACCCTGTGCCGCAGAAGAGATTTTTGAGCTTGCGGTATCTGCCACTGCTTGGCTAGCTTTGTATTCTCTGAAAAAGAAAAACAGTGCATAAAAAGGCAATATGTACAAAAAAAACTTACCAGCAAACGCAGCAACAAAAAGCAGAAAGCCAGTGCGCTTAGGGTGAGCAAATGTGTACTTATTCAGATGCTCACGAAAAAATATTAAAAGCACAAAGCAAGCGACAGCTACTGCAAAAATGACAAAAAATTGCAGAGGCATTGCTTACTCTGAAAAAAGTGCTTTAACATCTACATCGCTTAACTCTTGCACATCAAATACCAAGGTTTTGAAGGCCTGAAAATTCATCAGACGCGCAATCAATACTTCAGGAAACTGCTCAATGCGAGCATTGTTGATTGTTACCGATTCGTTATAAAACTCGCGGCGGTCTGCAATGGCATTTTCTAAGCTAGAAATGCGTGATTGCAAATTGCTAAATTGCTCATTTGCTTTCAGCTCAGGATAGGCCTCACTAAGCGCAAAAATCTGACCAAGGCCTGCACGCAGTTGCCCCTCGGCAGCACCCAATGCAGCCATATCACCCTGCTGACTAGCTTTTGCAACTTGATTACGTGCCGCAATTACTTTTTCAAGCGTCTTTTGTTCGTGCTGCATGTATTGTTTGCAGGTTTCTACCAATTTGGGGATTTCATCATGGCGTTGTTTTAGCAGCACATCAATATTAGCAAGCGCTTTAGTCACATTGTGTTTTACGTTCACCATGCTGTTGTAAAGCATGACGAGATAAATGAAAACAGGCACAATAAACCACAAAATATGGCTAGTACCAAACAGCTTTTCCAGTAAATCAAAAAACATTGCCTTACCTCCTCGGTGTGAATTTGTGATTTTATTATTTCTTAGTATAGCGATATTAATGATACATACAATTGATAACAGTGCACTTGTGCAAATAATTTAATTGAATTCTGGTACGATGGTAATCTCAACGAGAGAAAGGAAGTCGCATGGATATGATTTGGGCTTGGGGCGTACTTGGGCTGATATTGCTGGGGCTAGAAATGGCAACTGGTACGTTTTATATCTTATGGTTTGGTGTGGCTGGCTTGTTAGTGGCAGGCTTAACTTGGCTCGCGCCAAGCATGAGCTTAACGCTGCAAGTATTTTTATTTGCCGTTTTATCTTTGGGCTCGCTTTTGATTTGGAAGCAATTTTACAAAAAAAATGAAGTTGATTTACGAGTAGGTCAATCGCAAGGTGACGAGATAGGCCGTTTAGGCACGATTACAGAAGCAGTTAGCGCAAAACAAAACGGCAAAATTCAATTTGCCCAAGGGGTGATGGGCAGCCGTGAATGGGCGGCCATAGCCACTGAAGACCTAGAGGTTGGTGCTGAGGCAGTGATTGTTGCCATTGAGGGTAACGCATTACGCGTTGCTAGAAAAACAGCTTAAGCTAATATTTTAAAAGGGAATAGCCATGTTTGAATTTATGATTTTTTTAGTTGTTGTCGTATTTATTTTAGCTTTTAAAGGTATACGCATCGTTCCGCAGGGCGAGGAGTGGGTGGTTGAGCGTTTGGGTAAATTTGCCGGTGTGATTACCCCTGGCTTACATGTGATTAACCCGATTTTTAGTAAAGTGAGCTACAAAGTCACCACCAAAGACATCATTTTAGAGATACCTGAACAAGAAGTGATTACCCGCGATAATGCGGTGATTTTGGCTAATGCCGTGGCGTTTATGAAGGTCACCAATATTGAGCGCGCGGTGTATGGCATTGATAATTTTAGTGAAGCCATGCGCAATATGGTGCAAACCAGCTTACGTTCGATTATTGGTGGTATGGATTTAAATCACGCGCTCACTTCACGCGACCGCATTAAAGCAGAACTTAAAATCGCAGTCGCTGATGAAGCAGCAGACTGGGGGTTGACGGTTAAATCTGTTGAAATTCAAGACATTAAGCCATCAGCCAATATGCAGCATGCCATGGAGCAACAAGCCAGTGCCGAACGTGAGCGTGTGGCTGTTGTGACACGTGCTGAAGGCGAAAAACAATCACTGATTTTAAATGCAGAAGCCCGCTTAGAAGCGGCGCGTAAAGATGCAGAAGCGCAAATGGTCGCAGCTAAAGCCTCAGCGGAATCTATTAAATTCATTACAGAAGCCGTCAAAGAAAATAACGCCTCAGCCATGTTTTTGCTGGGTGACCGCTACATCACGGCACTACAAAAAATGTCAGAGTCAGAAAATAGCAAAACCATTGTTATGCCCGGCGATTTGGTTGGTGCGGTGAAGAGTATGGTAGGCGGCAAGTAAGCCCAGAAATTAAAATGTTTGTTCCTTCCCCCTTGAAAGGTGGAAGGAACAAACCGTTGCTGCATCAGCCATACGCCCTAGCCGCATACCGCGCAAGCAGCATCTCTGCTCAGCTTGATGCTGCGCCACTCCATGCTGGTGGCATCTAGCAACAATAAGCGCCCTTGCAAAGTTTGCCCCAAGCCCATGATGAGCTTCATCGCCTCGGCAGCTTGTGTGGTGCCGATAATGCCCACTAACGGTGAAAACACTCCATTCTCAGCGCAGCGCATATCCGTTTCTGAGCCATCATCGGGGAATAAACAGTGATAGCATGGGCTGGCTTCATTTCTAAAATCAAATACGGTTACCTGCCCATCAAAACCAATCGCCGCGCCAGAAACCAGCGGCTTCTTTTTTTCAAAACATAAACGATTGAGCAAATAACGCGTAGCAAAGTTATCAGTGCAATCAATCACTACATCGGCTTCTGAAATCAGTTTAGAAAAGGCATCTTCAGTGGCTTTTTCTTGTATGGCATTCACTTGTGTATCAGGATTAAGCTCATAAATAGTTTGCTGCGCAGATAAGGCTTTATTCGTGCCTACCGACGCCGTAGTATGAATAATTTGGCGCTGTAGATTGGTTAAATCCACCACATCAAAATCGCAAATGGTGAGCGTGCCTACCCCGCCAGCCGCTAAATACATGGCAACAGGTGAGCCCAAGCCACCTGCACCCACAATCAAAGCATGGCTTTTGAAGAGCTTTTCTTGACCCTCATAGGCAATTTGCGGGAGTAAGATATGGCGGCTATAGCGTAGGAGTTGGTTGTCGTTCATATGCGAAAACTTATGGTAGCTGCCCAGCGGAAATCATCTTATTGATATACAAATTTGTTGGAATCCATACTACTAAGTCGTCAAACTCACCGCCTGCAGAAGCTGTCTGAGCGGTAATGTCTTTAGTGTAAAAGTTAGTGCCTGCAACATTACTTCCATTTACATCTTCATCAACATTAGTCGATGAGACGTCGACCTGTTGGGTACCATTATCATTAATTGCCCAGCTAGCTGATTTTCCGAATGATACAACTACAGCAGGAATATTTGTAATATTTGAAGTAGCCCCATTAATGTCTCGAGCTATGACAGTAATATCTCCTGGACTAGTTAGGGATATTTTGGTTGCCGAATTTGAAAACAAATCTGTCACGCTATATCGATATAGATTATTCCAGCTATCAACTTTGCGAAATCCAAGCTCAGACCATGGCAAAAACCCTACACGTTTGTTACAAGTGCCAGTCCCAGCATTTCTATCTTCTGCACCGTTTGAAGCGGATGTTGCAGGGCAAGGTAAGTAACCATGCGAAAGTCCGTAGCCTATTAGTGCCTCCCTGATTTCAGTGAGATTTTTTCGCTCTTCTGAGTAAGTGGTTTGATCCTGAAGAGCTAGCAATGGTAATACCATTCCACCTAGTAGAAGTCCTACAATGACTAATGAAATAGCCATTTCTACTAAAGTAAAGCCGCGTCTAAATTTTACAGTTTGAAATCTCATGGAATACTAATCACTCTATCATGACTTGCTGATGAAGTTGGTCTGCTATATATGAAATCTAGCGTTGTAGCATTTTCGTCTTCAAAATAATCAAGTATAGAACCAGTGTTGATCCTGTTTTGTCCCACCAGTGGAATGCTCGCAGAAATCAGAATGGCATTTTTGTTGTTGTTAGGCAAGCTCAGCGCATTATTAAGTGTTAGTTTTTGAGACGCTCCAGAGCAGTTCAAAGTCAGTATTTCGCAATCAGGAGCAATAACGTAGTAAATGAGTTCACGCCAATGATTTTGTTGGAACCAATTACTTGCTCGTAAGCCTTTTAAGAGAGATGTAGCTAATGACGGTGGATTTGGCCAATTACTACCAGCCTGATTAACATTAGAAACAGGTATTCTGCCTTCATAATTTGATGCAATCGAGTCACATCCTGTAGAAATGTCAACGTTAGTTGCTGGTGTACAAGTAGTATCTGTAAACGCAGCTGGGTAAGGAAAGTAAAAATTGCTGTTGTAATAAGTCTGTAGCTCTTCTCTTACTTGTGAGAGTACATATGTATCCATAGCTGCAGCCATTTCATCTCTAGTAATCACAATTAATCTGTCATTTGAGATAATATTTCCATTCACATCTTTAACGGGGCCCACAATAAAACCATTAGTGTTTGAGTCCACGTAATCTGCATTATCTTCATTATTCGCAATATCTAAATAGTTATTTGTAACGATACTTCCTGCTATGTCTCTATTTTGATTATATCCATCTTGCCTAACAATTGCGTTGCCAGCAGAAAAGATCACTGCAACAACGCCTCCACCTGTTGAAGCATCATATAGGATTCGTCCTGTAGCATCTTTTACTGTAATTGTACCCATGGTATTACTATTTAATGGTAGGAGTCTTGGGCTGTTTTTATAGTTGTTAGAAACTGCGTACCATAAGCGTTCACCATATCCGTCTGTCAACTCATTTAAACCAAGTGTCTTCCATGGTAATCTACTTAAACGTCTAGCTGCAGTATTACAAGAGGCGTCTGAAATTCCATCATCTGTTCTGTCTGGACAGGGGAGTTCGCCTGGTCGAGGACAACTTGTTGAGCTTAAACAAGAGGCAGAATATAAATAGTCATTGCTGAGAGAGTAGTAAATTAAAGCTTCTTTTGCTTTTTTGAGAGCAATCGCAGTTTTATTATTTCGCTCTTCTTCAACAGTATGAGTGTTATATTTTGAATACGTTACTCCAATAGTCACTAGCGTAAGCATCAGCATGAATATTAAAAGTGATGCTCCATTCTGATTCTTGTTAGACTTTACAAAATGCCATGAGCGCCACATTTGCTAACTTGGTGCCTTTGCTCGGTAGTGATTTTTCAAAAAGTGTTGCATTAGTTATTTTTGTTTTCCTCTAAGTCTTTCGATACTTCCAGCTCCCTCTCAGCCTGCAACCTAGCATGCGCGCTTTTCTCCAGTACTTGGTTGCTTTCTGGGTCGTAGACTTGGCCAGCTTTTAAACTTAGGCGTTTACTATTGGCGGGCACTTTGATTTGTACTTGGTTGTTAGCCTTGTTTAGTGTGCCTATTTGTACTTCGCTGGTGCTGCTGTTTTCTTGCATGGGGGTGTTGTTTATCCATACGGTGCTTTTTTTGCCGTCACTTCTTTTTACATAGCCTTGCATTGAGACTTCAGCGGGGGCCTCTGTCACTAGGGGTTGGTCGCTTACATTATTGGTTTCAGATGGCTCTTGGCTGAGTGATGCAGGTTTTGCTGTTTTGCGTAGAAAGTCTAAATTTGCGCGTTCGGCTGGTGTTGTAAATAAGCGCCCAAATGGTGCTTCAGCATAGCTGGTGATAGATGTGCAGTAGAGCACTATGCTTACAGCAGCCTTAAACCAGTGCATTAGGGTGCTGGAGGGGTGCTGCTTTAATTTAAAGATTAGCTTTTTCATGGGTGTACTGCTCCTACTGGCATGGGCTCTAGCAAGGTGAGCCAATCTAGCTCGCAGTTGGCTTGTAGCGTAGGGCTGAATTTAGCTTTTGATGAGTCGGCTAGCCTTGTAAATTCACATTGGCGCAAGATGTAGGGTGCGCTTTCTTGAGCGTTGAGTGCTTCAAGTAGTGTGAAAATATCGCCTTCATGTAGCATGGCGAGCCCGAGTTTCATCACTGAACGGTGTAGTGTGTATGCACCTGTATTCAGGTTAAAGCTGGGTTTGTATGGTTCTTGAGGGTCTATGCTGTAGTTGATGCTAAATAGTTTTTGTTGCTGATGAATATTGCGTAGGACGTCTATCCATTCAATACGGCGTTCTTCGCCTATAAAGCCTGTTTCTATAAGGCGTTGATATTGCGGTAGGTATTTGACGATAGTGTCTTTTTCTAGGCCTGATGACTGGTAGCGTTGGCGTGCTTGATTCAGCTCATTTTGCTGGGCTTGCATGGCTTGTT
>CAZAHP010000046.1:9110-14203 GCA_964484985.1 uncultured Methylophilaceae bacterium
TGGTAGCGTTGGCGTGCTTGATTCAGCTCATTTTGCTGGGCTTGCATGGCTTGTTCGCTAGTGTCTTCTTGTGCTTGTGTATAGGCGACGAGTAAGCCCATAGCTATGAGTGCCACGCCTAGGGCGAGTAAAGGGGCGCGTAATATGCGCCAATCTTGTGGGGTGAGCGTCATGGTGCGGGCACCTCATTTTTTAGCGTGATTCTGAGCTTAAAGGTAGCAGGTGATTGCTGCTCTGCCATATTGTCAGTCGTGCTACCTTGCAGATTCGTATAAGAGCTGGCGTTCACTGGTGCTTGTACGATGATGACTTGGGCTACGGCGGGAGATGTTTTTAATCGCTCAGCAAGTTGGTTAACTTTTTCTAGTGCTGCTCTATAGTCTCCGTTAAAGCGCGAAATTTCGCCATCTACAAATGCAACCTCATAAAGCTGTGTAGGGTCTGGCGTAAAGTCGCTAGCCGCTGGGGTGGTGTGATTAGGCAACAGGTGTGAGTCTTGTTTGTCGTTGTCTTTTGGGTCGAGCTCATTGGTGCGTAGATAGTTGATTCTGTTAATGTAAATCTCTGGCGACAGCTCAATGGCATGGCTGATGGTTTGTAGCATTTTAGTGGGTGGTGCTTTATATTGCGTGATGTGTTTTGCGAGTTCAACCGCGGTTTGTAAGTCTGTGCCAGTGAAGTTGGTTTTTGGGAAGTTTTTAGCGACCTCATCATAAAGGCGCATTTGTGTTTCAGTGGCAATTTTGTCTTGCTCGGTTTGTGATGCGAGGTTTTTTGCGTGTATCCAGTTCATGGCTGAAAGGACTAAGCCAGTAAATATGACAGCAGCAAGTATTGTTAAAATGCTTAGGCGTAAATTGTTTATTTTATGTGGTTTTGTCAGCGCTGGCGGCGCAATGCTGTCTGGTGCACTGCCGATTGCAAGGAGGTGCATGTGCAACAACTCAGGGTTTTCACGCAGTAGTTGGGGCTCTAAATTTAAACCTCGTGCTAATTGAGCGATGTCTGCCCCAACGCATTCTATGCCTGTTTCTTGCGTGATGTCGCGGCAAATTGATTGGCAGCTGTCATCATGGGCGGGCACGACCATGGTGAATTTGGTTTCTCTGGCGATTAAGCGCTGGCTAATTAAATACAGGCGTGTTTTTTCAGTTTCAACTAGGTAGAAGTAGCCAAGTTTGCTGTCGTCTTGCTGAGTCATGGGGGCAAGACGGCTAATGCGCAAACGCCCTTGGCTGAAATAGGTTTGGCGTAAGCCAGAAGATAAGCGCTCACTTAAGAGTAAATCTGGTACTTTGAGCTTCATGCTACGCACTAGCTCTTGGCTCATCATGGGTAGTAAGTACACACCAACTAGTGGTACTTGTTCAGCGGTAATGAGGCTTATCCATGTTTGTAAGAAGTCTGTATTCGTAAGTGCCGCCATTAAGTAGCGGTCATCTTTACGATTTTCAGTTTCTCGCTCAATGAAGTGCGCAACGCGGTAGTTGGTGTGACGATAAAGCTGAGTGAGTTTGCGTTCGACTAACTCGTTTTTTGCTGCTCCAGTAGCGTGAGGCAAAGTTTCTAGTCGGTAGTCTTCTTCAATCGCATCGGCTAACAGATAAAATCTGGTTTTTTTATGTAGCTTTAAAAATTGTGTGAAATCATTGTAGCTCTGCTCGTCTTGTGTAAATACTTGGTGCGATTGCAACTTGCCCATACGCCACACACCTGCGATGAGTTTGTTGTTGGTTGCACAAAGTATAATTTTAATAAGCATAAGGTTTATATTTTAAGCTTGCTGAATGAGTCGTACACTGGCCCGAGTACTGAGAACATAATAAAGGCTAATATTAGCCCTAAAATGACTGTGAGTGCAGGCTCTAGCAATTTAAGCATTTTTTCGATTAAATCATTCACATCTCTATCGTAAAAGTAACTGATTTTTAACAGAGACTTATCTAAAGCCCCTGTGTTTTCGCCTACTTTTATCATGCGCACGACTAAAGGTGGAAACAGTCCAGCGTTTTTAAAGCTCTCACTCATGCTGTCGCCAGCGTTGATTTGAGCATGGGCGCGGCTGAGCGCGTCAGCCACCACACGGTTGCCGACGATATTTTCGCATGTTTTAATAGCATCTAATACGGGGATGCCAGTTTGGTACATGAGCGCAAAATAACGTGCAAAACGTGCAAGTATGATTTTTTGTAAAATTTCGCCTGTGACAGGTAAATGTAATTTTAAGTAGTCGAACTTATAGCGTGCGCTTGGGCTTTTTTTGATATACATCGCGGCAAAGCTGGCAATGAGCACTGGCATGGAAAGTAGTAGCCACCAGTAATTTACAAATACATTAGAAATGCCGATGAGGATTTTAGTCTGCAAAGGTAGCTCTTGTCCCATATTGTTGAGAAACGACACCATTTGCGGGACTAAATAAGTCATTAAAAAAGTGACTGCACCCAGCACGACGACCAGCACGAACGCTGGGTATGCGAGTAAGCGTTTGGTTTGCGAAATAAGCTCGTCTTGCCATTTTAAAGTGTCTGCTAAGTTTTGTAGTACCTCAGGTAATTGACCCGTTTTTTCTCCTGCTTGCACTAAGCTCACAAAAACAAAGTTAAATACTTCTGGAAAAGTGCCCATGGCTTGTGACAGCATTTTTCCGCCTTCAACCTCTGAAACCAAGCCGCCTATGACTTGTTGAAAATAAGGGTTGGGGCTGCTGTCTCGTAGGTCGTATAAGCCTTCAAGAAGCGGTACGCCAGAGCTGGTAAGTTGCTCTAACTGAAAGCAAAACATCATCAGTTCTTTGAGGTCAATTTTATTGGCGTTAAAGATGGAGTTGGATTTTTTAACAGGTCTAAACGTGATTAAGTCTAGACCTATGCGCTGTAGCCTTAACTCTAAATCAACTTCGTTGACCGCGTCTATTTGCCCTTGCGCTGGACGGCCTATTTGGTCTACGGCTTTGTAACTAAACGTTGGCACGGTCAGGCACTTTTAACTGATTTGCTGATAAACGTTTTGATTGGTCAAATCAATGACGCGCATGACTTCTGACAAGCTGGTATAGCCCTCTAAGATTCGGCGTACTCCATCATTGGCGAGCGTGACAAAGCCTTTATCTAAAGCCGCTTTGCGAATCTCGTCGAGTGGCGAGCGCCTTGCGACTAGCGCGTCAATTTCGTGGTCTATCCGCAACAGCTCTATAATTGCCATACGACCACGGTAGCCCGTGTAGTTGCAGCGCTTGCAACCTACGTGACGGTAGATGGTGGCATCAGCGCTGGGTGTTAAATTAAGAAGTTTGCGTTCTTCATCGCGCGGGGTGTGCGCTTCTTTGCAATGCGGGCAAAGTACGCGCACTAAACGTTGCGCAACAACGCCAATAATATTGCCCGCCATAATGTCTGGAGACACGCCAATATCCGCAAGGCGAGGGAAGGTACCTAAGGCAGAGTTGGTGTGCAGTGTGCTAAATACTTGGTGACCTGTCATTGCTGCGCGAAACGCCATGGTGGCGGTATCCGCATCGCGGATTTCACCGACTAAAATAATGTCAGGGTCTTGTCGCATGATAGAGCGTATGCCGTTAGCAAAATCGACCTTGTTGACTTCAGCCACTGAGGTTTGTCGCATCATGGTGACGGGGTATTCTACAGGGTCTTCTAAGGTCATGATGTTGACGGTTTCATTGTTCAGGTGTGAAAGCAATGAGTAAAGCGTGGTGGTTTTACCGCTGCCCGTAGGGCCCGTGACTATCATAATGCCTTCAGGACGCGTCATCATGAGCTTGAGTTCGCCCAAGGTTTCTTCACGCAACCCCATTCTGTCCATCGAGATAATTGATTTTTCGCGATCAAGCACACGCAGTACGATATTTTCACCGTGGATGGTGGGATGGCTTGCCACGCGGAAGTCGATGGGACGCCCGCCTAGATTGATGTTTAAGCGACCATCTTGCGGGGCGCGTGTTTCAGCAATGTCCATGCCGCTGACTACCTTAAGGCGAACAGCGATGCCTGGCCAATAGGTTTTATGTAGGCTGCGCACTTGATGCAGCACGCCATCAATACGGTAACGTATGCGTAAAAAAGCGTGTTCAGGCTCAAAGTGAATATCTGAAGCGCCGCGTTTAACGGCATCCATGAGCAGTGCGCCGACCAGTCTTACAATAGGCTGGGTGTATTCTTCACCTTCGGCATTGAGGCTTTGATAATCAATCTCACCAGTTTCAATTTCGCGCAAAATACCATCAACCGAGAGCTCATAACCATAAAAAATGTCAATGTGCTCGCCAAGCTGAGCTTCTGCCGCAACGACTTGTTTTATCTGAACTTGCCCGCCTAACATTGCGCGTAGTTGGTCTAAAGCCACCACGTTAAACATGTCTGACATGGCAATGGTCAGCATTTTACTGGGCTCTTCATAGGCCACTGGTAGCAAATGGTGTCTACGAGCGAAATCTTCAGATACCATTTTGAGGGCTTCACCATCAGCAATGACGGTAGATAAATCAATGCTGTCTTGACCTATGGTATGTGCAACTAAGTCACGCACCATCACTTCTGTAACGAACCCTAGACGCACCAACTGACGCCCAAGTGGGATGTTATTTTGGTCTTGCTCCATCAGAGCGATGCGCAGCTGGTCTTGACTAATCAAGCCTTGCTGCACCATGAGCTCACCGAGTCTTAATTTTCGTCTTTGTTCAGCCATAGCGTGTTGTTTTTAATTAATCGTCTTTATGGGGTTAATTTACTATCAAGTTTGAGTATGCGCGTCTCTAGCTGGGCGCGGTCTATGTTGCCAGCGTTATTGTTTAATAATGCGAGCGCCTCTTTATAATATTGTAGTGCTAAAGCCTTTTTACCCATTTGGTCTAAGCTAATCGCCAAATTAAATGCATAGTCGGGGTTTCTTGCATCTAAGTGATAAGCCTCAAAATATGACTGCTGGGCAGATGGCCATTGGTTTTGTTCCGCATAAAAATTACCTAAAGCAGCATGTAAATGGGCTGCTTGAGGTTGCTGCGCAATTAAACTTTTAATTTTTGACTCGCTAGAAACTGGGTCAGCCTGTCCGATTAAACTCACCGTGGAGGCTTG
>CAZAHP010000046.1:14303-17334 GCA_964484985.1 uncultured Methylophilaceae bacterium
TTGCTCCATATCGCTTACTGTAGATGGGGTGTCAGTTTGTGTTGGTGCTGCTTGAGCGGGTGGATTGCTCTCAGTTTGTGCTACAGATGGCGCAGGCGGTACTGAATTAGGCATGGTTAAAGTAGGTGGGGTAAGGCTTTGTAGGTAGTAGTAAAAGCCACCTCCCAATAAAGCAAGTAATACTAAACCAACCCCCAAAATCAAAGGCATTTTTGAGCTATTGTTGTTTACTTGTACGGTTTTAGCGGCAAACATCGTGGCAGCTGCTTTTTGGCTGCTTTGTTTTGTAGCACTGGCTGGAGCTTGGTTAATAAAGCCTGACTGCGCTTCTAGGCTGGGCGTTTCATCTGTCACTTCATCAATAGGCGCGAGCGATAGACCAGACTCTAATGATTTCTTTTTATCATCAGTGCCTTTGTCTTTTTCCGCCTTTTCTAGCGCCTTAATCAGCAGACTCATCGACCGACTGCCGTAGTTGTTGAGATGGTAAATATTGCTTGAAAGACTGCAACTCATCGCTTTCTAAGCTTGCGCTAGGAATCACAGTAGGGCGTAGAAATATGACAAGTTCAGTTTTGGCATTGGCATCATTTTTACCCCTAAACACTTGCCCGATTCCAGGCACGTTAGATAAGCCTGGCACTTTGTCAGTATTCACACGAACATCATCTTGCATCAAACCACCAAGTACAGCAGTATTGCCGCTTCTTATTTGCAGCATAGACTCCATCTCACGTACTTGAATCTGAGGAATCAAACTACCTGTAGTGATGTTAGGGTTAGGGTCGCGCACAAAGCTTACTACTCTTGAAATAGTAGGTCTAACATTAATATTGACGTCGCCTATATCATTCATTTGAGGTGTGACGCTCATGACCACGCCAACTGGTACGGTATTAGGGGTGGTTGTAATGGTAGATAAGGTGCCGCCAATTGAGCCGCCAACCTGTGACTGTTGCGCCTGCACGGTAAAATATACAATATTATCTACTACTTTAAGCACCGCTGTTTGATTGTTGAGTACCATCAGTTTAGGGCTAGAAAGCACCTTGGTTTCACCAAACTGCTTTAGTAAGCTAATGGAAGCGGCAATGCTACCGATTGCACTTACAGGGTTTAAGTAGCCCGCAATAAAGCCAGCGGCTGGAATAGCACCTAAAGCATTAGCATCAGTAGAGATATTGCCTGTTAGTGCGCTAGCACTACTTTGCGGGCCAACAGTTTGTTGAAAGGTAAAGCCGCTGTTACTAGCTGAGTTGTTTAAGCGACTCCAATCTACCCCAGCTTGAAAACTATCGCTCAAGCGCACTTCTACAATAGTGGCCTCAATAAGCACTTGGCGTTTGGCGCTGCTCATTACTTGAGTTAAAAACTCTTGTACTTTTTCATGCTGCTTGTTAGTGCCGCGAACGCTAATAACCCCAGCTTCACGGTTTGAAATCACAGTGGCGGCAAATAAAGTTTTATATTCATTTCTGATTTCTTCTCGTTCTTGAGCTGAGGTTCTGCCGTCAGCATTGGTTTGAGTGTTATTGGTGTTGTTTCTAGCGCCTGTAGTGGTAGAGCTTGCGCTATTGCTGCCTGAGCGGGTAATGATGACTTCTTTGTCAGTTTCAGCCAAAATATCTTTAATATTTTTTTCTAATGTTTCCCAAAAGTGGCTTTTAGATTCGCTGGTGACAGAGGTGCGTGAGCTATTATTTGCGCCGTTGCCTGAGGTGCTTGTGCTGGTTCCGCTACTACCAGAGCTTTGACCTGAGCTTGAAATTTGTCCGTCAGCACCAATAAAGCCTGCTGTGTCGCGTGACATATTAACGTAGTCCACTTTGTAAGTACGCAACACTGGCATATCAGGCATGATGCTGAGCACATTCCCTTGCATGCTGTAAGTTAAATCAACTTGTTTGGCTAGCCGCTCTAAAATAGCGGGTAAGGTTTGGTCAACAGCATTCAATGTCACTTTGCCCTGAATGGAAGGGTGTATGTCTACATTGAGTTTGCTTTCACGCGCAAGGGCAAACAAAATCTCTTTTACAGGCACTTCATTTACAACCACGCTATAGGTTTGCTCTTTAGGTTTGGCTTTAGGTGGAGGTAAATAGGTGCTATTTTTGACTGGTTTGGGAATGTCAGTTTGTGCAGTAGTGCTAGTTTGCTGTGCTTTAGAAGCGGCAGTAGGCTGGCCATCAATGTGACCAGTTGAAGGTTTTACCTTTGATGTATGAGCGCATCCAGTGGATACTATACTAACGAATATTATTGACAATAAATGTACGGTTTTTTTCATGCACACGCATCCTTCTTATATTTTACCGTTATCTCATAAATTGCTTTAGACTGCAATACTAACTTATTGAAGTGGCTTGATTTCTTTATTAATTCCGCCGATTGTTCTGATATGTGGCTGATACGCCTTAACTGCATCGGGTAATTGAGCCATCGCTTGCAAGGCGTCTGATTTGCTGCTGTAGCTTCCGTAGGTCAATGTAATGAAAGGGTTTCCATTAACCTGTGTGCGATAAATATAGATTTTTTCAACCTCTATCGCTGATTTTAAGTGTTTCAACTGCTCGCGTAGCTGGCTGTCGTTAGCGACTCCCATTAGCTGTATGGTGGTGGTTGTGCTGGGCTGTTCTGTTAGCCAAGTTTCTGTGGCAGAGAATCTAGTATTCAAGGCATTATCTAATGGTTCTGGGCTCTCGGCAATTGTTTGAGGTAGAGGTTCGTCTACTTTATTCAGTGGTTTATTAAGCGGCGCATTTTCTTTATTTAGAGCCGAGGCTGGCGTGGCAGCTGGTGTTAAAGTTTCAGCATTGGCTGCAGCCTCTGGCTTTGTCACTGCTGGCTGGCCGGCTTCTGCTGTAGGTGAAATGGGCGCTTGATTTGGTGTGACTGCAGTTGATGGCAAGGCGCTGGCTGAGTTTGCAATGTTTGCTTTAACTTCTTTTGGGGAGGATGATTTTTCACTGTGTGCGTATTGGCTGAACTTAAGATAAGCAATAGCGATGAATGCTGTAAAAACTAGCAAGGC
>CAZAHP010000047.1:0-6971 GCA_964484985.1 uncultured Methylophilaceae bacterium
CGCCAAGAATGCCGCTTTTACATAAGCAGCTTGGTCTACGCCTGCGGGGATGCGGTCTGCCAAGAGCGTAAGCAAGGTCTCTGCTTCATTTGAGGGCGGCGATTTTAACAGCTGCACCAATTCGGCAACTTGTTCTGCATTAAGTGGTAAGGGTGGTAAACCTTGCGCAGCGCGCTCGGCAACGTGGTCACGATATGCTTTTAACATGAGGCTTTCCAAAATTTAATAATAGTTGAATTATACAGTGCGGCTCAGCGCTATGAAACAACAGGCAACAATCATGCCTAGAAAATCATATGGCTAATAAAATGAATGTGAGAAAGGTGAACCACAACTCTTGCTACTCATACTAGCCTCCATATTATCTAGTGCCTCTTGTTGATAAGAGCTGCCATGTAAGGCTTGCAGGTAAACCTTCATTTCTTCAGTACTCACCATGCCATCTTTATCTTTATCCATGGCTTTAATATTTTGCTCAACACTAGGCTCAGATTCTATGGATTGACCATATGAATACTGCACACAAAAAAACCCCAACATCAACGCTATCAAAGCCCGTGCAAGCCAAAATGTATTGTTTAGTTTTGTATCCATAGTAATAAGCTTACTCCATTTTTGCAAACTTGTATTGGTGTGATATTGGCTGCTTGAATTAAGCATTACTAATCCTTAAACTAGCGTGGGTTTATGCCCTTGCTCTTACAAATAAAAACAGACGCTTTGTTGTATTTTGTTTATGTATAGCTTAAAAAATAAAAAACTTGGGAGCTTAATGTGACACAAGCAGCAAAACCTAGCAAGAACGAACAAGCGCGCCTAGAAAGACTTAGGCGCCTTATGGTACTGGACTCCGCACCAGAGCCATTATTTGACGAAATCACCAAGCTAGCTAGCGAGATTTGTGGCACGCCTATTGCACTGCTAAGCTTAGTTGATGAAAACCGCCAATGGTTTAAAGCGAACACTGGCCTAGAAGGTGCTACAGAAACACATAGAGACCTTGCATTTTGTGCACACGCTATTTTAGATGAACAGATCCTTGAAGTAGGTGACGCCACGCAAGACACTCGCTTCAAAAACAACCCACTAGTGACAAGTGACCCCAATATTCGCTTTTACGCTGGCGCCCCCATTACTTTAGAGGATGGTGTCAATATTGGCACGATATGCGTGATAGACCGCGAAGCGAAACACCTCAATGACTACCAGAGAAATGCACTCTCAGGTTTAGCTCAAATCGCCAGCAAAGCTTTATTGGTGCGCGAAAGCACGATGAATGAAATACAAAGCAAAGCTTCGAGGCTTGCCGCCATTGTAGAAGACTCAGGTGATGCAATTATCAGCAAAAGCTTAGATGGTATTGTCACCTCTTGGAATAAAGGTGCAGAAAAAATATTTGGCTACAGTGCAGAAGAAATAGTGGGCAAGGCGATTACATGCCTTTTCCCTCAAAATAGACTGAATGAAGAGTCTGCATTTCTAACGAAAATAAAAAACAAGCAAAATGTTAAACACTTTGAAACGGTAAGGCTGAATAAAAAAGGCAAACCCGTACAAATTTCTGTTTCTTTGTCTCCCATCAAAAACGGCATGGGTGAAATTATCGGCATTGCTAAAATTGCGCGCGACATCAGCGCGCAAAAAGAAGCGCAAAAAATGATATATGAGCAACATGAGCGGCTACGCGTCACCATGGACTCAATAGGCGACGCTGTGATTACTACAGACAATAACGGAGTCGTTCAATATATGAACCCTGTCGCAGAAAGTCTCACAGGTTGGCGTGCAAGAGAGGCAAAAGACCGACCGTTATCAGAAGTATTCAACATCATTAATGAAACCACTCGCCGCCCTACGGTTAACCCAGTCAAACTATGTCTCACTGAAGACCGCATTGTTGGCCTAGCAAACCATACCGTTTTGATTAGTCGTCACGGTGTAGAGTACGGCATTGAAGACTCTGCTGCACCAATACGCGACGCTAATGGCAACACTATAGGCGTAGTTTTAGTCTTTCATGACGTGACAGCGCAACGCGAAATGGCCAATGAAATTTCATACCGCGCCAGCCATGACCCACTCACTGGGCTGCTAAACCGCAGTGAATTTGAAACTAGACTTCAACACTATGTGAATAACAATCGCGAGCCTACACAACTCAATGCCTTGATGTACATAGACCTTGACCAATTTAAAGTAGTGAATGACACTTGCGGCCACACTGCTGGCGACATACTGCTCAAAGAAATCTCTAAGATGATGCACGCCTGTATACGTAGCACAGATACGCTCGCGAGAATTGGTGGTGATGAATTTGGCTTAATCTTGAGTAAATGTAGCATAGAAAAAGCGATGCACATTGCCAAATTGATTTGCAAAACAGTAGATGAATACCGCTTTCACCATAACAACCAGCGCTTTCGCATCGGTGCAAGCATAGGCTTGGTGATGATGGATGACAAATGGAGCAGCCTGAATGAAATGCTACAAGCTGCAGACAATGCTTGTTATGAGGCCAAGCGAGCAGGACGCGGGCGTGTCCATTTACACTTCGACTCCGACCGATCGCTCGAAGTACATAAATCTGAAGTACAATGGGCTGGGCGCATTGAACAAGCAATTGAAGATAATCAGTTTGTATTGTTTTGCCAACGGATTATGCCGCTTAGCCACACAGGGCTGGAGCATGCAGAAATACTCATACGCATGAAAAGCAAATCAGGTGAATTAATACCACCAAGCGCATTTTTACCAGCTGCAGAGCGGTTTCATATGGCGTCTCGTATCGATCGCTGGGTCATTAAAGAGGTATTTCAGTGGATGCATAAAAATTCCAGTTTGCTAGACCACGTTGAAACCATCTCGGTGAATGTATCGGGGCAGTCATTAGGCGATTTAAGCTTTCATAGCTATGTGCTCAATCTTATCGAAAGCATGACTCTCGATTACAGCAAACTATGCATTGAAATCACTGAAACAGCGGCCATTACTAAAATCTCAGATGCAAAAGAATTTATTGAAACCATGCACATTCATGGGGTTAAATTCTCACTAGATGATTTTGGTAGCGGCGTTTCTTCTTTTGGCTATCTTAAAAATTTACCTGTTGATTACCTTAAAATTGATGGTCAATTCGTTACAGATTTAGTGAGCAATCAAATTGGTCAAGCAACAGTGCGATGTATTACAGAAGTGGCTAAAGTGACCAATAAAAAAACTATCGCTGAGTGGGTAGATAATCAAGCCGTAGAAAACATGCTCAAAAACATGGGTGTAGACTTTACACAAGGCTATTTAAAGCATAAACCAGCGCCAATAGACTGTTTATTAGACGAGATATGCTCATATCACACTAGCGAAGAATTACTAGTTTCTAGCATTTGAAGTATAAACACTTAAAAGCGAGCATCATTCATTAATTACAAAGCTTACCTGACATCGCTGAAAGCCCCTAAAACTGTACTGCAGGGGAATTTTAGCCCATTTGGGCTAATGACAAGTAAGTATCCCACCTATACAATTCAACCAACTGCTAAATGTGAGTATATCCAGCAAACATAGCTCACTATATTAAAGCCGTTATCTGAATTTAAGTGTTTTAGCTCACCCCTAAAGCACTTAAAAATAATAAGCACTCAAACCCTATGTGCTTTAAGACGATACGACACAAAACACCTCAAAAAATGTAGTTTTATTTGCTTGTTTCACCATCATTAGAATTGGGTAATTTGTGACATCAAGAAATCTGCTGCCAGCTAACGAGCAGCAACGTTTAGTTAGACTCAAACAACTCATGGTGGTTGACTCCAACCCCGAGCCACTGTTTGATGAGATTACTAAACTCGCCAGCGAGATTTGCAAAACCCCCATCGCGCTCATTAGCTTAATTGATGAAACTAGGCAATGGTTTAAGGCAAATACAGGCCTAAAAACCATGAGCGAAATCCATAGAAGCTTTGCCTTTTGCTCACACGCCATTCTAGACAGCAACGTCATGGAAGTTGCTGATGCAACATTAGATGAGCGTTTTAAAAACAACCCCTTAGTCACAACCAACCCTAAAATTCGCTTTTATGCTGGCGCACCCATCTCTATGCCTAACGGCGAAAATATTGGCACTTTATGTGTAATTTCTCGTAAGCCTAAAGAGCTTACGGTATACCAAAAAGGCATGCTAGCTGGTTTAGCTAAGCTTGTCTCAAGAACATTGGCCATGAGAGAACAAGCCATTGCTGATTTACATGCAAAAACCAATACTTTGAGCGAGACTTCCACAACCGCTCAAGATGCCATCATCAGCAAAACCACGGATGGCATTATCACTTCTTGGAACGAATGCGCAGAAAAAATGTTTGGCTACACTGAAGCAGAAGTATTAGGCAAACCAATTTCTTTACTTTATCCTCAAGATAAAATTGGTGAAGGCGCATTGCTGATGCATCAAATTAGCAAAGACCAATCTATTCAACACTATGAAACCGTGCGCCTACATAAAAGTGGCAAACCCATAGCTGTTTCAAGCTCGATTTACCCCATCAAAAACGAACTAGATAAAATTATTGGCATTGCTGTCATCATGCGTGAGCTGAGCGCTCATATTGAGGCGCTCGAGCCTTACACCAATAACATTAGCGCATATTCCAACTGGAAAGTTGAAGAAAATCGCAGTGAAAGCAACTACATTCGAGAGGCTCATCTCGCCACCATGCAGTGGGTGAGTAAGATTGAGCGCGCTATTGAAGAAGAAAGATTAATCTTATACTGCCAACGCATTATGCCACTAAATGAGCATGACAAAGAGCATGGCGAAATCCTCATACGCATTATTGACCACGATGAAAGCATCATCGCCCCCAGCATCTTTATGCCAATAGTAGAACGCTACTATAGTGCACCACGAATAGACCGCTGGGTTGTGAAACAAATATTCAATTGGTTGGTCACTAATAAAAATGCAATTGACCACATCGAAAGCCTCTCTATTAATCTTTCTGGTCAATCTGTAAGTGACCCAGAGTTTCACCAGCACGTGCTATCACTGATTAATCAAATGCCTAACATTGATTACAGCAAGCTTTGCTTTGAAATTACCGAAACTGCCGCCATTACCAACATTGCTGAAGCCTCAAAATTTATTGCTGCCATGAATGCTCACGGCATTAAATTTTCGCTTGATGATTTTGGCAGCGGCGTTTCATCTTTTGGCTATTTAAAAACCTTAGCAGTCGATTATCTTAAAATTGATGGTCAATTTATCAGTGATTTAGAAAACAACCTCATTGGGCAAGCCACAGTGCGCTGTATTACCGAAGTTGCTAAAGCCACAGGGAAAAAGACGATTGCAGAATGGGTAGATAACATTCACGTAGCCAATCTATTAAAAGAAATGGGCGTCGATTACATTCAAGGTTACCTCAAACACAAACCTGCTCCACTGAGTCATATGCTAGAGCCAGCCTGCTCTTATGCCAGTCAGACCGCTGCTTCTCATTAGGTCAAAATCTATTTCTTCACACACTTAGACACAAATAAACACAAAATCTATCAAGTTTTTTCACCTTGCCATTTTTTATGCGGCACGATGTAGGGTAAAATCACGCCTTACGATTTTAATACCTAATGAATCAAAAGGCTTTTATGGAACTCTCCACACTTAACGCACTATCTCCTTTAGATGGTCGCTATCAATCAAAATTAGACAGTCTACGCCCATTTTTTAGCGAATTTGCGTTAATAAAACACCGCGCTATGGTTGAAGTTGCTTGGTTAAAAGCACTGAGCCTTGCACCTGAACTTACAGAAATTGCACCTTTCAGCCAGCCAACCGTAAGCGAGCTTGACGGCGCGATGAGTAACTTTGGAGAAAAAGAAGCAGCTGAAGTCAAAGCCATTGAAATGCGTACCAACCATGATGTTAAAGCGCTTGAATACTGGCTTAAAGAGCGCTTTGATGGCAATGATGAAATCCGCAAAGCCAGCGAGTTTATTCACTTCGCATGCACATCAGAAGACATTAACAACCTATCACATGCGCTCATGCTGAAATCAGCACGCGACACTGTTTTGCTACCCATGTTAAACGCACTCATCGAGCGTTTAACAACATTAGCTAAAGAACTAGCAGACCAACCCATGCTCTCACGCACACACGGCCAAACTGCTTCTCCGACCACACTCGGCAAAGAACTAGCCAACGTGGTTTATCGTTTACGTCGCCAACAAACGCAGCTAGAAAATAATGAAATCTTAGGAAAAATCAACGGTGCAGTAGGTAATTTCAATGCTCACTTATCGGCATACCCTGATTTTGATTGGGAAAGCTTCGCTAAAACTTTTGTTGAGTCTCTCGGCCTAGTGTATAACCCCTACACCATTCAAATTGAGCCGCACGACTACATGGCAGAGCTTTACGACACCATGGCGCGCATCAATACCATCTTGATTGATATTAATCGCGACATTTGGGGCTACATCTCTGTTGGCTACTTCAAACAAAAAGTCAAAGAAGGCGAAGTTGGTTCTTCAACCATGCCACATAAAGTCAACCCGATTGATTTTGAAAACTCAGAAGGCAACCTCGGCTTAGCGAATGCCATCTTGCGCCACCTCGCCGAAAAGCTCCCCATCTCACGCTGGCAACGCGACTTAACTGACTCTACCGTGCTACGCAATATGGGTGTTGCATTTGGTTACAGCCTACTAGGTTACGACTCTTGCCTGCGCGGCCTCAACAAACTAGAAGCAAACTTTGCCTGCCTTGATGAAGATTTAAACAATAGCTGGGAAGTCCTCGCCGAGCCCATACAAACGGTCATGCGTCGCTATGGCATAGAAAACCCATACGAGCAACTTAAAGCCCTCACACGCGGCAAAGGTGGCATCAACAAAGAGTCTTTACATAGTTTCATTCAAGAGTTAAAAATTCCTGCGGATGCCAAAAAGCTACTGCTAGAAATGACTCCTGCCAGCTA
>CAZAHP010000047.1:7071-11646 GCA_964484985.1 uncultured Methylophilaceae bacterium
ATCCTCTATTACTCTCAAGGCGGCGCCGTGCGTGACATGGCGCAACTCATTGCACGAGGCATTGAGGGCGTGAGTGGTGCTAAAGCGCGCATTCGTACCGTGCCTAAAGTATCTGCCAACTGTGAGGCTACAGAGCCTGAAGTACCCACCTCAGGTGCGCCTTATGTAGAGCTTAAAGATTTAGAAGAATGTGCAGGGCTTGCTTTAGGCAGCCCTACTCGATTTGGCAATATGGCCGCACCGATGAAGTATTTTTTAGATGGCACTTCTGGGCTTTGGCTCAAAGGCGCACTCATTGGCAAGCCTGCGGCAGTATTTACCTCTAGCGGCTCTATGCATGGCGGCAATGAAAGCACACTACTCACCATGATGTTACCTTTAATGCATCATGGCATGATGATATTGGGGCTCCCCTACTCAGAACCACAGCTCAGTAGTACAATGACTGGCGGCACACCTTATGGTGCAAGCCATATAGGCGGCGCAATGGATGATAAGCCTATTTCAGATGAAGAAAAAAAACTATGTATTGCTTTAGGCAAACGTCTTGCGGAAACTGCCATAAAGCTTAACCATTAGGCCAATTAAGATGACGCTAGCCACCGAAGCCAGACAATTCTTACGTTCAACTAGACGTGGCATACTCTCTACATTCTCAGCAAAATTTAGCGGCTACCCCTTTGGTTCAGTTGCACCTTTTGTGACAAATCACTATGCCGAACCTGTCATACTGATTAGCACTATTGCCGAGCACACTAAAAATATCGCTGAAAACCCCAAGGTTTCTTTATTGGTATTTGCAGGTGATGAAGACTTACAAGCCAATGGTAGGCTAACGCTTATTGGTGAAGCAATTGCCTGTAACAAAAATGATGCTGACTTACGTGCACGTTACTTGCGTTATATGCCACAAGCCTCTAGCTATTTTGATATGCACGACTTTTCTTTTTACCGCATCAAAATCGCGCAAGCGCGTTATATTGCTGGGTTTGGCAAAATGGGTTGGATAGAGGGGCACGCTTTACATGGCTCAGATTTACTAACCGCGCCAAATCAACTCGCCAACCAAGAAACGAGTATTATTGAACATATGAATACAGACCACACAGAAAGCTTAATCGCATACTGCAAACACTTTCATCAAGTGGATGCTGCTAGCGCCCAAATGCTCGGTATAGACAGCGACGGCTTTGATGTTCAGCTAGTCGATCATCAACAACTCACGCAAACCTTGCGCTTTCAGTTTGAACAACCCATTTACGACGCACAATCTGCTAGAGCAGCGCTCGTTGCAATGTCTAAAGCTGTACGCAATTGATTAAATTATTACGTATAGGTGCAAGCGCTAGCCTGATTGCGCTCATATTTGTCTGCCTTGCGTGGGAAGGTTGGCTTGCCCCACTCAAGCCAGGCTCCATGCTTATCTTAAAAGCGCTACCTCTGCTACTACCCCTCTTTGGTATTTTGCGCGGCAAACGTTATACCTATCAGTGGTCTTGCATGTTTATACTTTTCTATTTCACCGAAGGTACTGTGCGCGCTTGGTCTGACGCTGGCATTTCGGCCAAACTAGCTTTAGTTGAAGTGATACTCACTGTGATATTCTTTGTTTGCACCATTTTCTATGCGCGATTAACACGAAAACCCGCTTTGTAAAAAATTTATCACAAACTCCGCCCAAACCAAGCCCCATAAAGCCACGCCTTAATTTATAATCGACCCTTATGCGCATATTACTTTCAAATGACGACGGCTATTTTGCACCTGGCCTTATTATGTTGGCTGAGCACTTAGCCAAAATTGCCGACATCACGGTGGTTGCTCCTGAGCGCAACCGCAGTGGTGCAAGTAACTCACTTACACTCGACCGCCCACTCACCGTGCGTCAAGCTAGCAACGGCTTTTACTTTGTCAACGGCACGCCTACTGACTGCGTACACTTAGCGCTCACAGGGCTATTAGATAGCCTTCCTGACATGGTCATCTCTGGCATTAATGACGGTGCGAATATGGGTGATGACACCATATATTCAGGCACTGTTGCTGCAGCCACCGAGGGCTATTTATTAGAGGTGCCTTCTTTTGCAGTCTCTATGTCGCAACATCAGGCGACCCATTTTGAAACAGCCGCTCGTGTCGTAGTAGACTTGGTTCACCGTTACGCAAAAAATGGCTTTCCACCGCCTGTACTTCTCAACATCAATGTACCAGACATCCCTTACGACCTACTGAAAGGTCAAGAAGTCACTCGTTTAGGCAAACGTCATAAGGCAGAGAGCGTTATACAATCAAAAACACCTCGCGGTGAGACGGTGTATTGGGTAGGTGCGGCAGGTGAAGCGCAAGATGCTGGTGAAGGAACAGACTTTAATGCGGTAGCCAATCAAAAAGTCTCCATTACACCACTACAGGTAGACCTCACACGCTACACGCAAATTGATGCAGTTAAAAACTGGCTTAAGTAGGTAGGTTTCATGGCTAATAAGTTTTTTGTGATGAGGATGTTGAATGAGTAGTGCGCTTCGCGGCATAGGTATGACCTCGCAACGCACGCGCGACCGCATGCTCGCGCGCTTACGTGAACAAGGCATAAAAGATGAAGTCACGCTTGCAGCTTTGGGTACTGTTCCACGCCATATATTTGTAGATGAAGCGTTATCAATTCGCGCTTATGAAGATGTATCACTCCCTATCGGGTTCGGGCAAACCATCTCTCAACCCTATATCGTTGCGCGTATGACAGAAATATTGCGCGGGGGCATTGCCTTAAACAAAGTACTAGAAATTGGTACGGGCTGCGGATTTCAAACGGCAATACTCGCTAAAATTGCCAAAGAAGTTTACTCGGTAGAGCGAATCAAACCTCTACTTATGAAGGCACGCGGCCATTTACGTGAACTCAAACTCGCCAACATCAAATTAGCACACGCCGACGGCACCATGGGTTTACCTGAGTTAGCCCCGTATGACGGCATCATTGTCACTGCAGCCGCTAGCCACATTCCTAATGACTTATTAGAACAACTCGCTGTTGGAGGCCGCATGGTCATGCCAGTAGGGATAGATGAGCAAATACTTGTACTCATTGAACGTGTTTCAGAGAGCGAATACCGCCAAACAAAACTTGAAGCCGTTAAATTTGTACCTTTATTAGGTGGAACTAGTTAAATGCATCATCAATTAAAACCAATATTACATTGGCTTTTGATTTCAGTTATTTTCAGCTTAAGCGCATGTAGTACAACGCAAACTCAACCTAGAGTAATTGAACGTTCTCCAGTAAAAAAACCTGCGCCAGGACCAAAAAACACTACAGATACAGCGACTGAGAAAGATTGGCGCCCTGATTTTTATACGGTAAAAAAAGGTGACACACTCTATGCAATAGGCCTAGAGTTTGGCTATGACTATAAAGAAATTGCAATCGCTAATAACATTAACGCGCCCTACCCAATTAAAGTCGGTCAGCAACTTAATCTAAAAACCCTGAAACAAAGAGACAGCAAGCCAATTAAAGAAACAAGTGCTGATAATGGCGTAGTTATCACGCCACTAAAAACAGAACCTAACACTAACAAAGCAACGCCAAGCTCAGATAGCCCTATCAGTGATGAACCACAACTCATTACCGAACCCAAAGCCATACGCGAGCCTTATAGTGACCAAGCTTTTGCTGCAGCTCCTGCGAAAGTAACACCGCAAAAAACCATTAAAGCTACACCAATAGAAAAAACTGAAACAGCAAAAACTGAAGCTAACAAAGCCGAAACAAAACCTGACTTAAAACCTGAAGCCAAACCAGAACAAAAAAGCACCAGTGATGACAGCATAGAATGGGCATGGCCAACCAACGGCAAAGTTGTCACTGGTTTTGATGACTCAAAAAATGCAAAAGGAATCGACATTGCAGGCTCACAAGGCCAAGCCATTAAGGCTGCAGCAGCTGGCAAAGTCATCTATAGCGGGTCTGATTTACGTGGTTACGGCAAACTAGTGATTATTAAGCACAGCAATAACTTTTTATCTGTGTATGCACACAACAATCAAATTTTGGTTAAAGAAGGCCAACAAGTCACCATTGGGCAAAAAATAGCTGAAATGGGCAGCACAGATGCCGACCGCGTTAAGTTGCACTTTGAAATCCGCAAACAAGGTAAATCTGTAGACCCTACAAAATACCTTGCTGAAACTGCAAAATAAACGCTAGCATGTTAAATCAAGATTTTCCATTAAGCGATTTATTATCTACTTGAATATGGCCTTGTACAGCGTTGTCATTTCAAGTACTAATGAAAAATCTTGGCTAAAAACACTTCTGCTTAAGTTTTAAATAGTGAATTAAAAAGGATTTATCACATGGCAAGAGAAAAGAAGGCTGATAATTTAGTAGACACTCTACTCTCAATAGGTAGGCTAGGATTAATGCTTATTGGAATTTTAGGCATCACCCTAGATTTATTTAATGATGATGGAATTTTTCGTACGCTTTTAGGTAAGATCTTTGAGTCAACCAGCTCTGTAGTAGTGACCATCATCATTGGCATCATGCTTTATTTTTTCAATCGATGGCTGACC
>CAZAHP010000047.1:11746-17154 GCA_964484985.1 uncultured Methylophilaceae bacterium
AAACACAAAGTCTCTGCAATTTCATTCGTGGTTTTACCTTTTGCCAAGGCCATAAACACTTCAAACTCACGGTCAGAAAGCACGTCAACAGGGTTTTGCTCACCATTAAGCTGCTGTATCGCCATTTGTTGCGCAACACTTGCTTCTAAGTATTTTTTTCCACTTGCTACAGTACGTATCGCTTTAATCAACTCTTCAGCGGCGCTGCGCTTGGTTAAATAACCCATTGCACCTGCGCTCAATACACGCTTAGGATGTACGGAGTCTTCATGTGCAGAAAGTACTAAAATCTTAGCCGAGCTGTCTTTAGCCATAATGCGCTCAGTGGCTTCTAGGCCACCGATACCTGGCATGGTAATATCCATCACCACCACCGTAGGCTTATGCTCCATGTAAGCCTTGATGGCATGCTCACCATTTTCGGCCTCTGCAACCACCTTAATATCACTATCCGATTCCAACAACATTTTAAAACCCATACGCACCACAGCGTGGTCATCTACCAACATCACATTAATTGGGTTACTCATGCAACCTCACTCCTAGGAATAAATACCGAAATAGTAGTGCCTCCATTAGGCACAGTATCTATATTAAATTGACCTTCTAATGCTTGTGTTCGTTCACGCATTCCTAATAAACCAAAATGTTTAGTTTGGTCTACATTACAAGTCGTCATACCTATGCCATTATCTTTAATTACCAATGTTAAATTGCCTACAGAATCTTGCGTTAAACTAATGTCTATGGCTGTTGCATTTGCATGCTTAAGTGCATTGTTAACAGACTCTTGCACGATACGATAGAGACTGATATTCATCACCTCGCCCAATTTACGAAAATCATCAGAGAGATTTAAATTAAACTTAATCTGCGGGTGTTGTTTTTGCCACGTATTGACGACATCACGCAATGTTTCAGAGAGCCCTAAATTGTCTAATGAGCCAGGGCGTAGTTGTCTAATAATGTTGTGCATACCATCGTAAATATGGTTAGCAGCAGCCACTATAGTTTGTGCATTAGCTTCGACTTCTGGCATTTTAACTTTAGTTTTATTGGCAATACCCACGGCAAATGTTTTAATCGCTGTGACATACTGCCCTAGCTCATCATGTAATTCACGCGCTAAACTACGACGTTCATCTTCGATATGTGTTTGTATCAACTGCGTAAGCTGGCGATTTTCTTCTAACTGACGTTCAGCTTCTAGCGACTCTGCCATACGGTTTAGACTGTGCCCGATACGGTCAAACTCCGGCAACTTAAAAGCGGGTAAACGCGCAGTTAAATCACCACGTTCCATAAGGTTAATGGCGCCCAAAATGCTATTCACAGGTCGTAAATAGTAGCTGAGCACGGCATACACCATGGTATTAAGTAAAACAAAAAAACCTATGCCGATGAGCAGTAGTTGACTCACTCCAGACCAAGCCTCACGAATAGAGCCTTCAGCGCTAGACGCAACGATCAAGCTACCGTAGCGAATGCGTCTGACTATGACCTCCTTCTGCGGCGCAACTAACTTAACAAACCAATCTGGAGGTTTTACCTCACTACGATACTTAGACTCTGGAGATTGATAGAGCAAATTACCACGAACATCATAGAGCTCTATATGGCTACTACGCACATACCCAAGTGAGAGCAAAAAGCTATGTAAAACCTCGTGCGTATAACCCATTCCAGGGTTCATAGCCGAGCTAATAATCACCGTATCTAACAGTTGCACAGTCACGCGTGTGGCAGCTTCCACTCGTTCCCTAATAGAAACTCGCGTGTCATTCACAATCACCATACCTACTGCCAGCACAAATGCGAGCGAGATTAAGGTCACCAATAGGTTCAAACGAAAACGTAAACTCATAAGAATCTTGTTTTAAACTTACGAATAAAATAGTGCATGCATTTTGGCGCATGACCATTGTGACTCACAAGTGTAAAAATCATGAATTATTGTGACCTCTATTAAAAAGAACATATTAATCTTCAATCACAATGCTCTTGTACTCAGCTGGTGCTGGGTTATGCGACAAATCTAATGACTCAAGCGTTTTAAGCAGTATGCGAGAAATTAATAAATTACGATTTGTTTTTGAGTCCGCAGGAATCACATACCAAGGTGCATACTCAGTAGATGTTGCACTAATCGCCTGCTCATAAGCCTGCATATATTGTGCCCATAATTTGCGCTCAGCCAAATCATTGGGATTAAACTTCCAGTTCTTCGTAGGATCATTTAATCGTTCTTGCATACGCATTTTTTGCTCTTCTTTCGAAATGTGCAAATAACATTTGACGATGGTTGTACCTGTTTCAGCCAACATACGCTCAAAATCCTTAATCTGCGCGTAACGTCGCAAACATTCTGCATTGTCTATCCAATTATGGACTTTTACAATTAACACATCCTCATAATGACTGCGATTAAATATTGTTAGCTCACCAGCTTTAGGCACATGCGCATGTATGCGCCACAAATAATCATGTGCCAACTCATCTGATGTTGGCCCTTTGAAACTGGCAAGCCTTATTCCAATCGGATCACATTCACCAAACACATGGCGCACAACACCGTCTTTTCCACTCGCATCCATGCCTTGTAGTATCAATAAGACTTTATGCTTACCCTGTGCATATAAAACATCTTGTAAGGCATTAATTTTGGCTGCTAGCTTAGCTAGCTCAAGCACATCTTCTTCTTTTGTCTTACTACGCTCGGACTTATCTTTAGAGTCGAATTTTTTTAATGCGAATTTTGATTTATTGTCTACGCGATATTTTTCTAAGTCATTCATGTAAAACCTCCAGGCCGTTTATGCGTTTTTAAAACATACATTTCCCTATAGCATTCTACATGAGTACAAACCTTACGCTAACAATGTTAAATCTTATAAAAAGGCTCTTTTAATGCTATCCAATCTCAATCTATTTCGTTAAAGCCTCAATTAACCTGATAAAATATAACTCTTGAACGGTGTTTTAGTCACGAGTAAACATGAGCGCAACAGCAAATAAAACCAGACTCCCCGCAATAGCACTAGCAGCACTAGGTGTGGTGTATGGAGACATTGGTACTAGCCCACTTTACACCATGAAAGAAGTCTTTGCTGTAAGCCCCCATCCAGTTCCACTCAATCATGCAAACGTCTACGGCATACTCTCTTTGATTGTGTGGGCACTCATACTTGTTGTATCCATTAAATATGTCGCCTTTATTATGCGCGCGGACAATCGTGGCGAAGGCGGGATTATGGCGCTGCTCGCACTTGCCATGCGCAATATGGAAGGCAATATTAAGAAGCAATCCATGATTATGACCATAGGGATACTTGGTGCATGCATGTTTTATGCAGATGGAATGATTACCCCAGCAATTTCAGTCCTTTCTGCGATTGAGGGTTTAGAAGTCGCAGCCCCCAAACTTCACAACCTCATCGTTCCAGCTTCTCTATTAGTCTTATTTATCTTATTTTGGGTACAAAGCAAAGGTACGGCAATAGTGGGCACATTGTTTGGACCCGTCATGCTCGTTTGGTTTAGTACATTGGCGATACTGGGCGTCATGAATATCATGTTAATGCCATCTGTGTTACACGCGCTAAACCCTGTCTTTGGCATTCTATTTTTCATTAGTAATCCATGGCTATCATTTGTTGCACTTGGCTCTGTTGTATTGGCAGTGACAGGCGCTGAAGCACTCTATGCTGACATGGGGCACTTCGGTCGCAAACCCATCAGCATCGTGTGGTTTGCTTTTGTACTTCCTGCCCTAATACTTAATTATTTCGGCCAAGGTGCACTATTATTAAGTAACCCAAATGCTATTAAAAATCCATTCTACCTAATGGCGCCTGAGTGGATGTTAATGCCACTCATCATACTGGCAACCTTATCTGCCGTGATTGCCTCTCAGGCAGTGATTTCTGGCGCATTTTCAGTCTCAAGACAAGCCCTACAACTCGGCTTTTTACCTCGCATGCTTGTCGAGCACACTTCTGCACGTGAAGAAGGGCAGATATACATGCCAAGAATTAACTGGGCTCTCATGGTTGGCGTTACTCTACTCATTCTTGGCTTTAAGTCCTCTGGGAACCTCGCTGCGGCATATGGCATTGCCGTCACTGGCGACATGGTCATCACCACCCTATTGGCAGGCATTGTGTTTCATGGTGTTTGGGGTTGGAGTCTAAGAAGAACGCTCTCGGCCGTCAGCTTTTTTATTGTGATTGATTTGGCATTTTTTAGTGCTAATGTACTCAAGATACCTGACGGTGGATGGGTTCCATTGCTTATCGGAAGCATTATTTTTACACTCATGACTACTTGGAAGTCTGGACGCACCCTTCTACTCAAACGCATGAAGAGCGAGGCCATGGAGCTAGCCCCATTTATTGAGGCCATGAGTGCACACCCCCCTACTCGGGTTGCTGGTAATGCAGTGTTTTTAACGCCTAACCCTCAAGGTGTACCTCATGCATTACTGCACAACCTAAAACATAATAAAGTGCTCCATGAAAAAGTTATCTTACTTACAGTTAAAATCGAAGACTACCCACACAAACCTAAAGAAGAGCGTGTTGTACTAGAAGCACTACCAAATAATTTTTATCTTATCACGGTGCATTATGGTTTTGCTGACACACTTGATCTACCAAAAGAGCTTGAAGCCTGTACAGATTTGGGACTAAACTTAGACAGTATGGACACCTCCTTCTTTATTGGTAAAGAAGTGTTAATTTCAAAAAGAAATAACGAGTTACAGTATTGGCGTAAGAAAATTTTTGTTACTCTATTTCGAAACGCTGATTCAGCCAGCAACTACTTTAAATTACCACCTAATCGTGTTGTAGAACTAGGTGCGCAGGTAACTTTATAATAACTATCTTTAAAGTACTTACCTCCCAAAGTAATTATTCTAAAGTTATAAAATTAAAAGACGACATTAACTTATGGTGATACCAGTGATGATGTATATTTTATTAAAGACAACAATGATTATCCCCAAAGCTCAAATCAACAAGCTTAATATGCTTAACTTTTCTTTATTAGATTAACTATGGATGTAAGAATAGATAGCGCCAACATTAAGGTCGGCATGTATGTGACCGAGTTAGATAGGCCTTGGGAAGACACGAGCTTTATGTTTCAAGGTTTTTTAATAAGCTCAGAAGCTCAAGTTCTAGAACTAAGAGCTCAATGTAGTTACATTATCGTATCCGAAGAGAAATCAGAAAACGGCATGTTTGAAATAAAAGCTGCCCCAGTCGAGAAAAAAATCAAACCTACAACAATTAACAAACCCATTGTATTTGAAGAAGTTTTAGTAAGTAAAAAAGACCCCAGCAAACCTATAAGTGGATTTTTTTCCTCAATTAAACAAATAGGCAAGGAGATACTTTCTTTCAAAG
>CAZAHP010000048.1:0-1485 GCA_964484985.1 uncultured Methylophilaceae bacterium
ACTTTCGTCACAGCCACCTCAAGGCTGCGTGTCTACCAATTCCACCACGACGGCTTTAAAACGGTAATACCGTCTAAACTTTATTGAGGTACATCTTTCGCTGGAGCTGCGTCAGATTGACCTGCACTTGCTGGCACAGATTTCTTCGAGTCATCTTTAGCAGGCGCTGACACAACTGATTTAACAATTGAGCCACTCTCGTGATGACTAGAAAGATATGCTAATGTCAGGCTTGTAGTAAAAAATACAGCCACAAAAATGGCAGTTGCACGACTCATAAAATTCGATGAGCCACTCACGCCAAACAAACTACCTGAAGCACCACTACCAAAAGCGGCGCCCATATCAGCACCTTTACCGTGCTGCATCAAAACCAAGCCAATCACACCTAGCGAGGCTAGCACATGAATGACTAATACTAATTTTTCCATTTAAATTGCTTTCTGTACTGCTTAATTTAATTACATTTAACATCAATTTGCCGCTTGGCAAATTGCTAAAAATTCACTTGCCTCTAATGAAGCTGCACCAATCAAACCACCATCAATATCGGGCATAGCTAGCAATTGTCTCGCATTTATTGCTTTTACGCTACCCCCGTAGATAATTCTCACTCGCTCAGCAACATTTGCATCAAAGCTAGCAATACGCTTTCTTATAAACGCATGCATGGCTTGAGCCTGCTCTGGGCTCGCTGTTTCACCAGTACCAATCGCCCACACTGGCTCGTATGCAATGACCGCCCTCAGCTGCACTGCTTGCGAAAAAACTTGCATGCCTAGCGTTTGCAAAATCGCCTCTAATTGATTAGCCACTACAGTTTCGTTGAGGCCAGCTTCTCGCTCTTCTAAGGTTTCACCCACACAAAAAATAGGGGTTAAACCTGCTTCTAGCGCTGCTCCAAAGCTAGCTGCTGCTGTAACATTGGTTTCATGCATGAATACACGACGCTCTGAATGCCCAATAATTGCGTGCGTACATCCAAAATCGGCCAACATACTCGCAGAAACTGAACCAGTATAAGCACCCACTTTAAAGCGACTAACGTGCTGCCCGCCCCATGCAATATTACTGCCTTGCAATATACTTTGTGCTTGCGCTAGATAAGGGTTTGGCACACACAAAACGTAATCTGCATTCTTTAGATTACGTAACCCTTGCAAAAGCTCGGTAAGCAAGATTTGGTTATGTTGCAAGTTGCCATGCATTTTCCAATTTGCTACTACCAGCTTACGACGCATGTTTTAGCCCAATCAATTTAGGCGCGATTCTACCTTGCCACATGGACTCGGTCAATAAATACTGGCTTTTTAAACAACAATTCTTAGCAATACAACCATACAAGCTGACTAATCTTAAATATAAGCACATTGTATTTAGCGCTTCATTTAAGTAGTCCATTCGACCCATGATTCAACTCTAAAGTCATTGATGTTGTGTCACAAAAATGCCCTATTCTTGCTAGGCTACAAAAAGTGCAGTTCG
>CAZAHP010000048.1:1585-7430 GCA_964484985.1 uncultured Methylophilaceae bacterium
AGCTGGAGGTTCATACGCTGGCGTATTAAACCTTGCCAACCCTGTTCCAGAACCAGAAACTTATGCTTTACTAGTTGCTGGCTTAGGCTTAGTGGGTGGTATGTCACGTAGAAAAAATAAAGCTTAATTATTTGCTTTTTCAAGAGGCGCGCTTAAGCGCGCTTTTTCATAGCTTATATTTTAGGGCGCTTCTATAAATTCAAATTACTAAGCTAGACAAGGCACGAGTAAAAAATTTAGACGCCGCATATAGTTGATATGTAAGGAGAAATTTTTTATGAGTAACGCAGTATCGTGACGGAATTTGAATTTATAGAAGTGCCCTTTAAATGCTTTCACAATACTTGATATTGAGTTGCGCCGATTGTGCCCCATTAAATTCGTTGGTTTGTAATTGAAATACTGCTCGTACAGTACTGGGCAGAAATGTTTGCTGCCCGAAAAAAATAGCATCAATCATGTTTGTTTGATTCATCTTTTTAAGCTTAAGCTTCAAATGTCTTGTGCCTACAACTCTTTGGTCCACCACGTTAAAAATATCGCAAAATGTTGGCGCAGGAAAGCCCTGCCCCCACACCTGTTTTTCTAGTGATTGTGCTGTCTGCCAATCAAGCTCATCGGCTTCTAAATCACCATCCACCTCTATAATCGCCTCTAAATCTGCGGGATTAAGCAGACTCTTTACCACCAGCTCAAAAGCTTGTTCAAACATTGGAAAATCATCTTGTTTAATGCTTAGGCCTGCTGCCATGGCATGGCCACCAAAGCGAAGGATTAATTGTGGGTGTTGCTTAGAAACCAAGTCCAGTGCATCACGCAAATGCAAGCCTGGTATAGAGCGGCCTGAGCCTTTCAATATACCGTCACCTGCGTCCGCAAAGGCAATGACTGGTCGATAATGCTTCTCTTTAATGCGCGAGGCAAGTATGCCTATCACGCCTTGATGCCACTCAGCTTGAAACAAGCTCAGGCTATAGCGCTCGCTAACATTGATGTCTTCTAGTGCAACACTTGCAGCATCTTGCATATCAGCTTCGATGTTGCGTCGCTCTAAATTAAGCGCATGCAGTTGTTCAGCCATCATTTGAACCTGCTCGGGGTTATCACTAATTAAACAGGCTATGCCCAATGACATATCGTCCAATCTGCCCGCTGCGTTTAGCCGCGGCCCCACACTAAAGCCTAAGTCTTGAGCAGTCACTTTAGTGGCATCTCGCCCTGCAATTTTTAATAGTGCTAATATTGCTGGGCAGCACTTACCTGCCCTCATCCTTCGCAGGCCTTGCTCAACCAGTATGCGATTGTTGTCATCAAGCTTAACCAAATCAGCTACCGTGCCTAGCGCAACTAAGTCGAGCAACTCGGTTAAATTAGGCTCTGGCATGCGTTCAAAAACACCGCGAAGCCTCAGCTCTGCGCGCAGGGCTAGCAACACATAAAACATCACGCCAACCCCAGCCAGATGTTTACTTGTGAAAGTACATCCACGTTGATTAGGATTCACAATGCATGCAGCATCAGGCGTTTGCTCACCAGGCAAGTGATGGTCTGTTACCAAAACCTGCATACCTAAGCTATTTGCTTTAGCTACACCTTCTACACTGGCAATGCCGTTATCTACGGTAATAATAATGTCCGGTTTGGCTTCAAAAGCTAGCTCTACAATTTCAGGAGTCAGACCATAACCGTATTCAAAGCGGTTGGGCACTAAAAAATCAACTTTTGCGCCCATGCTACGTAAACCGCGCATCGCTACTGCAGTTGCTGTCGCTCCATCTGCGTCATAATCACCGATGATTAAAAGTGACTTGCCCTGAATAATTGCATCAGCAAGTAAGCTTGCCATTTTTGTGTTATTGGTCAGCGCTTCTGGCGCGATTAGCCCAGCTAAAGAAACTTCTAACTGCTTAGCGGACTGTATGCCTCGAGCGGCTAATACTTTAGCTAAAGTATGAGAGATACCTGCTTGCTGTAATGTGGCAAGTGCCTGATGGTCAATGGGGCGTTGAACGATATTGAGCGTGGTCATATTGAGTGGTGCTGTGTTAAAAAAGTCGCAAGTTTTTGCGGCTTACGCCAGAACTTCCAAATATCTAGCGCTTGCACGCTTACAGTATATACGTAGTCGTAAATTGCGATATGTAGGGTCAACTGCTTAATTTTTTTGTTTTTTAACGCTTGCCATGCTGGCTGACTCCATGCGTCATCTAGGTTTTCTAAGCGATCTAGAATGACCCAAGCTTCTTTTGCCGTTGGTATTAGCACTTCATCAAGGCTTGCGGTTAATGCATTATGCTCTAATCCACTGCGCTTAGCGATGCCTCTTGCAAGCGGAACATGGCTATAAATAGCCTGTCCCCCACCCACCCACATTTCAGGTAAAACACCACCACCAGACAACCAAACGCTATTGACCACTAGTGCCCTAGCCGCCTCACGTGCTTGGTTAATAGGGTGTTCAAACAGCAACATTTGCACCTCATTCAGCAATTGATTCCACCTTGCAGCATCCTCACCTTGTGGCAAATAAGGTGCGACATTACGGTGCATCGCTTGTTCAGGCATGCTGGTAACCAAATTGAGCGGCGACGCTAAACTTAGATACCATCGCCCAGACTCCCCCTCAGTAAAGATAAGGCCATCTTCTTTAAAATGTTGATTGAGCTTAGCCAGCAATTGTTCAGACTCAACGTGAGTTAATGGCAAAGGCACAGGCTCTGCCAGTGAAAAAGAATCGCGCTGTAGCGTTAAATGCGCAGCGTCAGCTCGCAGCAAATAAGTGCCTTCATTATTTTGATAACTGGCTTTTGCGTCCCCAAGATAAGAGAGCGCAGCGATGGCATAATCACCTACTTTCGGCACCTGCATCTGGCGACAAAAATAGATATCAAAAGGCTCATGATGCAAAATCTGCTGGCCTATTGACAGTAATTTCTCAAAACAAGGTAGATTAGCTTCTAATAAGCTAGCACCATGCGGTATGGCTAAGTGTAATTTCAAGCAAACCTCGGTTTAACAATATGGTTTGCATAAAAGCTTACAGATGATTTAAAAAGAAAGATACTAGTGCGCAAGCTTATAGCGCAAACTATCCTGCAACCACTTGATTTCTTCCATTGTTTTTTGCTTGATACAAGGCGGTATCAACGCGTCTAAGTACAGAGTCAGAAGCTTCGCCAAAACCACGCTCAGCAACACCTGCACTAAATGTAATGAGGCGCTTTTCGTTCTGATGCAAAAACAAACTTTTTGTCAGCTCGCGCTGCACTCTGGTCAGCACTTGCACACCTGTCTCTTGGTTAGTTTCAGGCAATATCACCAAAAACTCTTCACCGCCATAACGTGCCAACACATCGGTTGGGCGCAATGCCAACTGTATGACTGTAGCCAAGTGCATAATCGCTTCATCGCCAGCTTCGTGACCAAGCGTATCGTTAATACTCTTAAAATGGTCAATATCCAACATCGCCAAACACAAGGGGTGTTGCGTGCGGTCCGCTCGTGAAAACTCACGCTCCAGAGCCTCTTCCATACCGCGCCTATTATAAGCGCCTGTTAAAAAATCACGGTAAGCAAGCTGAGTCGCTTGATCCAACTCTAAAGACAGCTTATCTATCAGTTGATCAGCAGCTTTAACCCTTTGATTGGTTTCCGTGATACTCCGAAAAGCATGCTTTGCGTTTACATGCATGCCACTTGTGTCGCGCTTTAAACCATCTAATAATGACTTTAAATCTAAAATATCATCAACACCCTCTATTTGTTGCTGATAATGCTCTATTTTTTCTTGGTACTCACCTGTATTTTCAGCGACCTCACTTAAAATACTCACGCAACTAGAGGCAAGCTCTTTAAGTAATGCTTTAGCATCCGCCAAACTCTGCTTAAGCACACCTTGACGCGCCAATAAAGCTCTTAAATTATTTTCCGCATCATCAATAGCCAATTGATTCATTGGCTTATGTATCATTTCCGAGAGCACCTCAATTTGTGCATCCATCCAATGATCGCCTGCTGAAAACTGGCGCATATTTTCAACCATTAATCGAAACAGCTTAATCAGCGACTCATGCAGCACAGTTTGAGCATTTTGATTTTTTTCAAGCTTACGCCAATAGCCTTTAAAAGCTGTATTAAGCTTCATTACCTCTAAGCGCGTATTTGCAAGCTTAGCTTGCTCTAATAAAACATTAGTTTTTCTAGAAAGCTCAGGTAGCGCTGTAAACTGGGTCAACAAGCCAAGCTCAAGCACCTCTATTAACAAATCTCGCCAAAGCATTGCCACATCGACGACAGGAGAAGATGACGCATGCGTCAGAATGTTGGTGAATTCATTTTCTAAAGTCTTCCACTGTCGATTTTCTAAAGCTAAGTTAAAACTTTTTAACGCAACTGTATCTTCTGATTGCAATTTAATATACTCATTCAAAACACTCTTTAGTGATTTGCTAAGCATATGAAAGTCACCCTCATGAGCGGGCGTACCAGCTATTTTTTCGTAAACATTACGAAAGTTATCCGGCGTTAATGGTATCTTTTCTTGCGTAATTCTCAACAGAGCTTCACGCGCAATTTCAACCTGTGATTTTTCATTTTTATTAATCATTATTTGGGATTTATTTTATTTATTACTAACTCACTAAGAGCATACTACTAAATAATACCATAAAAATATAAATTCAAATACTTAAATAAGCAGTGAAAATAGGCTTACCAATTGCTTTAAACCTTAATCTTTTTAGTAGCACGTTCACATTCAAAAAATCAATACTTCAAGTTAAAAATAAATGATCATTTTTTATAACTATTGATAATATTGTCATGAAAATGTCACTTTCATATGTATGCATAAACAGCTAATATATACTTCGAGTAAATATTATAGCGAATATACAAATCCCACTATGCAACTCATATTATGGCGCCACGCTGAAGCCGAAGACGGAGTGGCTGATTTGTCACGAGCTCTCACGCCAAAAGGGTTAGAGCAAGCCCAAAAAATGGCCGCTTGGTTAAAACCTCAGCTTCCTAAAAATATACACATATTAACAAGCCCAGCTCTGCGCACACTACAAACTGTTGAAGCACTTAACATGCCATATACTTGCCTTGACGAGCTCGCGCCAGGCTGCTCTGCAGAAAGACTCGCAGGCTTAGCTAACTGGCCCAACAATGATGAAAATGTGCTCATTATCGGCCACCAACCCACACTAGGCATGCTAGCGGCTTTATGCATGACTGGCACTACTCAAGAATGGTCAGTTAAAAAAGGGGCTGTTTGGTGGATTAGCAGCAGAATTAGAAACAATCAGGTACATGGTGTATTAAAGCTAGCCATGTCGCCTGACATACTATGATACAAATGATTGATTTTATTAAATAATGAAAAACCAGACGCAACATGGAGAAATGTTTTGAATACAATTTTAGTCACCAACCCTAAAGGTGGCAGCGGAAAAACCACTCTCTCGACCAATTTAGCTGGGTACTTCGCCAGCAGAAACCACCATGTAGCGCTATCAGATATGGATAGGCAAAAATCTGCCAGCGCATGGCTAGAACGCCGCCCTAGCCATTTACCGTTAATTCATGGCTTAGATGGCAGAGGCAAACACGCCACCAGCCTGAGTGCAGATTGGACAATTATTGATTCACCCGCTGGCTTGCATGGCGAAAAACTATCAGATGCGGTTAAAAAAGCTGATTGGGTTGTAGTCCCCATGCAGCAATCTGCTTTTGATATGGGGGCTACGCAAGACTTTTTAGAAGTATTGCGTGAAGAAAAAGCGGTGCGCAAAGAACGTACTTTTGTAGCTATGGTGGGCATGCGCGTAGATATTCGCAC
>CAZAHP010000048.1:7530-10622 GCA_964484985.1 uncultured Methylophilaceae bacterium
AAAACCGCCTTGCGGCGGCTTTTAAAGACTAATAGCAAAACTAATAATAGTCATGATGCTCACGATGACCACGACCTTGTTTCCAACGGCGATCATCACTATCAATATAACGCACATTGCTTGGTGCAGCGTCGTTATATGAAACATTGTCGTTATCCGCAGGTGCTACTGCAACACGTACACGCAATGTATCACCAGGGCGATAGTTAGTAACAGTATTGTAGTCACGACCGTTATACCTGTAACTAACCAAATAGCCGCGCTCTACAGTGCGCCAGTTATCCACACTTACACAACGCTCTACTGGTCTTTCGTAACTACGTTGGTTATTGTTTTGGTTACCTAAACGGTCACCTACAATCGCGCCTACACCTGCACCAACAGCGGCTGCCGCAACGCGGCCATTACCTTTGCCTACACGGCTACCCAGCAAACCACCTGCCACACCACCAATAATTGAGCCAGTGACTGAGCGCTCACCATTATTGCTATCACTATACGTTTCACGCACATACTCAGTGCGGCACTCTTGACGCGGTTCATTCACGCGTTCAATTTGCGGTGTCACTGATAACACCCGTGCTACATCATAATATTGGTCATTATCACCACCCGCCAACACTGGCAAAGCAAAGCTCGTCAATAATAAAGCTGAAAGCATTACATTCGTTTTACGCATTTTCTTATCCTCTCGTTTTAATCCACTATTTAGGTACATCACAAAATAAAATCTGTGTGGATGTGGAAATAACGAAGATACTGACTTATGTGTTGACAGCAAGTTGCTAACAAACGTGTAAAGTTATGTAAGTTGTCTTTTCAAAAGCTTACACAGCCTGTCATAAAACAGTCACAATAAAATGGTCCACTCGGACTACAGCCCAAGCCGCCTCGTCTGTAGGATTGTCATATCAAGCCTGTACAGTAGCTCTCGGTAGAGAAAGTAGTGTTTACTATTCCACTCACCCCTTCATCAGACTATTCACGCTTTTCAAGAGGAAAGATTAAAATGAAATTTTCAAAAATCACTTTAGCAGTAGCTCTAGCTTTTACTAGCCAAGCATATGCTGCAGACAATACCACTTTTGACAACTTTACTGCGTTGCCAAACTCACAAACAACGGCTCTACCAGAGGCTACTCCAATTCTATTGTCTAGCCCAAACTTCTCTCAAGAAAGAATCGCTGACCGCGTTGGCTCTGGTGTGGTTGGTTCAAATTGGGACATGATTGATGCTGATGCTAGCGGTCGCTACTTGTTTGCACCTTTTGAAACTGGCGCTGGTGGTGTAATGCGTGTTGATTTGCAAGATACCAACTATGCAACACGAGTAACAACCATTGTTGCACCAGGCACACAAGGTTTTGTGTCGGGTGACGCATCACGCACTACACCATGGGGTGGCTATTTAACTGCTGAAGAGTCATGGGGAACAGGTAGCACTAAAGGTCGTTTGTTTGAAGTCACTAACCCAACAACTGCAGCAGCTAACGGCGGCAATTTTGTACAACGTAGTGTTATTCCTCGCGTTTCTCACGAAGGTTTAGCTTTTGACAATCAAAACAACTTGTACTTTATTGATGAATTAAATGGTGGCTCTATCTATAAATACACTTCAAGCAATCCAAATGCTACTAACGGCGATGATTTTTTTTCATCAGGACAAACATTTGTAGCTAAAGTAAACGGTGGCAACAATGCCAATGCTGTAGGTAGCATCGTATGGGAAGCCATCACCAATGCAACTGGTGGCGCACTCGCTGGCGCATCTACAGTACTATCTGATGGCACTATTGATGGACGTGTTTCTGCTAATACAGTAGGCGGCACAGATTACCAACGCCCTGAAGATGTAGAAATGAAAACACTTGCCAATGGTAATGAGAGCATGTTTATTGCCACAACAACGACTAACGAAGTCTACATGTTTAACTTGAGCACTAATACATCAAGCGTATTTGTTAACCAAAACACTATTGACTTGGCAACTGGCTTAGCTGTTGGTAATGGTTTATTAAGCCCTGACAATATCGCCAAAGATGCAGACGGCAATATTTACATTATTGAGGATCGTAACGGCGCTGTGGATAATGACATCTGGTTTGCTAAAGATTTAAACCATGACGGCGATTTGTTAGATGCTGGCGAAGGTATTGGACGCTGGGCTTCAAACGGTACACCTGGTTCAGAATTCACAGGTTTATACTTTGATGAAAAAAACGCAAATGTGGCTTACGTTAACATTCAGCACCCAAACACTGGCAACGATAGTTTAATTAAAATCACTACAACAGCCCCTGTGCCAGAAGCTGACTCATACGCAATGTTGTTGGCTGGTTTAGGTTTAGTAGGCTTTGCATCACGTCGCAAACAAAAATAAAACATAATAATAATCCTAAGAAAACCACTATTTTGCCCGCTTTTATAGCGGGCTTTTTTTCGCCTAAAGCTTGCACAATAAAATATAAAATAATAATATATATTTTGATAATATGTTATCATGACATTCAAACTTAGCAACTCTTTATAAAAATATGCCCTTATCTGAAACCACTGCTATTGATAGCTTAAAAGCTTCCGCATCTAAAGCCTGCTCTCTTCTTAAGAGCATGGCCAATGAAGACCGCTTACTCATTTTGTGCTTACTTTCTCAAGGCGAGCGTAATGTAGGTGAAATAGAAGCAGAGACTAGCATTCAACAACCCACACTCTCACAACAACTGACCAAATTACGTGAAGACGGCCTAGTAAGTACGCGCCGAGAAGGCAAATATATTTACTATGCACTGGCTAGCCATGAAGTCATAGAAGTCATGCAAACACTTTCTAGTTTGTATTGCGGTAAACATCTATAAAAATTAAATCTGTATTTTTGATGAGGGTTTTGTATGCAAAATAATAATAACGCTAGCGCCGCTTGTAATTGGACAGGCGCTTTTGACGTCATTGTAGTTGGTGGTGGCGCAGCAGGTATAGGCATCACCGCAAGCTTATTAAAACGTAGGTCTGACCTACGTATTGCTATTATTGAGCCTAGCGACACACATTACTACCAACCTTCTTGGACATTGGTTGGTGGCGGCGCATTTAAT
>CAZAHP010000048.1:10722-17139 GCA_964484985.1 uncultured Methylophilaceae bacterium
TTTGATATATTGCATGTCGTACCGCCACAAATAGCACCAGATTTTATTCGTACTAGCCCATTAATTGACGCATCTGGCTGGTGTGAGGTAGACCAAGTGACCCTACAACACAAACGCTTTAAAGACACTTTTGCCTTAGGCGACGTCATCAATGCCCCTAACGCAAAAACCGCTGCTGCCGCTAGAAAGCAAATTGTGGTGGTTGCCGAGAATTTAATTGCTGCAAAAGAGCTCAGAGAGCTGACAACGCGCTATGACGGTTACGGCGCTTGCCCGCTCACCGTTGAACATGGCAAAGTCATTTTGGCTGAATTTGGTTATGGCGGAAAGCTATTACCAACTTTCGCGCTCGTACCCACAGTGCCTAGACGTTTTGCATGGTTACTCAAAACCAAAATCATGCCTTGGTTGTATTGGAACTTAATGCTCAAAGGCCATGAGTGGTTAGCAAAATCTAGCAAGGCCGAAAGTTAAATGTTCATTGAGTCCACATGGCTAACCTTATTGCTCGGTAGCATAGTTGGCGCTATTTTGGGCTTAACTGGCGCTGGTGGCTCTATTGTCGCTGTACCATTGCTCATGTTTTTTTTGCATTTAAGCCCACTAGAAGCAGCGCCTATCGCACTATTTTCCGTGGCTATATCTGCCAGCACTGGCTCACTTATTGGCTTAAAAGCAGGGTCTGTGCGTTATCGCGCAGCAAGTTTAATCGCCATCACTGGCATTATCATTGCGCCCATAGGCGTTTGGTGTGCGCAGCGCTTGCCTACAGAACCTCTAACACTGATATTTGCCGTAGTGTTAATTTACGTTGCATTTCGCATGCTAAGACAAAGTGCCGATGCACAAACCGCAACCAGCCATGAGCTTTTATTTGATTTGCTACCCTGCCAAGTCGCCATGCAAGAAACCCGCATCACTTGGAATATGCGCTGCGCTCGTGCTTTAAGTTTAACAGGCGCACTGGCTGGATTTTTATCTGGTTTATTAGGCGTAGGCGGCGGCTTTATTGTAGTGCCTGCGCTAAAAAAATATAGCAATGTGCCCATGCCGCACATTATGCCAACCTCACTCAGTGTGATTGCATTAATCTCAATTACAGGCCTAGTGAGTGCGCTGGCATTCGGCCACATCAACTGGCAAATTGCCCTACCCTTTGCCATAGGCGCTCTCATGGGAATGCTCATTTGCAGGCCATTATCTCAGCGCTTCTCATCACAAGTCTTACAGCGTGTATTCGCTTATTTTGCACTACTAGTAGCTTTTGGCTTAATACTTAAAATTCTAACTGCGAGGAATCTATTATGAATGCATACACTTCAGCCATATTGGGCGGGCTAATGATAGGCTTATCGGCATCTTTGCTGTTATATGGCTTAGGCCGCATAGCTGGTATTAGCGGCATTTTAAGCAGCATACTCAACCGACAAGTAGATAGCGCATGGCGCGTGGTGTTTATAGCTGGTTTATTGCTAGGCGCAATTATCTTTAACCTGCTTGGCATTACAGACAGCAATACTCGCGCTGCCCTACCCCTATGGCAAATCATCAGTTCAGGTTTATTAGTGGGTATTGGTAGCGTCATGGGTGGCGGCTGCACAAGCGGTCATGGCGTTTGTGGCTTGGGTAGAGTCTCTAAACGCTCCATCGCGGCCACTTGTACATTTGTTGCATTTGCCATGCTCAGCACTTACCTTTTTAAACATGTGATTGGATTGTGATGATGAAAACCACTCTATTTGCATTGTTTTCAGGTTTACTTTTTGGTTTTGGCATTAGCCTTTCAGGCATGACTAATCCCAATACAGTCATCGGTTTTTTAGACATCACGGGCGATTGGAATGCTAGTTTGATGTTTGTGTTATTAAGCGCCGTCACCACGACTTTTATCAGCTTTAAATGGATACTCAAACAGCAAAAACCTGTGTGTGACTCAGCCTTTCACCTACCGCAAAAAACCAAGGTTGATAAACAACTCATCACTGGCGCAGCCATATTTGGCATAGGCTGGGGTATGGCAGGTTATTGCCCAGGCGCTGTGCTAGCGGCGATGACTTCACTGAATCAAGAAGTTTTTATTTTTATCTTTGCCATGCTGATTGGCATGCTAATCGCCAAAAAGCTTAACTTTTAAGGAAGCACCATGCAAACCTTTTACCAACTATTTGATGAAACATCATTCACTTACACCTACCTGCTGGTTGATGCGCCAAGCAAAGAAGCGGTATTGATAGACCCAGTAGATACCCACTTAGAAAGCTATTTAGCTTTAATTAAAAAAGAAGGCCTCACGCTCAAATACGTGTTAGAAACCCATGCCCATGCTGACCACATTACATCAGCAGGCGCCTTATGCAAACTCACTGGCGCGCAAGCAGCCACGCCCATGCACTGCAATATCACTCCAGCAGAAATCCAATTGCAAGACGATCAAATTCTAAAATTTGGAGAGCAGCAAACCATACGCGCCATCCACACCCCAGGCCATACGGCAGGTTCGATGACATTTTATTGGGACAATAAACTCTTTACAGGTGATGCACTTCTCATCAATGGCTGCGGAAGAACTGACTTTCAGAGTGGTAGCGCTAAAGAGCTATTTAACAGCATCACGCAAAAACTTTTCACATTTGCAGATGACACTAGCGTCTACCCAGGGCACGACTATCATGGCAATAAGGTATCGAGCATAGGCCAAGAAAAAAACCAAAATATCAGGCTTGCAGGTAAATCATTAACCGAGTTTGAAGCCATCATGAACAACCTCAACTTACCCAAACCCAAGCTGATTGACCAAGCAGTGCCTGCCAATTTAAATCTAGGGCTCACAGAAATACAGGCAGCAGAGTAACTAATTACTCTTTATGTGACGTCAGTCACGTAAATCAGGTGACGTGCGTTACAGAGTGTTGACAAAAATCAGCACACAATCACTCCATGCATCCAATTCGAGATGCTTTATTGGAAACATGGAGATTAAAATGAAAAGACTCAAAACAATTAGTATTCTTCTAGCTTCATTCATCAGCCTTTCTGCTTGGGCTGGAGAGTTTGGTGACCATTGCACCACAGGCCTATCGTTAGGTAAGTTAATTAAAACCAAATGTGACATTAATACTGTTTTTGAAGGTAAAACCTACTGCTTTGGTAATGAGCAGGCTTTAACAGCCTTTCAGCAAGACCCACAGACCACCATCAATAAAGCCGCGAGCTTTTACGCAAAAAATACTGAGCCAGAACGTGAAAAAATTAGCCTAGCTGATGCACTTAAGCAAATTGAGAGCAAAAACTGCGACCTCTCTAATAAAGACGCAGGCTATTTAGAACTAGATGGCAAAGATTTACGCCATTGCAATATGGTCAACACCAGTTTCTTTGGTGCTTATTTGCGTGGTGCCAACTTAAGCGGCGCTAATCTTCAAGGTGCGTATTTAAACCTCGCACGTTTAGAAAATGCAGACTTCAGCGGTGCAAACTTACAAGATGCTACTATCTTTCAAGCGATTTTTGACAAAACCAATTTTAAAGGTGCAAACCTGAGCAATGCCCGCATGATAGGCACTTTGGTGGGCTTAGACATGAGCGATGCCACCGTTAAAAAAGGCCGTTATGGTTTAGATATAGGCAACCAACCTATGGGAGCAATGCGCTTTGAGGCCATAGGCGGGAAGTTTGCCAACACCAACTTTGAGGGTTCAGACATTAACCGCGCCAACCTACGTTTTGCTGACCTCACGAATGCCAACTTACGCGGTGCTGATTTATTTCGTGCCGATTTTAGCAAAGCTAATTTAACAGGTGCAGATGTTACTGGCGCAAACTTTGGCGAAGCCATTTTAGACGACACCATTATGACAGGAGTGAAAGGCTTAGAGGCAATCAAAGGCTATGCGATGGAAAAAGGCAAATGCATAGATTGCAACATCGTGAATAAAGCAGCAGCCTCTACAGAAATCAGTGCGGCCGCTGCTAAAATTGCAGAGAGTTGCCCGCTAGCTCGCCATACCTTGCAAAGCAGCACGGTTCAATAAGCTCACTTCACCTCGCCCAAGTGTCAGCCAGCCTTTTTGCTCAAAGCGCTTCAACTGGCGGCTGACCACTTCACGCGCTGTACCAAGCTCATCCGCCATTTGCTGATGGGTTCGGGTGATGGTGTCACTACCAACATCTAACAACAATTTTGCTAATCGCGCATCTAGGCTTTGAAATGCAACTTCATCTAACAGCACAATCAGGTCGCTAATCAGCGCACCGTAATTTTCCATCACAAAACGCCGAAACACTGGCGAATCTATCATCAACTGATTAAACGCCGCTTTAGGCACAATCACATCGCGTATTGCTTGCTCCACAATGGTTGAGGCTGGGTAATCGCTATTACCCAAAATACAGGTAGTTGTAATCACACAAGTCTCTCCGCCACCTACCCGATAAAGTAATATTTCGCGCCCGCTGCTCGACATTTTATACACGCGCGACTGCCCTGAAAGGCGCATCACATAAGCGTTGCAGGGCATGCCTTCAGAATAACCTAGCGTACCTATGGGGGCTTCTACGATGCGAGAGTACTTTGCCAAAACCTCTCGCGCATCAGGTTCTAAGTCTTGTAAAGCAGGAAACTGTTTTAACCAATCAAGACTATGCTCATGTGCTTGCATCAATTTCTCCTTAAATTAACCTAGCGTTTAAACCTAATTCCCTCAAACAATTTCACAATCAATCAAACAAAGTCTGCAATATGGAATGTGTTTTGCTTACTTCATTATCAAGATGCTTTGCATTCACCTTAACACAAAGCCAGTAAAAATCACTTGTTAAAATCACTTAACATTTTGAATTAATTAATTTTACAAGAGTAAAAACCTTGATATTTAGGAGAAAAACTCAAGCCATGTGGTTTCTATCAGATGCTTAGAGCAAAATCTGAAGTAACCGTTCAAGTGCAAAGTTAATAAAATTAAGCGCATATCGCATTAATTCTGTGCTCTAACATTTCTTTGATTTCTGCATTAAGTAGCTAAAAAGTTATTTTATTCTGATAACATTTTGCGAGTAAAGCTACTTTAAAACTTGACCTAATGGCGCAAAAAAGCCAAACTAGCGACTAAATTATGCAAGATTGTCTCGACCATATCTGTCAAAGATTTACCCTTAACTATACTCACCGGACTAAATATATTATCTTTACATATTAGTCTTTAAGTTTATCGAAAAGATTCATGGAGAACCCTACATGGCATTAACCCCCGACCACGACCCTCAAGAAACCCAAGAATGGCTAGATGCTATTGCCTCGGTACTTGAGAACGAGGGATCAGAACGCGCCCACTACTTACTAGAAACAATGATAGACAAGGCACGTCGCTCTGGCGCATACCTGCCTTACAAAGCCACCACAGGCTATGTCAACACTATCCCAACGCATTTACAAGCCAAATTACCAGGCAACTCAGACATGGAGCGCCGCATTCGCGCACTTGTGCGTTGGAACGCGATTATGACTGTGCTGCGCGCCAATGAAAAATCCCCAGGGGTTGGCGGCCATATTGCTAGCTTTCAATCAGCGGCCACTTTGTATGATGTAGGTTTTAACCACTTTTTCCGCGCTGCGAATGAAAATTTCGGCGGAGACTGCGTTTACTTCCAAGGTCACTCTTCACCAGGTGTTTATGCACGTGCCTTTTTAGAAGGCCGCATTACAGAAGAGCAAATGACCAACTTCCGTCAAGAAACTGGCGGCAATGGTTTATCTAGCTACCCACACCCTTGGCTCATGCCCGATTTCTGGCAGTTCCCAACGGTTTCAATGGGTTTAGGGCCTTTAGCTGGCATCTACCAAGCACGCTTTTTAAAATACATGCATAACCGTGGCATTGCCGATACCTCAGACCGTAAAGTTTGGGTATTCTGCGGTGATGGTGAGATGGATGAGCCAGAGTCACAAGGTGCAATTTCACTTGCCGCACGTGAAGGTCTTGATAACCTCATTTTCGTCATCAACTGTAACTTACAACGCCTAGACGGCCCAGTACGCGGTAATGGCAAAATTATTCAAGAGTTAGAATCTAACTTCCGTGGCGCAGGCTGGAATGCGATTAAAGTGGTTTGGGGTTCATATTGGGACCCACTCCTTGCTATGGATAAAGATGGCCTACTCAAAAAACGCATGGATGAATGCGTTGACGGCGAATACCAAAACTTTAAACAAAAAGGTGGCGCTTACACGCGTGAACACTTCTTTGGCAAATATCCAGAGCTTAAAGAGATGGTTGCAGCCATGTCTGATGCAGACATTTGGCGCTTAAACCGAGGTGGTCATGACCCTCACAAGGTGTATGCTGCATACAACGCAGCAGTCAACCACAAAGGTCAACCGACTGTGATTTTAGCTAAAACCGTTAAAGGTTATGGTATGGG
>CAZAHP010000049.1:0-12866 GCA_964484985.1 uncultured Methylophilaceae bacterium
GGCATATTGCGCTCTTTACACGCGGCCATTAGGTTAAACCACAACTCCGTTTCCATCAGCACACCTAGTTGAGGTTTAAAGTGCTGCAAAAATCGTTTGACCAAACATGGTGCGTCATAAGGCAAATAGCAGCGCAGCACTTGCTCGCCAAACAGCTGCTCACTTGTGGCTCTGCCTGTGGGGGTGGCGTGTGTAATTAAAATTTGATGTTGTGGATAGCGCGTAATGAGCGCTTTAATTAAGGGCTCTGCCGCACGCGTCTCGCCCACTGAAACGCAGTGCAGCCAAATGACTGGGCGCGTAATTTTTTGTGCAAAAAACCCATAGCGCTCAGCCCAATGCGCGCGATATTCTGGCTGACGCAAGCTGCGCCAAAATAGTTTAATTGGCGTCAGCGGCAATATTAGATAAATCAGCAGGGTGTAAAAAAAACGTGACATGCTTGGATTTTCGCACAGAACTTGCACTTGTTGTTTTACTTGCTATAAATTAGCTGTCATGAGGCTTGCATGGGTGCGTTTTTTAATTAAAAATACTTTATATGTCCACACAATATATCAAAGCCATACACCATGCGCTAAACGGCGAGTGGGATGCTGCGCACAACATAGTGCAAGAGTATCACGACCCTATCGCATGCTGGATACATGCTGTTTTACACAAAATTGAAGGTGACGCTAGCAATAGTCGCTATTGGTACGCCCGCACCAGCAAACGTTATGAAGATTTTGCAGATGCTCAAATGGAGCTCAAAGCTATTCAACAAAACTTAGAAAGCGCTCAGCAGTAAACATTGCTAAGAACTTTAGTGCTCAAGGCTTACTCCAATAAACACCACCCATTAAGGAAACCCCATGCTACCCATGTACGACGCAACCATTCCGCCACTTAAACGCGCACTCACGAACTTAGCGGCCAATCTGCGCAAAGGTGCAGCTTATGCCGAAGCTAAAAAGATTGAGCCTAGCGTTTTAATCAATGCACGCCTGTTTGCTGATATGTATCCGCTTAGCCGCCAAATACAAATCGCCACAGACATGAGCAAAGGCGCTGCCGCAAGACTCGCTGGGATTGAGATTCCTAAATACGAAGACAATGAAACCAGCTTTGAAGAGTTACAAGCGCGCATTGCTAAAACCATTGAATTTTTAGACTCGATTAAACCTGAACAGCTCGCAGGTTCAGAAACTAAAGAAATTACGATAACCGTGCGCAATAGTGAGCTTAAATTCACAGGACGTGACTACTTGCTAAAATGGGTGAACCCCAACGTCTACTTTCATGCCACCACTGCTTACAACATCATGCGCCACAATGGTGTTGAGCTTGGAAAATTAGATTTTTTAGGCCCTAGAGACTAAGTAAGTTTACTAAAAACACTTCCCATCAGTCAGCATCAAAATAATTAGGGGTTAATCACCCCTTTTTTGTTAAGTTCTGATTAATACTGCCGATGTAATAATCACCAATTAGCGCTTCAAAAGACGGAGATTATCATGACCATTTACCTAGTATTAGATGAGAAAAATAGCCCGATTGGTGAGTACTCTAGCTATCAAAAAGCAATGAATTATGCTGAAGAAATGACCTTGTGGGAAGAAGACCACTATTACCATGTTGTGCCGCTGGAGCTCGAGAATACAGCATCTGTATAAACTAAACACTGGCACATTGAACACCATAACTCAATGCACCAAACCTGTTATCTCAGGTCTGCCTTCTGAGATAAGACAACTTAGATAACCTGCACTTCTAACTCGTGAATGTGATATTGGTGGCTTTTGTCCCAAGCTGCCATGTCCTGCACACCATTTAATGCTCGCTCAAGATCCATATACTCACAAATAAGATGATTTTGATCGTCGACAACTTGATATATGGTCATGATATGCCTCCTAAGCTTAGATGATGGATGGTGAAAAAGCGATAAATAAATTCTACCCTCCGCTCTAAAAATCAAGCATAAAATAAGCCATGCTTTTCATAAGCAATTCTTGATTTTGATCATACGAATAACACAACCTGCAGAATTAAGCGGTAAACCCCCATCAAATCAGCACTATGCCAGCACTATTTTTGTGCAACACTGCTCCCGTCTATCAAACCAAAAAGTCACCATTAACCAAGACTGCGAAAACATGACGTCCAATCAACAAAACCTCAACAATGCTCAAACACTCATGAAGCGAGTCAACGACAAAATTGATGTCCTACGCAATATCAACCCCTACTTAATTGACCTCTCACTCAGAGAAAACCCTGTAGGTTCTCGCGTTGGGCAAACACTGGCCGACAAATTAAGCATATTGCCCAAGGTGCGTGAGTTTGGTTTTAGCAATATATTGCTAGGCACTTTAGATTACTCCATGCCCGACGAGCTTGAAGTTGATGATGACTTTATGATGTATCTACGCGATAACAACATGGATATGTCAGGTTGCTTTGCATTTACCGACATCGGCATAGTAGCGAATGGCACATTCACGCCATCGCCCTCCATGCTTAAATTGCAAGCCTATAAAGTACCCAACACCCTGCACGAGATTTACCTAAGCGACGAAGGCATGGCGGGGCAATACACTTTTGAAACCTTGCTACAAAGCCTGCCAGTGAGCATCAATTGGCTGAATGATAATATCGTAGGCGACGGCGGCGGAAAACCGCGCATTATTATCAATATTGTCGATGGCTGTGACGCCTTTGCTGAAAACCTAGAACGCACCTGTGAAGTGCTCAGCCTATTAGCACAACTACCCATTGCAGGCATTAGCATAGAAGACGACCGCGGCACATACTTACCATTTCAAGTCGGCGCTTTTGTCGAAATAGCGCGCAGCTATCTACCTCAACCACTACAAATTTTAGTACACATGCACGCTGGCGGTGGCTTTGAGAACGCATCCGCATTAGAAGCGCTGCTCAATGGCGCAGACGGCGTATGGGGCGGCTTACCTAAACGCGCCGCCATTATCGGCCATGCTTCATTGGGTGAGTTAATCGCCAATTTGGTGCGCGTAGGCAATACAAACATGCAAGCCTACCAACTCAACCAACTATTACCCCTCGCCACAGGTTTTCAAGAACTTGATGACGAAGAAGCCGTACCCGACGATTTACCAATACTAGGTAACAATGCTTACCGACTACCGCTGAGCTTTTTTAGGCAAATCCCAGGCCGCTTCATGGATTTAGTGCCAGAAGCCATAGGCGGCACTTATCGCTATCGTATCTGCCCTGTAGTAAGTGACACCGCAGTGATTGCTGGCCGACTTGCCGAGGTGACAGGCCAGCCAGTCGCAACATTCACTGAACCCGTGCTACAGCAAATGATACGCTTAATGCGCCAAGACCTAAGAGCAGGAATACGCACGGTATATGACGACCCAAGCCAACTATTACAGCTCTATGCTAGAGCTCAATAAAGCGTGTATGATTGCAGAGCAATAGAAAAGCAAACTAAATAGTTTAAGAATACTCAAAGCATAAATGGCAGATAACTTTTACAAAACATTACTAGAATCCACAAAAGCCATTCCTTGGAAAATTGACTGGGCCACAATGAAGTTCACTTACATTGGCCCTCAAATCGAAAGCCTACTCGGCTGGACAACCGATAGCTGGGTAAGCGCAGAAGACTGGGCAGCAAGAATCCATGAAGATGAACGCAACCAAATCGTTAGTTTTTGCGTAGCTCAATCTCAGGCTGGCATAGACCACGAAGCTGATTACAGAGCCATCACAAAAGATGGTCATTACGTATGGATACGTGATGTAGTTCACGTTGAGCGTAATGCCCAAGGTGAAGTTGAGTCTCTCATAGGCTTTATGTTTGACATTAGCGAACGCAAAAACAATGAAGAAGCCTTAGCTGGCTTGCAACAAGAACTTGAGGCGCTATCATACAAAGACAGCCTGACAGGCATTGCCAATCGCCGCATGTTCGACTCTGTAATGGAAGTAGAATGGCGTCAAGCGGTGGTCAATCAACATCCACTCTCGCTCATACTGTTAGATATTGATTACTTCAAACAATACAACGACCACTTCGGCCATCTAGCAGGTGACGAATGTTTAAAACGCGTCACTCACATTCTCACCACATCAGGAACACTCCTGCGTGACTTTTTCGCACGCTTTGGCGGCGAAGAATTCGTACTCGTACTCCCTGAAACCAATGAAGAAGAAGCCAAAAAAGTTGCCGAGCGCTGCCGCAACCTGATTTTCCAAGAAAAAATACAACACCCAAAATCAAGCATAGATACAGCACTCACCATTAGCCTTGGTGTGGGCACAATCATCCCCACAAGCAACGATGACCCACTCAGCTTTATAGACATGGTAGACAAGCGTTTGTACCAAGCCAAGAATGATGGTAGAAACCGCACCAACACAGGCAGTTAGCCTGTCAAACAAACACCATTAATACATCACCAAAAGACCAACTCTAAGGCTAGTCTTTTGGTTAAGCAATGATACTTTATGCTGGCTGCCGGATAAAAATCTCTACACGACGATTTTTTGCTCTATTTGCTGAAGTGTCATTAGTAACAATAGGCTCTCTTGAACCTCTACCATCTTTACTCACTCGAGCGCTGTCAACACCACCTTCAGTTAAATAGTCTTTTACTGAAGTGGCTCTCGCTACAGACAAAGGGTCATTCACAGCATCGCTACCTGTGTTATCGGTATGCCCAATCACCGTCGCAATAGAACGTGGATTATTCACCAATACAGAGACGATAACATTCAGTAGCTTTTTAAAATCTGGCTTAACATCAGCGCGGTTGATAGAAAAAGAAATATCACTTGGAATCTGGATTTTGATTTGATTATCAAACGTTTTAACAACAGATACGCTACCAGCCACGTTTGTACTTGTCAGCACTGCATATTGGTCTTGCATTTGACTTGACCAAACGTTGCCATTGACCACATCTAACTTTTTGTCGGTTACTGTATTTTCAGGTGCTTTTTCTGTTTTAACCACTTTTGCATTTTCAGTTTGCGCAGCTTGTTTAGGCTTTGTGTTTTTACCTGCACAACCTGCCAAAACCGACATTAATACAAATGCTACGACTAAAAATTTTGCTTCCATCTTCATCCTCCTTGAATTAATCAATTATTATCAGGCAACCGAGCAGGCAGCTTTATTTAACTTTAGTCTAATAATGTTAATGCGTCAACTAATGCTTGTGCGTAATAACAGTAAAGCAAGGAGCGTAGCTCTTTGAAAACCGAAGGTAGCGGATGATACAGACTGAAAACTTTAAGTTAGAAAATGACACGTGAATTTTATAATGAAAAAAATCTACTTTTCATTACTATGTTTTTAAAAGCATAAATAAAAAATGGCTCCTATAGGAGCCATTCAATCCATCACTCAAAATCGTAAACGAGCTTTATTTTGCCATCACAGTAGCAGCTAATTTTGGGTCACTTTTAAGCATTTTCACATTATCACTTAAGATATTAGCCGCTTCATTGAGTAAAATATCTTTACTATTTTTACGCTCTTTTTCTAAGGCTAAATCACTGTCAAGATTACGCTCATTGGCTTGCAAGCCATCATCTTGCATACTGGCTTTTTTTGCAGCACCGTTTGCGTCATCGGTTTTTTCTCTTAAGGCTGCTCGCGCTTCTTGCTGCTCACGCTCTTTACGACGATCTGCCTCATTGAGTGAGATGAGGTTCTTTTTACGCTGCGCATTAAACTCGGCAATATCTTCTTTTAAATATTTAAACTCTTTGTCTTTGTTGATACGCGCTTGGTGGCTTGCATTAAGAGGCCCTAGCAAAGGCTTAATATTGCCCACAGGAGAATAGTCAGCGGGTTTAATTTGAGTCCAAGGTAGTGCGTTATCAAAACTAGATTCGCCAAAGTTTTCTGTATCGCTTGCAGAAGGCAAATCAATATCTGGAGTAACGCCTTTTAGCTGGGTAGTACCGCCGTTAATGCGGAAAAATTGCGCGATAGTCATTTTAACTTGGCCAAATTTAGGTGGCTCGCTTTTGACTAGCTTGTCTAAATCAATGACTGATTGTACCGTACCTTTACCGTAGCTTTGTTCACCTAAAATTAGGCCACGACCATAATCTTGAATCGCCGCAGCAAAAATCTCTGAGGCTGAGGCTGATGCGCGATTAATCACAACAGCAAGTGGGCCACTCCATGCTACGCCAGAGTTAGTGTCACTATCTACTTTTACAGTACCTTGCGCGTCGCGCTCTTGAACCACAGGACCTTTGTCGATAAACAATCCAGTGAGTTCAATTGCTTCATCAAGTGAGCCACCACCGTTGTTACGTAAGTCGATTAATACGCCATCTACTTTTTCTTTCTTGAGCTCTTCTAGTAAGCGTGAGACGTCTCGCGTAGCACTTCTGAAGTCTTTGTCGCCATTTTGACGTGCAGCGAAGTCTTGGTAGAAAACAGGTAGCGCAATCACGCCTATACGCTGCGTTGCATTGCCGTCTTTCACTTCAATAATTGATTTTTTTGCTGCTTGTTGTTCTAAGCTGATTTTTTTGCGAATCAATGTAACGGTTTTGTGTTTGCCGTCTGGCCCTGCCTCAGCTGGTAAAATATCAAGCACCACTACTGAGTTTTCAGCACCACGAATTTTATCTACGGTGTCATCTAAGCGCCAGCCCATCACATCAACCACAGGCGCGTTCTCGCCTTGGCCAACCCCTACAATACGGTCACCTACTTTGAGCTTACCTGATAGCGCTGCTGGCCCACCCGTGACTAGCTCACGTATCATGGTGTATTCATCTTTGTCTGACAAGACTGCACCTATGCCCACCAATGAGAGCTTCATTGAGATATTAAAGTCTTCAGAAGCACGCATGCCAAAGTAGTTGGTGTGTGGGTCTATGACCATAGAGTATGCGTTCATAAAGCTTTGAAACACATCATCGCTTTTCACTTTACTAATACTGTTAAGGTAATTGTCATAACGCTTGCCTAGTGTTTCAACTATGCTTTTATCATCTTTGCCTGCGAGCTTTAGGCGTAACCAGTCATTTTTAACGCGTTTACGCCATATCTCGTTGAGCTCGTCTGTATTTTTTGCCCATGGCGCTTTTTCACGCGTAATTTGGTAGCCTTCTTTTGCTTTAAAATCAAAACCTTTTTTCAGCAGCGATTTAGCATAGGCGGTGCGCTCTGTAATGCGTTGCTGATAAAGATTGTAAATAGCAAACGGCACGCTTAAATCCTCTTTCAAAATCGCATCATCAAGCTTGTTACGCGCAGTGGTGAACTGGTCTATGTCTGTTTGCACAAAAAATACTTTTTCACCATCTAAAGATTTTAAGTAGTTATCAAAAATCTTGGCTGAGCTAGCATCATCTAGCTTAACTGGCTTGTAGTGATAGCGTGACAACACTTCTGCAGATAAGTGTGCGGCTGATGCTTGTGTCTCTAACGGCTTAAGTTGTGGCGCGACATTCACTGCAGCTACAGATGAAGTAGCAAGTGCGAGTAATATCAATAGCAATTTGTTCATGCTTTTCCCTAAAATTTATATACTGCCCATGCGGTCTATTGGCAGCCCATAGTTACGACAGGCTTTTACTCCAACAGTTCTATCGGCAATTTAGATACAGAAATTAAATCTGTCTATAATGGGCTAAGTGTATCGCAAGCAGGCAAGCGCTCCAATACTCTACCAAAATAAATCAGTATTTCGCGACTAGCTTATATTGTGTATTGCGGTATAAGATAATCAATTATATTACTTTACTAGGTCACTCACTATGAAACGTATGTACCTATTGCTCACTTTTTTACTGAGCTTTTATGATACAAGTACTTGGGCAGGCGCAATGACTGGCCAAGTGATTAAGATCTTAGATGGTGATACTTTTGTACTCTCAGATACAGACAACACTGAGCATCACATACGAATTTTAGGCATAGACGCCCCTGAAAAAGACCAAAAATATGGCGATGAAGCTACAGACTCACTTAAACAACTCATCTATGGTGAAGAGGTGACTGTGACTGATACAAAGTCAGATCAGTATGGAAGAACACTAGGAAGAGTGTTAGCAAACGGGCAGGATGCGGGCTTAGAGCAAATTAAGCGTGGCATGGCGTGGAGCTACAAAGCCTCTAAGAGCAAAAAATTTACAGGATACTCCGAGGCGCAAAAAGAAGCCAAAGCAAGCCAAATTGGATTGTGGCAAGATGCAAAGCCTAAAGCGCCTAGCCGTTGGAGACACCGTGCCAAGCGGACAAAAGAAGAGTAATCTTCACCAAGCATCTATTTTATTTATAGCACAACAGACTAAAATGGCTAGAGCAATGTGCATTAAGGCAAGTTACTCATTGCAAAACATCCTTGCCTTGCAATCTAGCTAACCGCCCCATATCGGTGCATAGGCACACAAGTCAACAATAAAAACAGTGAAGAGATTAGCTAATACTTGCTTATTTCGCACCTTAAGGGTGGTGCGTTTGTTGCTTAAGTAGCTTAACGCATTAATAAAAAAGTGACTCTGCCATGAATCAAACGCTCAGCAAACACCAACAAACCATGAAAGAAAATATACGTTATTTAGGACGCGTCCTAGGTGAGGCGATACTCGCCAAAGATGGTCAAGAAACGTTTGATTTGATTGAGAACATACGCAAAGCTGCAGTCAAGTTTCATAGAGAAAATGACCAGCAAGCAACACTTACATTAGAGAAGTTACTACACAACCTGAGCCCTCAACAAACGATTTCGGTGGTTAGGGCATTTAGTTACTTTAAGCATCTAGTCAATATTGCTGAAGACTTATACTCACACCAGCAAACCCGTCTCAATGAAGATAACTTGAGCGCAGGCATGCTTTCGCACTCGGTACATGATATTGAGAAAAAATCACTCGCTTTTAAAGATATTGATGATTTTTTTAAAGATGCTTTAGTTTCTCCTGTGCTCACCGCGCACCCCACTGAAGTTCAACGTAAGAGCATTTTAGATATAGAGCGCACATTGGCACATTTGCTGGCTGAGAGAGCTACCTTATTGTCTAAAAAAGAGTTAGAGCGCAGCAATTTATTAATTCAAGGTGCGGTGTGTTCCTTATGGCAAACACGCATTTTGCGTTTTTCTAAACTCACTGTCATCAATGAAATTGAAAACGCGCTAAGTTATTACGAAACTACATTTTTAGAGGTGATTCCTGAAATCTTGCAAGATTTAGAGCGTGACCTCAATGCGCAGTACCGCGAATACTTAAGCGAGCCGTTCAAGCTACCCAGCTTTTTGCATATGGGCAGTTGGATAGGCGGCGACCGCGACGGCAATCCTTTTGTGAATGGTGAAACGCTAAAACAGGCAGTGGCCATGCAGTCATCTACTGTGTTTAAATTTTACTTAAAAGAACTTGATATATTGCGCCGTGAGCTCGCCATTTCAACGCGCTTAATTGGCGTTAACCCTGAGGTCTTAGAGCTCGCCAAACTCTCACGTGACCAATCACCACATCGGCAAGATGAGCCTTATCGCTTAGCGCTCAATGGCCTGCATGACAGGTTACTTGCTACAGTTAAAACGTTACTACCCAATCATGAACTGGCTGAAGATGAAAGCGCAGGTCAACCATTTGCAAACGCTGATGAGTTTTTAGATAAGCTCAACATTTTGGTCAGCTCCATCAAAGAAAATCGTGGCGAACACTTAATTTACCCACGTATAGGCAAACTCACCAAAGCCATAGAAACTTTTGGCTTTCACCTTGCCACCATTGATGTTCGCCAATCATCTGACGTGCATGAAGCGGTGATTAAAGAGCTATTTCACAAAGCAGGGTTTGACTTTAATTATGACGAGCTGACCGAAGAAGAAAAAGTCAAAACACTGCTTGATGAGCTTAAACAGCCACGTCTGTTATTCTCACCATTCCAGCAGTATTCAGAATTAGTGCACAAAGAAGTTGGTGTACTCGATAGTGCACGTGAAATGCGCAAACGCTTTGGCAACCGCACGGTGCGCCAATATATTATCTCGCACACTGAAACGCTCTCGGATCTACTCGAAGTCGCGCTGCTACAAAAAGAAACAGGCATGTTGCGTGGCATTTGGGGCTCACAAAAAATCCAGCTCGACCTCAACATCGTGCCGCTTTTTGAAACCATTGCCGATTTACGCAATGCGCCTATGATTATGGGGCAGTGGCTTAGTTTGCTAGGTATACGCCACGTGCTGCGCAACCAAGGCAATGAGCAAGAAATCATGCTGGGCTATTCTGACAGCAATAAAGATGGTGGATTTTTAACCTCAAACTGGGAGCTATATAAAGCCGAAATTGCATTAGTTGAGCTATTCAACCAAGCTAAAATTAAGCTTCGTTTATTCCATGGCCGTGGCGGCACAGTAGGGCGTGGTGGTGGCCCGACATATCAAGCGATTATGGCGCAGCCGCAAGGCACCGTAGATGGGCAAATCAGGCTGACTGAGCAAGGTGAGATTATTGCGAACAAATACTCTGACCCTAAAGTAGGCAAACAGCATTTAGAAACACTGATTGCAGCCACAATTGATGCCACCTTATTCCCTCAAGATGCGCTTGAGACTAAAAAGCGTCGCATCTTTGAAAATGTAATGGAAGACTTATCAACTACGGCGATGACAAGCTATCGCAACCTCGTTTACGAAACACCAGGCTTTGCCGATTATTTTTTCAGTGCTACGCCCATCTCAGAAATTGCCGACCTTAACATCGGCAGCCGCCCTGCTGCGCGCAAAGCCACTCGCAGAATCGAAGATTTACGTGCGATTCCATGGGGCTTTTCATGGGGACAATGCCGCCTGTTATTACCTGGCTGGTTTGGCCTTGGCAGCGCGATTCATCAATATTTAAATGCCGATGAAGCCGCGCGCGAGTCACGCACGAACACTTTAAAAGAAATGCTAGAGTGCTGGCCATTATTTAAAACATTGATTGCCAATGTTGATATGGTATTGGCCAAAACCGACTTAGTCGTCGCCCGCCATTATGCACATCTAGTCAATGACAAAGCGCTTAGAGAGTCGATATTTAGCCGCATAGAGCAAGAGTATGTACTCACTACCAAAGCGCTTGATTTACTGCTAGGTAGCACTGAGCGCTTAAGCAGTAATCCTATTCTCGCCAATTCGATTAGAAACCGCCTACCTTATCTTGACCCGCTCAACCATCTGCAAGTTGAGCTGATTAAGCGCTTCCGTAGCGGCGAAACCGAAGACAAACTCAAACTTGCCATACAACTCAGCATCAATGGTATTGCGGCTGGGCTGCGCAATACAGGCTAGTAATATAATAAGAAATAAATAGGCATGCGCTTAATTTACCATTGCGCATGCCCATGAAATAAAAATACCTACTTTGAGACAACTATGGATTCTTTAAAAGCACGCGCACTTCATTATCATGAGTTTCCAAAACCTGGAAAAATCTCCGTTGAATCATCTAAGCCCTGCGTTACGCAAGAGGATTTATCCTTAGCTTATACTCCAGGCGTCGCCGAGCCTGTTAGAGAAATTAACCATGACCCTGAAAATGCCTATCGCTACACTAACAAAGGCAATTTAGTGGCTGTGATTACCGATGGCACAGCCGTTCTAGGCTTGGGAAATATGGGCGCACTCGCTAGCAAGCCAGTAATGGAGGGTAAAGGCGTATTATTTAAGCGATTTGCAGGTATTGATGTATTTGATATTGAAGTGAAAGCACCCAGCATCGAGTCTTTTATTGAAACAGTGGTCAATATCGCACCAACTTTTGGTGGTATTAACTTAGAAGATATTGCCGCGCCACATTGCTTTAGAGTTGAGAAAGAGCTACGCGCAAGGCTTGATATTCCTGTATTTCATGATGACCAACATGGCACAGCGGTGATTGTCTCAGCGGCCTTACTTAATGCCTTAGAACTGCAAGGAAAAACCTTAGCGCAAGTGCGTATCGTCTTTTTAGGTGCAGGTGCGGCAGGGTGCGCCTGCGCAAGACTACTCAAAACCATGGGCGCACAAAATATCACCATGGTAGATAAAGATGGCGTATTGCATCAACATCGCACAGATTTACATGAAAACAATACTGACTTAGCCATCGATACAGATGCGCGCACATTATCAGAAGTCATGCCTGATGCTGACGTTTTTATAGGCGTTTCTGCAGCCAAGGCCTTAAGCCCAGAGTTACTAAAGCTTATGGCGCCTAAACCAATTATTTTTGCACTCGCTAATCCAGAGCCTGAAATCTTACCTTCAAGCGCTTTTGCGATACGAGACGACATCATCATGGCAACAGGTCGCTCAGACTTCCCCAATCAAGTGAACAATGTTTTATGCTTTCCATTTTTGTTTCGCGGCGCACTCGATGCACGCGCCAAACAAATTACCATAGAAATGCAAATAGCCTGCGCAAAAGCATTGGCAGCACTTGCACGAGAGCCTGTACCTGAAGAAGTGTTAAAAGCTTACAATCTCGAGTCATTAAGCTTTGGTAAAGACTACATCATCCCCAAACCATTTGACCCTAGACTTTTGCAACGCGTTTCAAGCATGGTGGCCGCTGCGGTAACCGCAGACAACAAACAAACCACACCAACAAACTTGTTGTAAAATAAACTGTGCGGTGAATAAGGCAGTAAGTTTGGCATGCCAAACCGATGAGTCATCCTTGACCTAGTGGGATTCTGCCGATATAGATTAGGCGCACAAATCAAGCAATTTGTGCAGCCTTAGCATTATAGTGTTATTAAAAATTCTGGGTTAAATGAGCAATGCATGCGACTCAAGCATATGCGCAATATCTTTGCGCAGCGCTTCATACTCAGGTGCTTGCTCGATGGCATAGTAACCCGTGTTGGGGCTACCAAAATTAAGTGC
>CAZAHP010000049.1:12966-17128 GCA_964484985.1 uncultured Methylophilaceae bacterium
CCCAAGGTCATTAAACCACCAAAAATCACCGATGGTACTAAGCCTAAAAGCTTAGCGGCAAGGCCAGACTCAAAAGCCCCAAGCTCATTTGAAGAGCCAATAAACACACCATTTATGGCTGAAACGCGGCCGCGCATTTCATCAGGGGTACTAAGTTGCAAAATAGTAGAGCGTAGCACTACGGATACGCCGTCAAACACACCCGAGCAAAGCAAAATAGCGAATGCAAGCCAAAAATGGATGGTCACAGCAAAGGCAATCATACACACACCAAAGCCAGCGACTGCACATAATAGCCAACGGCCAGCGTTTAAATTGATAGGAAATTTTGCGAGTAACATCCCTACTAACATAGCACCCACTGCTGGCGCAGCCCGCAAAACACCTAAGCCTTCTGCGCCATGATGATAAACATCACTAATAAAAGCTGGCAACATGGCTACAGCACCGCCAAACAATACTGCAAACATATCAAGAGAAAGTGCAGCTAATAGAATCTGATTGCCATAGACAAAACTTAAGCCTTCACCAATACTCGTCAGTACTGAGCTACTTTCAGCTTGAGGATGCTCCTTCACTTTAAGTGAAAACATGGCAAGCGCAGCGCATGCACAGAACACTGCACTTAATCCATACGCTAGTGATTTACTGCCATAAGCCACCAACAAGCCACCCAGTGCTGGCCCCACCATTAAACCTATTTGAAAGCCTGTAGAACCTACTCCTGAGGCTCGCGCATAATCTTCACGCGGCAAAATCATGGCAAACAAGGCGCTATAGCTAGGCGCAATAAATGCACGTGCAATGCCCGTCGTCACTATCGCGCTATAAATCCAATACGTCGGCTCGCCTGACAAATAGCCCAAGGCCAAAGCTGTCAATGTAAGCGAATTAGCACATAACAATACTGGTGCTATCATCGCCAACATGCGCCTTGGGTAATGGTCTACCGCATAACCAGCAAACAAAGCACAGCAAAAGTACGGCACCACCTCAGCTAGACCAACTAAGCCGAGCGCTAGCAAATCATGTGTAATTTCATAAATATGCCAGCCTACAGTCACCGCCATGATCTGGTACGAAAGTACCAGCAACACACGAAAACTTAAAAGCCTAATAAATGCCGTGTTATGTATGGGGTGCACAGAACTCGCCCGCAACTAGAGCTTAAGTTTTAATTTAATACGACGTAGCGCTTGTGTAATGACATTGCCATCTAATTTATAGTGCTTGTGTAGCGGCTTTTTCACTTCCCAGCTGCATACCATGCCAGCAGGGAAAGTCACCAAATCACCCTTAGCAAAGCTCACTGGCTTACCGCCTTCGGGGGTAATCACACATTCACCCTCTAAAATATAAGCAATTTCTTGCTCAGGGAACACCCAAGGGAATACCGAAACTTCTTTTTCCCATGTAGGCCATTTGCTTACGCCCAGAGTATCTAAACGCGATTGGCTAGGATTGCTTTCAACATTGATAGTGCTCATGATTACCTTTATATAAAGTGGTTTAATTTAACCCAGATATTCCATTAGGCGATTTGCAAGCCCTCATAGAAAATCTGGGTTGAACTGCTAAACATCACATTCTATATGATGCTAGGCCTATCAGTAAGCCACTCTATGGAATCGCGCTAACTTTATGCGTAGGTATTGATGGTATTGCCAAGATTGGGCGGATTTTTAGGCATGGGTTGCGGCAATGCATTGATAAGCTGCAAGGCACCTTTAGCCTCTACATCTAAGGCCTTTTTTAACACCGCTATTGAAACTGCATCGTCAGCACTTGCTTGGCTAACTGCACTTGAAACACTACTCAGATTGCTCATCGCTCACCTCCGTATCCTAATCATTTTATCGGCAGCGCTTAATGCAACTTGAGCAAATTTCGTAAAGTATTTCAGCCTCTAGGATGATGCTGACTATGCAGCTTTTTCAAGCGCTCGCGCGCCACATGGGTGTATATCTGCGTCGTTGATATATCAGCGTGCCCCAATAGCATTTGCACCACACGTAAATCTGCACCATGATTGAGTAAATGAGTGGCAAACGCATGGCGTAGCACATGCGGAGAAAGCGGCTTATCAATGCCAGCAATTAAGGCGTATCGTTTAATCAAGTACCAAAAAGCTTGGCGCGTCATGGCCTCACCGCGCTGAGTCACAAACAGGCTATCACTCAAGCGCCTGTGTAAAATTTCAGGACGCGCCTCTTTTAAATAGCGACTAAGCCAATCTACAGCCAGTTCACCCATAGGGACCAGCCGTGTTTTGCTGCCTTTACCCGTAATACGCACCACACCATCGCTCATGCTCACTTCTGTTACTTTCACCGTCACCAGCTCTGAAACACGTAAACCACTGGCGTATAAAAGCTCCAGCATTGCTCTGTCGCGCAGGCCTATAGGCTCATTCAAGTTTGGTGCTTGCAACAAAGCATCTACTTCATCTTCACTTAAACTTTTGGGTAATGAGCGCGGCAATTTGGGCGAGTCTAGGTGCAAGCTAGGGTCTACACTCACTTTATTTTCGCGCAAGGCGTAGCGATACAAGCGCCTTAAACTGGCAATCAAACGGCTAATACTGCGTGGCTTACTAGTGGGAAATTTAAACGCTAAATAACGCTCTATATCGCTTTGCGTAGCATCAATTAAATTTGTATCGAAATGCTCTTGCAACCAATTGGCAAATAGCGCTAAATCTTGGTGATAGCTTTGGAGTGTATTGCGAGAGAGCCCCTCTTCTAGCCATAACTTATCGGTAAGCTCATCTAGTAGCGTCTGGTTGGCGCTATTCATGTTTCGCCCTAATGAAGTTTAGCTTCGTGGTCAATCAGCCACCGCTTAATTGCCACAAAATCTGAATGCTTGCCCTGCATAAAGCCACCTAATCCATTTTTGGCCACAACGCGATGACATGGAATCACCAAAGGCAGTTTATTTGCGCCGCAAGCATTAGCCACGGCGCGTGCACCGCTGCCTAGACTTTTTGCGAGCTCGCCATAGGTGCGGGTTTCACCTGCTGGTATGTTTTGTATTGCCAGCCATACACGCCGCTGAAATGGAGTTCCTACAATATTCGCTGGTAATGTTAGAGCCTGACTAGGACGCTGAAAGTAATAATGAATACACTCACACATTTGCGCTAAATTGCTATCAATATGCGTATCTAGTAAATCTGGCTTAATAGCATGGCTCGCAGGCATTAAATCTATAGCAACCAGCTTATCTTCTTGCATCATAATTCCCACCGCGCCAAACGGAGCAGAAATTATCGCTTGGTAATGTATCCTCATAACGGCCATCCAACCCTCTAAGCGTTACACATAAGCGGCATTATGCACCAAAAATAAACCCCTGCATAAAGTTAGCGTGATTAGAGACACGCTAAGTACTTATACAGGGGCTTAAGTGCAACCGCAGAGTGTATTTAAGTGCTCACAAAGTCACTTCAATACAAATGCTGAGATATTCAGTCATTCAAAAATAACTTATTTTTGATCCCAGCTGTCTTCCCACATGCAATGTTTGATTTTATGACGGTTTGCAATCAACTCATCAATGCTAGGCTCATCGTTCAGAGCGCGTTTCAATGCTAGCTTAATTGCTTCGTAGTTGTTTTTGTACATATCCGCTTTATCTAAATTGGCTTCTTTAGCACAACCTGGGTCTACCCATAACAAAGCGATAATGCACAAATCGTTCACTTGATCTTTAGGGATAATGCCTTCAATCACCGCATCTAAAATACCATCAGCCACAGCAGCTTGCACCACACCACCAAACAACTCAATATTCAGTGAGTCTTTTAAAGTCACTTTTGGCACCATCATAGTTGCTGGGCGCACTAATTGATTAATATCGCGCACTGCAAACATAGCAGTATGGCCTTTAGTTTGCGCCATCATGCTAGCAAACGCAGTACCTACTGGGCCATCAACTGCACCAATCACAATTTCTGGCATCGCAGCGGTAACATCTTTACCTTCTGAAAATACGGTGGCTTCGCCAGCTTTCATAACAATCTTAGACATGAGATTTTCCTATTTAAAATAAATAAATGAACTTCAAAAACATACAAAAAAATTTAAGACCTGAATTTTAAAGGATTACAAGCCAGCCAAGCAAACCAATTCTGCAAAAGCTAGTATCAGAGTTATGCAAG
>CAZAHP010000050.1:0-13747 GCA_964484985.1 uncultured Methylophilaceae bacterium
CCACCCCACAAATCATGCCCATCCGCTTCATAAATTTCAACTTCTACAAAATCACCGGGGTTTAGGCCTTCGGCGTCTTCCAAATACACTACGCCGTCTATCTCAGGGGCATCGGCTTTGGTGCGGCCTATGGCTTGGTAGGTGCCGTCTTCTAGCTCGTTTATTTCATCTACTAGCACGGTTTGCATGCTGCCTACTTTGTCTTGTAGTTTGGCAGCGCTAATGCGTTCTTGCACTTCCATAAAGCGGCTTAGGCGTTCGCGTTTTACTTCTTCTGGCACTTGGTCTGGTAGCTCGTTGGCTTTTGCGCCATCAACGGCTGAGTAGGCAAAGCAGCCTACTCTGTCTAGTTGTGCTTCTTCTAAGAAATCGAGCAGCATTTGGAAGTCTTCTTCAGTTTCACCAGGGAAGCCTGCAATGAAGGTACTTCTAACGGTGATGTCTGGGCATATTTCGCGCCATGCTTTGATGCGCGCTAGGTTGTTTTCGCTGCTGGCTGGGCGCTTCATGGCTTTAAGTATGCGCGGGCTGGCGTGCTGAAATGGTACGTCTAAATAAGGTAGGATAAGGCCGTCTGCCATGAGGGGGATGACTTCATCTACGTGTGGGTATGGGTATACATAGTGCAGGCGCACCCATACGCCTAGCTCGCTGAGGCTTTGTGCAAGCTCTGTCATGCGGGTTTTAATGGGGCGGCCGTTCCAGAAGCCGCTGCGATATTTAACATCTACGCCGTAGGCGCTGGTGTCTTGTGAGATGACTAAAATTTCTGAAACGCCTGCATTAACAAGGTTTTCAGCCTCGTTCATGACTTCGCCAATTGGGCGGCTGACTAAATCACCACGCATGCTTGGGATAATGCAGAAGCTACAGCGGTGGTTACAGCCTTCTGAGATTTTAAGGTAAGCGTAGTGGCTTGGGGTGAGGCGCACACCTTGTGGTGGTACGAGGTCAGTGTAGGGGTCGTGCGGTTTTGGAAGGTGGTGGTGCACATGGGTCATGACTTCTTCTAGGGCATGTGGGCCTGTGACCGCGAGCACGCTAGGGTGTGCATTTTGCACTACGCCTTGTTTTGCGCCCAAGCAACCTGTAACAATCACTTTACCGTTTTTGTGTATGGCTTCGCCAATAGCATCTAGCGACTCTTGCACGGCTGAATCAATAAAGCCGCAGGTGTTGACCACGACTAAATCTGATTGCTCGTAGCTACCGCTAATTTCGTAGCCTTCTGCACGTAATTGGGTGAGAATACGCTCTGCGTCTGAGCCCGCTTTGGGGCAACCTAGAGAAACAAAACCGACTTTTGGTGTACTCATTAACTAGACCTTATTAAAACTAAATATGTATATTGTTGCAATTGCTTGGTTGTACGTCACGCTACTTATGGGCGCTTCAGAGCCGAATATTACAGCAGGCGTGCTTACTTTTGTGTTTTATGGCTTATTGCCATGCGCGCTTTTTATTTGGATTGTAGGTACGCCGCAACGCAAGCGCAACCGCCTCAAAAAAGAGGCGCTATCCCTCAAGCCACCACTTGGTGATGAAGATACTAAAAGCCCCGAGCAAAATCAGTGAAATCTGCTGAAGAGTATCTTTCATCGCCGTGCGTTTGTGTAGGCCCGGTATTAAATCTGCCACTGCCACATAGAGCATGCTGGCTGCCGCTAGGCTTAAAATATAGGGTATCCAACCTTGCACGGCCTGCAGTGCATAGTAAGCCAGCAAGCCGCCAAACATGGTGGCTAAGCTTGAGAGCAGGTTAAATAGTAGCGCTTGTTTTTTACTATAGCCTGAATGTAATAAGATTAAAAAATCCCCTACTTCTTGCGGAATCTCATGCGCAATAATCGCGAGCGCCGTGACTAAACCGAGTTGCGTATCAGCCATAAATGCTGCGGCAATTAAAATACCATCAACAAAGTTATGAAAGGTGTCGCCTATCATAATCATCATGCCACTACGGCCTTGGTCATGCTCATGATGATGCGCAGTTAAGTTAGGTGTTTTAGTCTCAACCGCTTTAAATTTAACCGCTTTGCCATGCTGATGTGGTTTTTTATTGTCTGGGCAATGCGCTTCATCGTGCAAGGCATGCGCCTCGCAGTGGTCACCGTGGCAATGGCGCCATAACACCAGTTTTTCTAGGGTAAAGAATATTAAAATACCTAGCAATATCGTGCCTGAAACGGCTTCTACATTAGTAGCAAGCTCAAAGGCGTGTGGAATAATCTCAAGAAATACCGCGCCCAGCAATGCGCCTATGGCATAGCTCACTAGCAACGGCACCCATTTGCGTTGTGCATTCAGCGCAAAAAGAGCCGCCACCATGACACTCAGCAGGCCGCCAAGTAAGCTGACGCTTACAATCCAAGCAAGTGGCGATAGATTAATAAAAGACATGTTGTTCCAAATTCAAATGAGCGCGCATTATATATTGTTTGCGAATCATGCGCTTAACCAAATCAAGCTTGCCATTCTGCCCGTATCACCATCTCGCCTAAACGAGAAGAAGCGTTCGCTATCGGTATAAGTGCATTCACCACCGCCATAAATTTGGGTCACTTCAAGACGGTTTAAGCGCTGGGTGGCGATTTGGTATAAATCACCTAGCCATTTATCGGCTTTTGGCTTAAATGCAGATTCAGCTTGTGCATCTTGAGCAATAAACTGTGCTCTGACTTCACTACCCACTTCAAAGGCTTTCGGGCCTATAGCTGGGCCTAGCCAAGCCATTAAATGTGCGCCCTCTATTTGCATGCTAGCAACGGTAGCTTCAATCACGCCGTCGCACAGGCTGCGCCAGCCTGCATGCACTGCGGCAACCACAGTGCCGTGGGTGTCGCACAGCAACACTGGCAAACAATCGGCCGTCATGGTGACACACACTACGTTATTCTTTTTGGTAAATGAGGCATCGGCGTTTTCTAAACAACTGCTAAGCGCAGCATCAAGCACGCGCACGCCGTGCACTTGGTTGAGCCAAACAGGCTCAGAGGGTAAATAGGCATTTAATAGATGGCGGTTTTTGGCTACCGCCATGGGGTTATCTTTTACATGCTCACCCAAATTCAGGCTATTGTAGGGTTCATCACTCACGCCACCTTGGCGTGTGGTTTGCAAGGCTTTAACGTTGGCGGGCGCAGGCCAGTTGGGCGTAATAAAAGTAGTGGCTAGATTATTCATCCTCTAGCAAATCCTCATCGTCAAAGTCTTCGTCATCCCAATCTTCATCGTCGTCACCAATGTACATGCCGTTTTCATCTACGCCAAAATCATATGGCTCAACTTCTTCAGGCACTTCTTCGTAACGCATGGCTTCTAGCAAAGCGCGCATATCATCGGCTAGCTCTATTTGCCATTCCATAGGCTGCTGCGTTCTAGGGTGAATTAAACCGAGCTTAACCGCATGCAAAGCCTGACGTTTAAAACCATCGACCGCCTCACGCAAAGGCTGAGACATCAGCTTATGCGGAATGATATTGCCTATGCCGTATACAGGGTCGCCCAGCATAGGCGCTTTTAAAAACTGTAAATGCACACGAATTTGATGGGTGCGGCCAGTTTCTAAATTGCAGCGCAAATAGGTGTGCACGCCAAAACGTTCTAACACCTCGTAATGCGTTACCGCAGGCTTACCTGTGCGTGTTACCGCCATTTTGGTACGTGCATGCGGGTGGCGCCCTATCGGTTGGTCAATTTTGCCATTACGCCAAATCTGCCCCCACACAATGGCTCTGTACTCGCGCTTCACCGTGCGCGCTTGTAATTGGCGCACTAAGCTGGTTTGCGCTTCTAGTGTTTTAGCCACCACTAACAAGCCGCTGGTATCTTTATCTAGCCTGTGCACGATGCCTGCACGTGGTAAATCTTTAGCTTGTGGCACGTGATGCAAGATGCCATTAAGCAAAGTGCCTTGCCAATTGCCTGCGGCTGGATGCACCACCATGCCAGCTGGTTTGTTTATCACTAAAATGTCATCATCTTCAAATACAATGTCTAGCGGAATATCTTGCGCTAAAAATGCATTGGTTTCAGGACGCTCTTGCACATTGACAACCACTTGCTCGCCGCCCCAAACTTTGGTTTTGGCTGTGCTGGTTTGGTTATCAAGTTTAACCAAGCCTGATTTAATCCACGCTTGTAAGCGCGAGCGTGAGTGCTCTGGCAACATTTGTTGCAAGGCTTGGTCTAGTCGTAAACCGCCTAAATCTTGCGGTATAGTGAGAATTGTAGGTTTCGCTTCAGTCATCGGTTATAATTATTCAAACAGTTCAATGGATCTTGCTAGATGGAATATGGTGTTAAAAAGCTCGTCAGTTATAGTTTAGCGTTATTTGCAGTGTTTATGCTGACTACTTCGATTTCTGGTTGCAGCATTTTTGGCGCCCCTACTATCTTAGATGAAACCAAAGGCTGGTCAGCACAACGCATTTACGAAGAGTCTCAACAACTGATGCGAGACCAAGACTACGAAAAAGCCATTAAATATTTTGGCATTTTAGAGTCTAGATTCCCACATGGTCGTTATGCCACACAAGCACAGCTTGAAGTGGCCTATGCACACTTTAAAAAACAAGACCCCGTTTCATGTATTGCCGCGGCTAACCGCTTTATTAAACTACACCCCAATCACCCCAATATTGACTATGTCTATTACCTTAAAGGTATTGCCAATTTTAATGAGCGTGGTGTTATCGAAAAGCTTACTAAGCAAGAGATTAGTGACCGCGACCCAAAATCTTTACGTGCTTCGTTTCTTTCACTTAAAGAGCTCACAACCCGCTACCCAGAAAGCCGCTACGTAAAAGATGCTACTTTGCGTATGACCTATCTAGTCAACGCATTGGCACAACACGAACTACATGTTGCACGCTATTACATGAAGCGCACCGCCTATGTTGCCGCCTCTAATCGCTGCAAATACATGATAGAAAACTATCCAGACTCCACATCGAATGAAGAAGCTTTGGTTATTTTAGTCAGCGCCTATGACGCATTAGGTCTAGAAGACCTTAAACAAGATGCTCTGCGTGTACTAAAAACCAACTATCCGAACAGCGCTTTACTTGGTAAAGGCGCACCAGAAGACGAGAGAACATGGTGGAAATTCTGGGAAAGCTTGTAACGCTGTAATTAATACTTAGTCACTCTTATTTAAAGCGGCTTGTATATTCAAGCCGCTTTTTTATTGCTTGAAGCTATTAGATGCTTTCACTCGCTAGCATTTTACTTACTAAAATTTTTTGCCTAGCGTTTTTTGCGCTCTTCGTCTCTACGTGCATTGAGTTTTTTGCGAAGTTCAGTTTTACGTTTACGCATTGAAACAATGCCTTCACCTTTTTTACGCTCTTCAGGCTCTGCAAACGGGTTGTCGCCTTGGTTAAACTGCACACGTAATGGCGTACCAGTTAACTTAAACACCTTACGGAATATGCCCTCTAAATAGCGTTTATAGCTATCTTTTACGCCATCCACGTGGCTACCATGCACCACCACAATTGGCGGATTAGTACCGCCTTGATGCGCATAACGCAGTTTAGGGCGTATGCCTTTGCTAATCGGTGGTTGATGCTGAACAATCGCATCTGCTAATACACGCGTAAGTTGTGGTGTAGGTAGTTTTGCAAAGGCGGCTGCGTAAGCACCATCAACCGAAGTAAATAACTCAGGCAAGCCTTTTTTTCTTAAAGCAGAAATATAATGGAATTTAGCAAAGTCTAAAAACATCAACTTGCGGTCTATCTCACGCTTAACCCAATCACGCTCATCGTCTTTTAAGCCATCCCATTTATTGATAGCTACTACCAATGCGCGGCCACTATCTAAAATATAGGCGGCAACGTGTGCGTCTTGCTCTGTAATACCTTCTTGCGCATCTACCACCAAAATCGCCACATTACACTCTTCAATTGATTGCATGGTTTTAACCACTGAGAACTTCTCTATCGCCTCGAACACGCGCCCGCGCTTGCGTACGCCTGCAGTATCAATCAATGTATATTGTTTACCATTGCGCTCTAGCTCAACTTCTATTGAGTCGCGCGTGGTGCCTGGTTCATCAAAAGCAATCATGCGCTCTTCACCAAGCAGCGCATTCACTAAGGTTGATTTGCCTACGTTGGGGCGCCCTACAATTGCTACTCTTGGTGTTTTATTATTTTGGCGTGCATCTTCTGGCTCAGGCTCAGGAAATGACTCTAACACTAGTTCAACTAAATCTTTAACACCCTCACCGTGCGCAGACGAAATTGAAAGTGGATCACCCAAGGCAAGCTCGTGGAACTCAGCAGAAACAATAGCGCGTTGCATGCCTTCAGTTTTATTGACGGCAATAAAGACTGGGCAGGTGCTCTTGCGCAAACGATTGGCAATGACTTTATCTTGCGGGGTTAAACCTTGGCGACCATCTACCAAGAAAATAATCACATCTGCTTCATCAATAGCAAGCAATGTTTGCTTCGCCATTTCAGCCATAATGCCTGACTCAGCCGTGGGTTCAAAACCACCAGTATCAACGACTAAATAAGGCTTAGTGCCACCTAAACCACGACCATAATGGCGGTCACGAGTGAGGCCTGGCAAATCAGCGACTAAAGCATCTCTACTTTTAGTAAGGCGATTAAAAAGCGTAGATTTGCCGACATTAGGTCGGCCGACGAGGACAATGGTAGGTAACATAATTTACTTTATTGAAATGGCGTAGAGTCCGCCATTACGAGTTTGAGCCAAAAAGACGCCACTATCAAGCTCAATCATTTGAGCCATAATAGGACTAGTCTCCGTTTGGATTCTGCCTGCAAATGAGCCATCTTCGCGTTTAAGCAAATGCACATAGCCTTCAACATCCCCTACAGCAACAATATCGCCTACTGGCAATGGTGCAGTAAGTTTTCTGTGTGTTAATGCACCCTGACGCCAATAGGTTTTACCAGTATTATATTCAAGCGAGTAAGCAGAACCTAAAGCGTGTGATAGGTATACACGTGCATCTGCAACATTAATCCCTGTAAAACTTGAGATGTCTCGATTCCAAACCATTTTGCCGCTGCTACGCTCAACCGCCGCAATACGCCCTTGATACGCTACGGCATAGACTAATGGCCCATCAACGACAGGCAGGCTAGTAATATCAGCAATACGCTCAATTTCTGTCGCACCTTTAGGCTGCGCCACTGAGGTTTCCCAGCCCACCTTACCATCAGACAAACGTAATGCAACCAATTTACCACCTGCGAATCCTGCAAAAACTGCATTACCTGCAATAACCACACCTGCTGAGCTGCGTAAGCTCAGTGAGGGGGTTGTGCGCTCGTAAATCCACTTACGCGTACCATCTGCAGCATTCAAACCGAATATCTTACTATCGCCTGCCCGCACTACCACTACATCATCTGAAGCTTTTGGCGCACTTAATATCTCGGTGCTCACTTGTGATTTCCAAACAAGCTTACCTGTTAAATCATAAGCGAGCACCTGCCCCTTAGATGTACCAGCCAGAACCAAGCCTGCACCCACACCAACGCCACCACTAATTTTCTCGTTCGTGTCGATACGCCATTGCTGAGCACCTGTTTTAGCATCAAGCTTTACAATTTCGCCACTCGCGCCAACTGCAAACACCGAGCCAATATCAGCAACAGGGAAAAACTCATACCCTTCTGCTTCTGATACGCGCGCACTCCATAGCACTTTTGCTGTCACTGATGGCTGAATATCTTCTAGCTCTGCTGGAGGGTTTTCTTCTTCGCGACCGAATATCGACTCAGAGATATCAGTTTTTAAGTCACTGAGCGATGAGCATGCGCTTAATATTGAAATTAAACATATAGCAAGCAGTAACTTCATCGCTCTAATCATAGTCAACAAACGCAACTTAGCTTCCAAGTGCTTCTAATTTTTGTTGAGTATATTTAGCGTAACGGCCTTTTGCCTCTAAATGAGCGAGCGCTTCGGTGTATGCTTTTTTCGCCTCATCTGTTTTGCCTTGAGCAACCAATACATCGCCCGTTAAATCAGCAACCAAACCCTCAAAGCCTGCAATTTTTTCGTTACTGAGTGTGTTTAAGGCTTCGTCATATTGCTTTTCTTCATATTGCATACCCGCAAGCTGTAGCTGCGCTAGCGCTTTAATCGCATCTTCTTTGGCGTTTTTAGTTGCCCAATCTAATTGCGCTTTTGCACTTTTCACATCTTTAGCATTGTAGTTAGCTTTAGCTACTAACAAAGCAGCGCGCGCTGCGTAAGGTGTACTGGCATAGTTTTCCATCAAGTCTGCTGAGATAGCCTTAACTGCTTTAATGTCTTTTTCTTGCGTTTGAGTCAATTGCTCATATTTAGCTGAGGCTGTAAGTATTTGCTTGGTTTGATAAAAATTCCAAGCTTGATAGCCTGTATAGGCCAAAAGCACCACAATCAATACATTAGTGACTTTGTTACCGTTAGTTTTCCACCACGTTTTTAATGCGTCTAACTGATCCTGCTCTTCTAAATCGTATGCCATGCTAATTCCTAAATAAATCGACCTAATTTCAACTCGTTATATTGATGCTACTAATTCTTTTTTACCCGGTATCGCACTTAGCAAACTGCGCGTGTACTCTTGGCTGGGTGATTCATAAATAGCTGAAATCTCACCCTGCTCTACCACTTTACCGCGATACATCACCGCAATTTCATCTGCAATATGTCGTACCACTCTTAAATCGTGACTGATGAACAAATAGCTTAAGTTCATTTCAGACTGCAACTCTTTGAGCAGCAACAAAATCTGCGCTTGTATTGAAACATCTAGCGCCGACACTGGTTCATCACACACTACCACTTTGGGCTCAAGCACCAATGCTCTGGCAATGCCAATACGCTGACGTTGCCCACCAGAAAACTGGTGTGGATACTTTTGCATATCAGTTTCAGTTAAGCCTACACGCTTCAGTATTTGCAATACTTTTTCGCGCTGCTCATCTGCACTACCAAGCTGATGAATAAGCAGACCTTCGCCTACAATCTCGCCCACTTTCATGCGTGGGTTAAGCGATGCAAACGGATCTTGAAACACCATTTGTATGTTGCGGCGCTCTGCGCGTAGCTCTGCGGCAGTTAAGTTTGCTAAATCTTTGCCTTGAAACAAGACCTTGCCACTATCCAAGGGTTGCAATTGTAACAGACAACGAGCCAGCGTGGATTTTCCGCTGCCAGATTCTCCTACCACGGCAAGTGTAGAGCCTGCTTTTAAATTGACGCTGACATCATCTAAAGCCTTGACCTGTGTGGTGCTAAAGCCAAATCGACCACTACGCTGAGTGTAAGTTTTATTGAGATTGCTTGCCGCAAGTATGACTTCACTCATAGCGCCGCCTCTGTTTTTAACCATGCATAATCAATAGGTTTAAGCGCTTTTTTACCCTCTGCATCAGGCACGCAATCTAATAAGGCTTTGGTGTAAGGGTGCTTCGGGTTTTTTAATACTTCAGCTACCGCGCCTGACTCAACAATCTCGCCTCTAAACATCACCACTACATTGTCCGCTATATCTGCCACTACCCCAAAATCATGGGTAATAAATAACATGCCCATATTCATGCGGGTTTTAAGTTCATCTAACAGCTTTATAATCTGTGCTTGTACTGTCACATCAAGTGCTGTAGTAGGCTCATCGGCTATCAGCATGGCTGGTTCGCAGGCAATGCTCATGGCGATCATCACACGCTGACGCTGCCCGCCTGAAAGCTCATCAGGGTAGCTATTTGCGCGGCTTGCTGGAATGCCTACTTGCTCTAACAAAGCTGCCACACGTTGATTTAATGCATCACCACGCAAACCCAGATGTAGACTTAATGGCTCAGAAATTTGGTAACCGACTGTCAGCACTGGGTTCAGTGAGGTCATCGGCTCTTGGAATATCATGCCAATTTTTCGTCCACGAATCTGACGCATCTGCTCGTTATTTAAGCCTGTAAGTGACTGACCTTGAAAGCTTATCGTACCGCCTGTTTGCTTAAGTTGTTTTGATAACAAACCCATAACAGAAAGCGCGGTAAGACTTTTTCCGCTACCAGACTCACCCACTACGCAGGTTGTTTTACCTGATTCAATGACAAAAGAAACATGACTCACCAACTTACGACTGATGTCGTTTTCGGGTGAGATACTCAAATCATTAATCTGCAGCAGCGTGGTCATATTGTTTGAGATATTAGCCGTTTATTGTTCAATATTGTAAACGATAGTAACCACAACTCTGGCTGTTTTATCGATAGTGGTTTTATCGTAAACCCCACCGTAATCATCTGTATCGCTATTACCACCAGCAGCTAAAATATAAAACGCGCCTTGAGAAGCTGAACGCATTAATCCCACTTTAACACCATCGCGCTTTACAAACTCTTCAGCGCGTTTACGTGCGTTATCAGTCGCAGCAGATATTAATGACATTTTGACTTCTTCTAAGCCACTCACTAAAAAGCTTGGGGCTGCGTTATCAAAAGGGTGCCCTTCAGCTTTGAGCTCTAAAAATGCTTTATTCGCGGCGACTACTTTGGCGATTTCTTTAGTGCGCACGGTGATTGAAACGCTGGCATCAAAACCTTTTTGTACACTTCTAAAACTACCATTGGGTAAAGGCTCTTCTGCAAAATGTGGGTTAATCACCTCTCCCGACATGTGAAAATCTTCTTTTCGCAAGCCTTGTTTGATTAAAAAATCTTCAAGTACTGGCCGCTGAGTTTGCAATTGCTTCAAACCATCAGCATAGTTTTCAGCCCAAACATTGACAGAGACTAACCACTCTGCACTATCTGCACTAATCGGTTTTTCAGCTAAACCTTTTACAGAAATAGATTGCTGGCCAGAGGCTGCTTTTTTTGCTTGCACGCCCAAAATAAAAGCCGAGGCAGACATACCTAAAGCAAGCAGAATCCCCAAAACTGCCATTGCACGGGGTAATTGCTTTTCCATCTTTAGGCTCCTAGTGTGATGATGCTCTATAGAGATTGAAAGTAAGCAGCAAGTTCATTTGGCTTACACTTAACTTGCTCACCACGAACGAGTAGCGGCTTTATTAACACCTCGTTAGCGACCACTTCATCCTCACCGATAATCACAGCATAACGTGCGCCGCTTTTATCTGCTTTTTTCATTTGCGATTTAAAACTACCACTTGCAGGGTGCACAATCACAGATTTACCTAGGTTACGTAATAACTCTGCCACCTGCACGGCCATTTTCTCAGCAGCAGCACCGATATTGACGACAAACACATCGGCGGTATCACTTGCCTCTACACCATACTCTTGCATCAATAAAAACACGCGCTCCAAGCCTATGCCAAAGCCGCAAGCTGGCGTAGCTTCGCCGCCCATACGCTCAACCAAGCTATCGTAGCGCCCGCCACCTGCAATCGTGCCTTGTGCACCAAGCTTAGTCGTGACCCATTCAAATACAGTGCGATTGTAATAATCTAAACCACGCACCAAGCGCGAGTTAAGAGTATAAGCAACGCCTGCATCCGTTAGAATCTGGCAGACTTTTTCAAAGTGCGCACGGCTTGCCTCGCCTAGTGACTCCAGCATGCGTGGCGCTGCCTCGCACATCGCTTGCATACGCGGGTTTTTGCTATCTAAAATGCGTAGCGGGTTAGTGTGTAGACGACGTTTAGCATCTTCATCTAATAAATCTGCATGTTGCTCAAAATAGGCAATCAAAGTTTGGCGATACGCCAAACGCTCATCGGCATCGCCAATCGAGTTAATTTGCAACTCTATATCTTGCAAACCGAGTTCTCGCCACAAACGTGCAAGTAAAATAATTTGTTCAGCATCAGTCTCTGCGCCTTCAAAACCAAAGGCTTCACAACCGATTTGATGAAACTGGCGTTGACGGCCCTTTTGCACATTCTCGTGCCTAAACATAGGCCCCATATACCACAAGCGTTGCGGGCCATTGTAGGTAAGACTGTGCTCTACCACAGCTCGTACGCAGCCCGCCGTGCCTTCAGGGCGCAAAGTCAGCTTGTCGCCATTAAGCGCATCTGTCCATGCGTACATTTCTTTCTCTACAATGTCGGTATGCTCACCGACTGAACGCACAAACAACTCGGTAGGCTCAACAATAGGCATACGAATATTACGATAGCCATATTGACCTAATACGCGACGAGCAGTGTCTTCTAGCTTGAACCAGAGAGGAGTGTTTTCGGGCAATATATCGTAAAAGCCCTTGATTGATTGAAACTTGTCAGCCATGAAATTTATCTATTTAATAATAATTATGCGATTGATTGCACAGGAATAACTTTACGCTCCGCACGCAACTTACCGCCTTCTGCATAGTTTGTTTTTACGTAAGTATCGACGATTGCTTGAAACTCTTGCGAAATATGGTCACCTTTGAGTGTTACGGTTTTTTCGCCATCCACAAACACAGGCGCTACAGGCACCTCTCCCGTGCCCGGCAAGCTAATACCGATATTAGCAAGTTTCGACTCACCAGGACCATTCACCACACAGCCCATCACGGCTACATTCATGGTTTCTACGCCCGGGTAAGTTTTGCGCCAAATAGGCATTTGCTCACGTAAATAACGCTGTATATCTTGTGCGAGCTCTTGGAAGTAGGTTGAAGTGGTTCTACCGCAACCCGGGCAAGCAGTGACCAAAGGTGTAAATGAACGTATGCCCATGGTTTGCAGTATTTCTTGCGCAACAATCACTTCAGTCGTGCGTGATTCGTTTGGCTGGGGTGTTAAGCTCACACGGATGGTGTCACCTATTCCAGCTTGCAATAGAATTGATAGCGCTGCAGTGCTTGCGACAATACCTTTTGAACCCATGCCTGCTTCGGTCAGACCCAAATGTAGTGGGTACTCACAGCGCTGTGCCAAATCTGTGTACACTTTGATTAAGTCTTGTACGTTGCTGACCTTGCAAGAAATGATGATTTTATCTGCTGGCAAACCCCATTCTTCGGCCTGTTGCGCACTCTCTAAAGCAGATTGTATGAGCGCCTCTCGCATGAGCGCCTCAGCGGACAAGGGTGCTGCAAGCTGCGCGTTTTCATCCATCATACGTGCCATTTTAGCTTGGTCTAAACTACCCCAGTTCACGCCTATGCGTACTGGTTTGTTGTATTGTATGGCAGCTGCAATCATCGATGAAAACTGCTCATCGCGTTTGCTACCTTTACCTACATTGCCTGGATTAATACGATATTTAGCGAGTGCTTCAGCACAATCAGGATGTGCAGCTAGAAGTTTGTGCCCATTAAAGTGAAAATCTCCCACCAATGGCACATTACAACCTAAATCATCTAAACCTTTGCGAATAGTTGCCACTTGCGCAGCTGCCTCTGGTGAGTTCACAGTAATACGCACGACTTCTGAGCCCGCTTGCCAAAGGTCGAACACTTGCTGAATAGTAGCGGCTGCATCTGCGGTATCAGTATTGGTCATTGACTGCACAACCACAGGATGGCTGCCCCCAACTGAAACATGCCCCACCATGACGGTATGCGTTTTACGACGAGTTTGTAACATAAGTTTCTACTCCAGCGTGAGTCTAGCGACTCTCACTTTAGTATGAGGAGCCAAATCAACATTTTGATCATTGTAAGTCAGCTGAGTCGCTACCGCATTACCGATGACGATTTTAAACGGAGGAGTCCCCTCAACCGATTGTTGCGCCCCAGCTGGTAACACTTGGTCAAAAATCAATTTATTGTCGCGGTCTCGAATATTCACCCAGCTACTTTCCTT
>CAZAHP010000050.1:13847-16961 GCA_964484985.1 uncultured Methylophilaceae bacterium
GCAGGCACTTTTGTTTCAACTGCAGCACCCTTTGAAGCATCTTGGACAGTATCGGTAAGCGCAAGCTGCGCCTCTTGCAAGCCACTTTCTATAGCAGGCTTATACTCCATATAGACAAACCACACCGCCAGTAGCAAGGCAATAACTGCACTTGCTATTGCGTAGGGCATCCACAGTTTTTTTTGTTCATTGCTAATCACAATATTGGCGGATGGAATACTAATCGCTTTGACCAGAGGCTCAGGACTATGCATGCGATAAGCCTGCAACAGAGGTTCGGCATCTAAACCAAGCAAACGTGCGTAATTACGAATAAAACCGCGTGTAATCATCGCATCGGGCAAGACATCAAAATCATTAGACTCAAGCGCTTGCACTTGTTTTTGTCCTAAACGTAAATTGGCACAAACCTGCTCTACACTGAGGTTTTTTTCTTCGCGCGCAGCTTTGAGTCTATCGCCTAATGATAAATTTGCTGTAAGCACTTCTTGTGTAATTTCAGCGGCCTCTGTCATTGACTATTCTCCAGATAGCATTGCTTTAGTCTGTGCAGACTCGGGGTACTTTTTTCTCAACTGTAAGGAGTAGCTCGCCTCTGCATTTCTATCCCCCAGAATACGCTCAATCTGAACACCTAGCCATAACATATCTGCCGTAGGATTAGTAATCAGTGCATTTTGCAAGGTATTGCGCGCCTGCAAATGCTCACCTCGCTTAAACTCCATTTTTGCAATTTCGTATGAAGCTCGGTGCAAAAGCGGCTCAATTTGAACAGCATTTCTAAAATAAATCTCTGCGTTCTTTTCATCTTTCTTACGCAGAGAACACAAACCAGCATTTAAATAGGCTAGGTATGGCGTGGTGTATAAAGGATTTTTTACTGCAGATAAAAACTGGCCAACAGACTCATCATAACGTGTTCTTGAACACAAAAAAGCACCATAATTATTATGTGCTTCAGAGTAGTCACCATTTAATTGTATCGCTCTTTTGAAATTAGAGTCAGCCTTATCATCTTGCCCTAAGACGGAGTGAACTAAGCCTAAACCATTGTAAGCTGGGGCGTAGCTAGGGTCGTATTTAATCGCAACATTAAACTCTTCAAGTGCAATCGCGTACTGCTTCTCTTCATAGTATGCAGAGCCAAGGTCAGTATGTTTACGCGCACTCACACTGATGCCCGTTGTACCATCTGACCCTGTTTGAGATTGCATATTAGCGCATGAGGCAAGCAACAATAGCGCTAGCAACATCAACTTATTCATTCAGCCTTCTCCACAGCAATTCTGCGCATCACGCGCTTGGTTTTATCTTCCACTTTACCTGCCAACTGACCACAAGCAGCATCAATATCATCCCCACGCGTTTTGCGCGTAGTGACCACATAGCCTGCTTGCATGAGTATATCGCGGAAACGCCTGATATTGTCAGCTTTGGACGTATCGTATCCGCTATTTGGAAAAGGGTTAAATGGTATCAAATTAAATTTACAGGGTACATTTTGTACCACATCGAGCAGTTGTCTTGCATGGCCTGCAGTATCATTCACTTCATCCAGCATTACATACTCAAAAGTCACAAAGTCACGTGGCGCTTTAACTAAATAGCGCTCACATGCTGCCATGAGTTCTTTAATTGGGTACTTTTTATTGATAGGGACGATTTCATCACGCAGCGCATCATTTGGCGCGTGTAGCGAAACTGCCAATGCAACAGGGCAATCCTCTTTAAGCCTATCCATGGCGGGCACTAAGCCACTGGTGGAGAGTGTCACGCGGCGGCGGCTTAAGCCATAAGCAGAGTCATCGAGCATAATTTGCATGGCAGTCACTACGTTATCATAGTTCGCCAAGGGCTCGCCCATGCCCATCATCACTACATTACTGATAATACGGTCATCTTTAGAGAGCTGACCATAGTCTGCATCTTGTCGCAAAGCCTGATTGGCCACCCATAGCTGACCAATAATCTCTGAAACATTTAAATTTCGGTTAAAACCCTGACGGCCAGTTGAGCAGAAGGTGCACTCTAGGGCACATCCTACTTGAGAAGAAACACACAACGTCCCTCTATCTGCCTCAGGAATAAATACGGTTTCAACGCCATTATTGGCGCCTGAATCGATAAGCCACTTACGTGTGCCATCGTCAGAAACTTGTTCTAACTTAATGGCAGGCGGCATAATTTCCGCCTGCGTTTTAAGCTTTTCGCGTAATACTTTCGCGATGTCGGTCATCTCGTCAAAATCATTCACGCCGTAATGATGCATCCAGCGCATCAACTGCTTGGCGCGAAAAGGCTTCTCGCCTAGTGTTTTAAAATACTCGGCGAGCTGCGCTTGGTTAAAATTGAGTAGATTTTCCAAAATTAATTTCTTTTAATGCCAACAAGCATCATGAAGAAGAATAAATTATTTACCGAAGAAGTAAGCAATTTCAATTGCTGCATTCTCAGCTGAGTCTGAACCATGCACTGCGTTAGCATCAATGCTTTCAGCAAAGTCAGCACGAATAGTGCCAGGTGCTGCGTCTTTAGGATTAGTTGCGCCCATCAAATCACGGTTTTTCAACACAGCGCCTTCGCCTTCAAGCGCTTGAATCATTACTGGACCTGAAATCATAAACTGCACCAAAGCGCCAAAGAAAGGACGCTCTTTGTGCACAGCGTAGAAGCCTTCAGCTTCAGCTTGAGTTAATTGTGCCATTTTTGCAGCAACAACTTTTAAACCAGCATTTTCAAAACGTGTGTAGATTTGACCAATCACATTTTTTGCCACTGCGTCAGGTTTGATAATAGAAAGGGTACGTTCAACAGCCATGATAACTCCAAATAATTAACAGAATAAAAAACTTACAACTCGACATTTTAACATCTTTATGTGGATTCTGCGTTACGTTGCCTTCTAGCTTCGTATAAACAAATACCACTCGCCACAGAAACATTCAAACTTTCAACCGAGCCAAACATAGGAATGCCAACTAAAGCATCGCAAGTTTCTGCGGTTAAGCGGCGAAGGCCTGTGCCTTCAGCGCCTAATACTAAGGCGATTGGGCCGCTTAATTTGGTGTTGAATAAATTACCTTCAGCTTCTGCTGCAGCGCCTACGATAAAGAC